>JACRMU010000057.1 GCA_016219515.1 Deltaproteobacteria bacterium
CTGATCGTTCCCGTGGCGATGGAGAAGGAATTGCGGTTTGCGATCCGGGAGGGCGGCCGGACGGTGGGCGCCGGGGTCGTCTCGGAAATCATCGAGTAGCGGAAATTCCTGTCGGAAACGGGGAACGGCATGAGAGACATCATCACGCTGGCGTGTTCCGAGTGCAAGTCGCGGAACTACACCACGACGAAGAACAAGAAGACCATGTCGGACAAGCTGGAGCTCAAGAAATTCTGTCCGTCGTGCAGGAAACACACGGCGCACAAGGAAACGAAGTAACCGGCGGGGATAGGCCAGTAGCTCTAACGGCTAGAGCAGCGGACTCCAAATCCGCGGGTTGGGGGTTCGAATCCCTCCTGGCCTGCCACTCCACCCGGGAGCGAAAGACGGGGTTTTCATGGCAAAGTCGCTGAAGGACAGGTTGATGGAACGCCTTCCGGGGACCCGGACGGCGACGGATGAGGGCAGGCCGAAGGCGGGGGACGCCGGTCTGGTCCAGCGGGTCTCGGGGTTCCTGCAGGAGTTCAAGACCGAGATGAAGAAGGTGACGTGGCCGGGAAGGAAGGAAACGGCTTCCTCGACGGCGGTCGTCATCGTCACCGTCATGATCATCGTCATTTTCCTGGGGCTGGTGGATTACGCGCTGGGCAGGATCGTGTATTCCGTCCTGAACTTCTAATCCTTCACAAGAGGAAGAGATGCCGAAACAGTGGTATGTAGTCCATACCTATTCCGGGTATGAGAAGAAAGTCCGGGAATCCCTGCAGAACCGCATCGAGGCGGAGGGGATGCAGGAGCAGTTCGGCGACGTGATGATCCCTTCCGAGACGGTCGTGGAGATGAAGAAGGGGAAGAAGCGGACGGGGACGCGCAGCTTCTACCCGGGCTACCTGCTGGTCCAGATGGACCTGGACGAGCGGACGTGGCACCTGGTGCGCCACACGCCGAAGGTGACCGGGTTCGTGGGGGGGAAGAATCCGGCGGCGATCCCCGAATCCGAGGTGGAGGACATCAAGTCCCAGATGCGCATGATCGACGGCACCTTCTCGAACTTCAACGGGATCGTGGAAAGCATCAAGGCGGACAAGGGGAAGGTGATCGTCCTGGTGTCGATCTTCGGCCGGGCGACGCCCGTCGAGCTCGATTTCACGCAGGTCGAAAAAAGCTGATCGGAGGGGAACGAAGCCATGGCGAAGAAGGTCGTAGCGCAGATCAAGCTCCAGATCCCGGCGGGAAAGGCGAACCCCTCGCCGCCCGTGGGGCCCGCCCTCGGCCAGCACGGCGTCAACATCATGGAGTTCTGCAAATCGTTCAACGCCAAGACGGGTTCCCAGGAGGGGATGATCATCCCCGTGGTGATCACGGTCTTCGCCGACCGTTCCTTCACCTTCATCACGAAGACTCCCCCGGCGTCCATCCTGCTCCTCAAGGCGGCGGGGCTGGAGAAGGGGAGCAAGACCCCCAAGCGGGAGAAGTGCGGCCGCATTCCCCGCGCCAAGGTGGAGGAGATCGCGAAGCTCAAGCTGCCGGACCTGGACGTGAAGGACCTGGAGGCCGCCGTCAAGACGATCGAGGGGACCGCCCGCAGCATGGGGCTCGAGGTGTTCTAAGGAGTCATTCTTACTTATAAGGAAAGGACATCGAAGGGAGAGAGAGAAATGCCGAAACATGGAAAAACCTACCTGGAAGCACGGAAGAAGGTGAACAGGGAGGCAAAGTATTCTCTCGAAGAGGCGCTCGATCTGCTGAAGGAGACCGCCCGCGCGAAGTTCGACGAGACGGTGGAGGTTGCGTTGCGCCTGGGCGTCGACCCGAAGTATCCCGACCAGCAGGTCCGCGGCTCCGTGGTGCTTCCGCACGGGACGGGGAAGTCGATCCGCGTCCTCGTGTTCGCCAAGGGAGAGAAGGAGAAGGAGGCCCGGGAGGCAGGCGCCGATTTCGTCGGAGCGGAGGACTTTGTCGCCAAGATCCAGGGGGGATGGCTGGACTTCGACAAGGCGGTGGCGACCCCCGACATGATGGGCGCCGTCGGAAAGATCGGGAAGATCCTGGGGCCCCGGGGCCTGATGCCGAACCCCAAGGTCGGGACCGTGACGTTCGACGTGTCGAAGGCGGTCCGCGACCTCAAGGGCGGCAAGGTGGAGTTCAAGGTGGACAAGACGGGGACGCTGCACGCGGGAATCGGGAAGGTAAGCTTCGGGAAGGACCGGATCCGGGAGAACTTCCTGGCCTTCTTCGAAGCGATCATGAAGGCGAAGCCGTCCGCGGCGAAGGGAACCTACATCCGCACGCTGGCCCTCTCCACCACGATGGGGATCGGGGTCCGGCTGAATGCGAACGCTCTGCAGGCGGAGCAAAAGTAAGGAATCACGTACGGAAACTTCTTTTGTCAAAGACCGCGGGTTCGCCGTCAGGCGACCAAGGGGGCGGAATGCAGGCCGCCCGTCCCGCGCAGACAAGGGGAGCCGCAAGATGCCGAACGATCGGCGGTTTGTCTCGCGCGCGCCCTCTGCCTTTGACAGAGGTTTCGATCGAGGTCAAATCTCTACTCGAAAGGAGGGCATGCGCGAGTGAAAAGCAAAAGCAAGGCGGATACCGTCGGGACGCTGCGCCGGGCGATCGACGCCCAGCAGGGCGCCGTGGTGGCGGAGTTCCGGGGTCTCACCGTGTTGGAGATCACCAACCTCAGGAAGAAGCTGAGGGGGGTGAACGCCGAGTTCAAGGTCGTCAAGAACACCCTGATGCGCCTGGCTGCCAAGGAGACGGATTTCGGACAGCTGGGGAAGTTCTTTTCGGGGCCGACCGCCGTGGCCCTGACCCACGGGGACCCCGTGGCGCTGGCCAAGGCGATGAAGGAGTTCGCCGGAGCAAGCCCGAAGGTCCGGATCAAGGCGGGCTTCTTCTACGGGAAGGTGCTGGCGGCGGCGGACGTCGAGGCGCTGGCGGACGTTCCTCCGCGCGAGGTGCTCCTGGCGCGGCTCGCCTGCGGGCTCGCTTCCCCGATTTCGCGCATGGCGCAGGCGCTCTCGGGGCCGCAGCGGAAACTGGTCTACGCGATGCATTCCATCCACGAAAAAAAATCCGAACAGCAGACTGCCTGATAAAGGCCTGATCAAGGGAGGAATAGAGATGGGAACCATGAACAAGGAAGAGTTCATCAAACTGGTGGAAGGGTTGACGGTCCTCGAGCTGCACGAGTACGTGAAGGCCCTCGAGGAACGGTTCGGCGTGACGGCCGCGGCTCCGGCGATGGCGGTCGCGGCGGCGGCGCCGGCGGCGGCGCCGGTCGAGGAGAAGACGGAGTTCGACGTGGTCCTGACCGGCTTCGGCGCCAACAAGATCCAGGTGATCAAGGTCGTCCGGGAAGTGACCGGTCTCGGCCTGAAGGAAGCCAAGGACCTCGTCGAGGGCGTGCCCAAGACGGTGAAGGAAGCGGTCGCCAAGAAAGACGCGGCGGACCTGAAGAAGAAAATCGAGGACGCGGGGGGCACGGCGGAAATCAAGTGATTCCGCCGCACCGGCGCTTGATGGTGGGGGGGCGGAAACGCCCCCCGGCACTTCAACGATCGACAGTACCCCCGGGGTGAAACGATGGCCTATCTGGATTACCGCAATCGGATCAAGAGAGTCGACCTGTCGAAAATCGACAAGGTCCTGGAGATTCCCAACCTCATCCAGGTACAGCACGAGTCCTACAACGAGTTCCTGCAGATCGACGTGCCTCTGGAGAAACGCAGGGATTCCGGCCTGCAGGCCGTGTTCAAGAACATCTTCCCGATCACCGACTATAACGGACGCGCCTCCCTGGAGTTCGTTTCCTATTCCATCGGCGCGCCCAAGTGGAGCGAAGAGGAGTGCCGCGAGCGCGGAATGACGTTCGCCGCGCCGATCAAGGTCACCGTCCAGCTGGTCATCTTCGACGTGGACGAGCGGACCGCCGCCCGCACCATCCGCGACGTGAAGGAGCAGGAAGTCTTCTTCGGCGAGATTCCGCTGATGTCCGAGCGGGCCACCTTCATCATCAACGGGACGGAGCGCGTCATCGTCAGCCAGCTTCACCGTTCGCCGGGCGTCTTCTTCGAGCACGACAAGGGGCGTTCCCATGCGTCCGGCAAGGTGCTGTTCTCGGCGCGGATCATCCCCTACCGGGGATCCTGGCTCGATTTCGAGTTCGACCACAAGGACATGCTCTACCTGAAGATCGACAGGAAGCGGAAGTTCCCCATCGCCGTGCTGCTGCGGGCGTTCGGAAAGAGCACCGAGGAGCTGCTGCGCTCGTTCTACGAGGTGGAGGAGGTTTCCATCGAGGGCGACCGCTGCACGAAGGCGTTCCGCCCCGAACTGATGGTGGGCCTGAAGATGCCGGTGGAAGTCCGCCATCCGAAAACCGGCGAGGTGGCGTTCAAGAAGGGGATCAAGGTCTCCAAGAAGCGCGTGGAGCGGTTTTCGGGCCTGTCGTTCGGGCGGATCTCCCTGCCGGTGGAGGACCTCCAGCAGAAGGTGAGCGTGATCGACATCGCGGACCCCGCCACGGGGGAGGTCCTTCTCGAGTGCGGCCAGCAGATCACCGAGGAGGCGCTTGCCGTCATCCGGGAGAAGAAGGTTCCGAAGGTCACGGTGTTTTCGCTGGAGAACTCCGACCGCGCGATCTGGGACGGCCTGCTGACCGACAAGATCAAGGGACGGGACGAGGCGCTGAAGGAGATCTACAAGAAGATGCGTCCGGGCGACCCTCCCACCAAGGATGCCGCCGATGCGCTCTTCACGAACCTGTTCTTCAACCCGGAAAGGTACAGTCTTTCCCGGGTGGGCCGGCTCAAGCTGAACCACAAGCTGGGGATCCCGGAGGGGGACCTGGAATCGACCGTCCTGAGCCAGGAAGACATCATGCGGGTCATCCGGTACCTCATCAACCTCAAGAACGGGATCGGGGAAGCGGACGACATCGACAACCTGGGGAACCGTCGCGTCCGGACCGTGGGGGAATTGATCGAGAACCAGTTCCGGATGGGGCTGATCCGCGTGGAGCGGGCGATCCGGGAGAAGATGAGCCTCCAGGACATCGAGACGCTGATGCCCCACGACCTGATCAACGCCAAGCCGGTATCCGCGGTCATCAAGGAGTTTTTCGGCTCGTCGCAGCTGTCGCAGTTCATGGACCAGACCAACCCGCTTTCCGAGGTGACGCATAAACGGCGCGTCTCCGCACTCGGTCCGGGAGGGTTGACGCGCGAGCGGGCGGGGTTCGAGGTCCGCGACGTGCATCCGACCCACTACGGACGGATCTGTCCCATCGAGACCCCGGAAGGTCCGAACATCGGGCTGATCGCATCGCTTTCCACCTTCGCGCGGATCAACGAATACGGATTCATCGAGACTCCGTACCGCGTGGTGAAGGACGGGGTCGTCACGAAGGAGATCGTCTTCCTTTCCGCCATGGACGAGGAGAAGCACGTCATCGCCCAGGCGAACGCATCCGTGGACGGCACGGGGAAGTTCACCCGGGAGTCGGTCATCGCGCGGAAGGGTGGAGATTTCGCGATGGTGCGCGCCTCCGAGGTCACCCTGATGGACGTCTCTCCCAACCAGCTCGTTTCCGTCGCCGCATCGCTCATCCCGTTCCTCGAGCACGACGACGCGAACCGGGCGCTCATGGGTTCGAACATGCAGCGGCAGGCCGTCCCGCTATTGCGGACCGAGCCCCCGCTGGTGGGCACCGGGATGGAGGCCGTGGTGGCGCGGGATTCCGGCGCCGCGGTTTCCGCACGCAGGAAAGGGGTGGTGGAGTCGGTCGACGCGCGGAGGATCGTCATCCGCCCGGACGAGCCGGACGAAGCGGGAAAGTACGGGGCGGACATCTACAATCTCGTGAAGTTCCGCCGGTCGAACCAGAACACGTGCGTCAGCCAGAAGCCGATCGTCACCCTGGGGCAGCGGATCGAGGGGAACGAGGTCATCGCCGACGGGCCGGCGACCTCCGACGGGGAGCTTTCCCTCGGAAGGAACGTCCTCGTGGCGTTCATGCCGTGGGGCGGGTACAACTTCGAGGACTCGATCCTGGTCTCGGAGAAGATCGTCAAGGAAGACATCTTCACCTCCATCCACATCGAGGAGTTCGAGTGCGTCGCCCGGGAAACGAAGCTGGGGAAGGAAGAGATCACCGCCGATATTCCCAACATCAGCGAGGAGTCCCTCAAGGACCTCGACGAGAGCGGGATCATCCGCATCGGGGCGCGGGTCAAGCCGATGGACATTCTCGTCGGCAAGGTCACTCCGAAGGGAGAGACCCAGCTGTCTCCGGAAGAGAAGCTGTTGCGAGCGATCTTCGGGGACAAGGCGGGCGACGTGAAAGACTCTTCGCTCCGGGTTCCCCCGGGGATCGAGGGGATCGTCATCGACGCGAAGGTGTTCACGCGGAAGGGCGGCGAAAAGGACGAGAGGGCCCAGGCGCTGGAAGAGAAGGAGCTGGACCGGCTTCTCCGGGACCAGGACGACGAGATCCGGATCATCCTGGAGACGGCGTACGGGAAAATGGGCGCCCTCCTGGCGGGGAAGACCTCCGCCACGAGGCTCACCGGCGAGGACCGCTCGGAAGTCCTCCTCGCGAAGCGGAAGAAGCTGACCCAGGAGGTCCTGGAAGAGATCCCGCGGGAGATGTGGCACGAGATCGCCGTCGAGGAGGACCCGACGGTGAAGGAGCGCCTGGAGGAGCTTCACCAGGTCTCCCAGGACCAGGTGAGCCTGGTCCGGGCCGTTTTCGAGGAAAAGATCGGACGCATCCGGAAGGGCGACGAGCTGCCTCCCGGCGTGCTGAAGATGGTCAAGGTGTACATCGCGATGAAGCGGAAGCTTTCGGTCGGCGACAAGATGGCCGGGCGCCACGGGAACAAGGGCGTCATCTCCCGGGTGCTTCCGGAAGAGGACATGCCCTACCTCGCCGACGGGACCCCGGTGGACATCGTCCTCAACCCGCTGGGGGTTCCCTCCCGCATGAACGTCGGGCAGATCATGGAAGCCCACCTCGGATGGGCGTCCCGGGGCCTCGGAGAGCAGGTCCGGCGGCTGGTCGAGGGGGCGTTCAGCCCGAAAACGGTGCGGGACTGGCTGAAGAAGGTCTACGGAACGGAGCGGTTCGTCACGTATCTCGACACGTTGTCCGACGACGGCGTGCGGGCGCTGGGGCGGAAGCTCTCGGGGGGCGCATTCATGGCGTCTCCCGTGTTCAGCGGATCGACGGAGCAGGAAATCAAACAGTTCCTGGTGGCCGCGGGCCTTCCGGAGTCGGGGCAGACGGCGCTGTACGACGGGAAGACGGGGCAGCCCTTCCAGCAGGCCGTCACCATCGGGTCGATGTACATGCTCAAGTGACCCAGCAGCCGCTGGGAGGAAAGGCGCAGTTCGGCGGCCAGCGGCTGGGGGAGATGGAAGTGTGGGCGCTCGAGGCGTACGGGGCCGCCTACACCCTCCAGGAGTTCCTCACGGTGAAATCGGACGACGTGCCCGGCAGGGCCCGCATGTACGAGGCGATCGTGAAGGGGAACTTCTCCCTGGAACCCGGGCTTCCCGAGTCCTTCAACGTCCTCATCAAGGAACTGCAGGCGCTCGGGCTGGACGTGGAGCTGATCAGCGAGGAAGGAAAGTAGCAACCTTTTCAACGGTACCCAAACGGGAGGAATGCCTTGGAAGACCTTTTCACGAGAGCCGAAAAACCGAAGGACCCCCTGTTCTTCTCGGGGATCCGGATTTCCATCGCTTCGCCGGAACAGATCCAGAAATGGTCGCACGGAGAGGTGAAGAAGCCCGAGACGCTGAACTACCGGACCTTCAAGCCGGAGCGCGACGGCCTGTTCTGCGCGAAGATCTTCGGTCCCATCAAGGACTATGAGTGCAATTGCGGGAAGTACAAGCGGATGAAGCACCGCGGGATCGTCTGCGAGAAGTGCGGCGTCGAGGTGATCCAGCAGAAGGTCCGCCGGGAGCGGATGGGGCACATCGAGCTTGCCTCCCCCGTGGCACACATCTGGTTCCTGAAGAGTCTCCCCAGCCGGATCGCCACCATCATCGACATGCCGATGAAGGACGTGGAAGGGGTCATCTATTTCGAGAAGTACATCGTGATCGATCCCGCGAACACGGACCTCCAGAGGCTGGAGATCCTGACCGAGACGAAATACCGCGAGAAGCGCGAGGAGTTCGGGGACGGCTTCAAGGCCGGGATGGGCGCGGAGGCGATCCAAACGATCCTTTCGACGCTTAACCTGGAAAAGCTGTCCGAGGAGCTTCGCCGCGAGATGACGGACACCGCGTCCGAGGCGAAGAAGAAGAAGATCTCCAAGCGGCTCAAGATCGTGGAGGCCTTCCGGGACAGCGAGCAGCGGCCCGAGTGGATGGTCATGGACGTGATCCCGGTGCTGCCGCCCGACCTGCGCCCCCTCGTCCCGCTGGACGGCGGGAGGTTCGCCACGTCGGACCTGAACGATCTCTACCGGCGCGTCATCAACCGGAACAACCGGCTGAAGCGGCTGCTCGACCTGTCCGCCCCCGAGATCATCATCCGGAACGAGAAGCGGATGCTGCAGGAGGCCGTGGACGCGCTGTTCGACAACGGACGGCGCGGGAAGCTCATCACCGGGTCGAACAAGCGGCCCCTGAAGTCCCTTTCCGACATGCTGAAAGGGAAGGGCGGCCGGTTCCGCCAGAACCTGCTCGGGAAACGTGTGGACTACTCGGGACGCTCGGTGATCGTCGTCGGTCCGGAGCTCAAGCTGCACCAGTGCGGCCTTCCGAAAAAGATGGCCCTCGAGCTGTTCAAGCCGTTCATCTTCAACAAGCTCGAGGAGGGAGGCCACGCGACCACGATCAAGGCCGCCAAGAAGATGGTGGAAAAGGAGAAGCGGGAAGTCTGGGACGCCCTGGACGAGGTGATCCGGCAGCTCCCGGTGATGCTCAACCGTGCGCCCACGCTGCACCGCCTGGGGGTCCAGGCGTTCGAGCCGGTCCTCATCGAGGGGAAGGCGATCCAGCTCCATCCGCTGGTGTGCACGGCATTCAACGCGGACTTCGACGGGGACCAGATGGCGGTCCACGTTCCGCTTTCCATCGAGGCGCAGATGGAATCCCGCGTCCTCATGATGTCGACGAACAACATCCTGTCCCCCGCCCACGGGAAGCCGGTGATCAGCCCCACGCAGGACATCGTGCTGGGGATCTACTACCTGACCCGTCCGCGGGAGGGCCGGAAGGGGGAGGGGAAGCTCTTCTCCAACTTCGACGAGGTGCGGATCGCCTATGACGCGGGCGAGGTCGAGCTCCAGTCCACGATCCGGGTCCGGGTGAACGGAAAGGCCGTGGAAACCACGACGGGGCGCGTGCTGCTGTACGAGATCGTCCCGCGGGAGGTTTCCTTCGAGTACGTCAACAAGATCATGAAGAAGAAGGACCTGGCGGAACTGATCGACGTGGCCTACCGAAGCTGCGGACAGAAGGCCACCGTGATCCTCGCCGACCAGCTGAAGACCCTGGGGTTCAAATACGCGACCCTGTCGGGCCTTTCGATCTGCATCGACGATATGAAGATCCCCCAGGACAAGGGGAAAATGATCGACAAAGCGACCGCCAAGGTGGAGTCCGTCGACGAGCAGTATCGCGAGGGGCACATCACCAACGGAGAGCGATACAACAAGGTGGTCGACATCTGGTCGGAGGCGACCGAGAGGATCGCGGAGGAGATGCTCCGCGAAATGGCTACCGAGGCCGTCCGGGGAAAAGACGGAAAGGACCGGAAGGTCCCGAGCTTCAACCCCATTTTCATGATGGCCGACTCGGGCGCCCGGGGCTCCGACAAGCAGATGCGCCAGCTGGCCGGGATGCGCGGGCTGATGGCGAAGCCCTCCGGCGAGATCATCGAGACCCCCATCACGTCGAACCTGCGCGAAGGGCTTTCCGTGGGGCAATACTTCATATCCACCCACGGGGCGCGCAAGGGGCTTGCGGACACCGCGCTGAAGACGGCGAACTCGGGGTACCTCACCCGCCGGCTGGTGGACGTCGCCCAGGACTGCATCGTCGTGGAAATCGACTGCGAGACCCTGGACGGCATTCCCGTCCGGGCGCTCATCGAGGGAGGGGAGATCATCGACCGGCTCTCCGACCGCATCCTGGGACGGGTGGCGCTCGAGGACATCTACGACGCGGACGGAGAGCTCCTGGTGTCCGCGAACGAAGAGATCGACGAAGAGGCGGCCCGGCAGGTCGAGATGTCGGGCATGGACGAGGTGAAGATCCGTTCGGCGCTGACCTGCGAAAGCAAGCGGGGCGTATGCGCGCTGTGCTACGGCCGGGACCTGGCCCGCGGGAAGATGGTCGCCATCGGCGAGTCGATCGGCATCATCGCGGCGCAGTCGATCGGCGAGCCGGGGACGCAGCTCACCATGCGGACGTTCCACATCGGGGGCGCCGCGTCGCGGTTCGTCGAGCAGAGCAACATCCAGTCGAAGCACACCGGCAAGGTGAAGTTCCAGGGCGTTTCCGCGGTCCGGAGCCGGGAAGGCCGCCTGGTGGCGATGAACCGGAACGGATTCCTGGTGGTCGTCGATGAAAGCAACCGGGAGCGCGAAAAGTACCAGATCACCTACGGCGCCACCCTGATGGTCAAGGACGGCGAAAAGATCAAGGAAGGCCAGCGGCTCGCCGAGTGGGATCCGTACAACATACCGATCCTCACCGAGGTCGGGGGGAAGATCAAGTTCGGCGACATCATCGAGGGCGGCACGATGCGGGAGCAGGTGGACGAAGTCACCGGCCGGTCCACCCGGGTGATCATCGAGGCGAAGGACCCGGACGCGCGCCCCCGGATCTCGCTGAAGGACGACAAGAACCGGACGCTGAAGCTGCCGGGGTCCATCAGCGACGCCCGCTACCTCCTCCCCGTGGGATCGAACATCCACGTGGAAGAGGGGCAGGAGGTCCAGGCGGGGGACATCATCGCGAAGATCCCCCGGGAAACGATGAAGACCAAGGACATCACCGGCGGGCTGCCCCGCGTGGCGGAGCTGTTCGAGGCCCGGAAGCCGAAGGAGTACGCGGTGATCTCCGAGATCGACGGGGTGGTCCGGCTCGGGAAGGACTTCAAGGGGAAGCGGAAGATCCAGGTGGTGCCCGACATCGGCGATACGCGGGAATACACGATCCCGCGGGGCAAGCACATCACCGTCCACGACGGGGAGCGGGTCCGCGCGGGGGAGGCGCTGATGGACGGGTCGCCCAACCCGCACGACATTCTCCGCGTCCTGGGTGACAAGGAGCTGGCGCGCTTCCTGGTGGACGAGATCCAGGAAGTCTACCGGCTCCAGGGAGTGCGGATCAACGACAAGCACATCGAGGTGATCGTCCGGCAGATGTTGCGCCGGGTCAAGATCGCGGATCCGGGAAACACGAACTTCCTGGTGGGGCAGAGCGTGGAGAAGTGGATCTTCCGGGAGGAGAACGAGCGGATCAAGTCGGAAAGCGGAAAACCCTCGAAAGCGGAGCCGCAGCTCCTGGGGATCACGAAGGCGTCGCTTTCGACGGAGTCGTGGATCTCCGCCGCCTCCTTCCAGGAAACCACGAAGATTCTCACGGATGCCTCGGTCCACGGCAGGGTCGACTTCCTGTCCGGGCTCAAGGAAAACGTCATCATGGGACGCCTGATCCCCGCGGGGACGGGCGGGGTCCTTTACCGGAAGGTGAGCTTCGAGGCGGATCCGCCGCTGGCCACCGAGGTCAAGGAGGAGCCCCCCACGGAACTTGTCGAAGGTGAAGAAGAAACAGGTTGACACTGAATATGCGGCATGGTAAAAAACTTGCTTTGGTTTAGGAAAACGGGAATCTGACGGAACAGGAAAGAACGAGGAAGGAATGCCCACGATCAACCAGTTGGTCCGGAAGGGCCGTTTGGTGGCCGCGAACAAAAGCAACTCCCCGGCGCTCGAAAATTGCCCTCAGAAGAGGGGAGTCTGCCTCCGCGTCTATACCACCACGCCGAAGAAGCCGAATTCGGCCCTCCGGAAAGTCGCCAGGGTGCGCCTCACGAACGGCGTCGAAGTGACGGTATATATCCCCGGCGAGGGGCATAACCTTCAGGAGCATTCGGTCGTTTTGATCCGGGGGGGGAGGGTCAAGGACCTCCCCGGCGTCCGGTACCACATCATACGAGGGAAGCTGGATTCCGTTGGTGTCCAGGACAGACGGAAGTCGCGGTCGAAGTACGGTACCAAGCGACCCAAATAGCTTTCCCTAACCGGATTCGAGCAGTACCATCCTTATCCCGGCGAGCCCGCCGGAACGGGGAAACAGACGGGTAAGCGCTCCATTCGCGGGCTTTCGCGGCCCGGAAGGGGCATTTCCCGGTTTCGAACGCAAAGTACAGCGGATTTGTCGGAGGAGGCGAATCGTATGCCCAGACGCGGATACGTGTCCAAGCGGGACGTGACGGCGGACCCCGTGTACGGCGATGTCCTCGTGGCGAAGGTGATCCACGCCGTGATGAAGCAGGGGAAGAAGCGCGTCGCCGAGAACGTCGTCTACGGCTCGATGGACATCATCAAGGACAAGACCAAGGAGGACCCGGTCGCCGTCCTGAAGAAAGCGGTGGAGAACGCCAAACCCCTCGTCGAGGTGAAGTCCCGGCGCGTCGGCGGCGCGACCTACCAGGTCCCGGTCGAGATCCGTCCCGAACGCCGCCTGTCTCTTTCCATCCGCTGGCTGGTCGGCTACGCGAGGGACCGCGCGGAGAAAACCATGGTGCAGAAGCTGTCCTCCGAGCTGATCGACGCCTTCAACAACCGTGGAACGACCATCAAGCAGAAGGAAGACACCCATAAAATGGCGGAGGCGAACAAGGCCTTCGCGCACTATCGCTGGTAAACCGAAGGGAACAGGGAAGGAAGCATTTTCGTGCCGCGAGTCACGCCGCTGGAAAAGACCCGGAACATCGGGATCATGGCCCACATCGACGCCGGGAAGACCACCGTGACGGAGAGGATCCTGTATTACACGGGAGTCTCCCACAAGCTGGGGGAGGTCCACGAGGGCACGGCGACGATGGATTGGATGGAGCAGGAGCAGGAGCGCGGGATCACCATCACGTCCGCGGCGACCACCTGTTTCTGGAAGGGGCACCGGATCAACATCATCGACACTCCCGGGCACGTGGATTTCACCATCGAGGTGGAGCGGTCGCTGCGCGTCCTGGACGGCGCGGTCGCCCTGTTCGACGCCGTGGCCGGCGTCGAGCCGCAGACGGAAACCGTGTGGCGCCAGGCCGACAAGTACCGGGTCCCGCGCCTTGCGATGATCAACAAGATGGACCGTACCGGCGCCGACTTCGACCGGTGCATCCGGATGATGAAGGAGCGGCTGGCGGCCAACCCGGTCCCCGTGCAGCTTCCCCTCGGGAAAGAGGACGGATTCCGGGGGATCATCGACCTCGTGCGCATGACCGCGGTGGTCTGGGACGAAGAGACGCTGGGCGCGAAGTACCACGAGGAGCCGATCCCGGAAGAGCTCCGGGACGTCGTGGCCCGCGCCCGGGAAGCGCTGCTCGAATCCGTGGCGGACGTGAACGATTCCCTCCTGGAAAAGTACCTCAACGGGGAGGAGGTCGAGGTCGGGGAGCTGGCCGCGGCGATCCGGCAGGCGTCGATCAGCCTCAAAATCGTTCCGGTGGTATGCGGTTCCGCCTTCCGGAACAAGGGTGTGCAGCCGCTGCTCGACACCGTGATCGACTACATGCCGTCCCCGCTGGACATCCCCCCGGTGACCGGGATCGATCCGAGGGACGACTCCACCACAGAGCGAAAGCCCGACGATTCGGCGTCTTTCTGCGCGCTTGCGTTCAAGATCATGAACGATCCCTTCGTCGGCCATCTCACCTTCGTCCGCGTCTATTCCGGCACGGTGCGTTCCGGCGACCATGTCTACATCCCGGCACGGCAGCGGAAGGAACGGATCGGACGGCTGCTGAAAATGCATGCGAACAAGCGGGAGGAGATCAAGGAAGTCTACGCCGGCGAAATCGTCGCCTGCGTGGGCCTGAAGAACGCCTTCACCGGCGACACGCTGTGCGACCCGGAGCACGAGATCGTGCTGGAGTCGATCGTCGCTCCCGACCCGGTGATCTCCATCGCGATCGAGCCGAAGACGAAGGCCGACCAGGAGAAACTGGGCTTTTCGCTGCAGAAACTTGCGGTCGAGGACCCTTCGTTCCAGGTACGGACCGACGAAGAGACGGGCCAGACGATCATTTCGGGAATGGGGGAGCTCCACCTGGAAATCATCGTGGACCGCCTGATGCGCGAGTTCAAGGTGGCGGCGAACGTCGGCCGGCCGCAGGTCGCCTACCGTGAAACGGTGACCCGCGCCGCGAAGCACGAAGGAAGGTACATCCGCCAGACGGGAGGCCGCGGGCAGTACGGCCACGTCTGGATCGCGGTTGAGCCCGGGGAAAAGGGAAAGGGGGTCGAGTTCGTCAACAAGATCATCGGCGGCTCGATTCCCAAGGAATACATCCCGGCGGTGGAGAAGGGCGTCCGGGAGGCCACGGAGAACGGCGTGGTGGCGGGATACCCCGTCGTCGACGTGAAGATCACGCTGGTCGACGGCTCCTACCACGAGGTCGACTCCTCCGAGATGGCCTTCAAGATCGCCGGATCGATGGCTTTCAAGACCGCCTGCAACCATGCCGCCCCCATCCTGCTGGAGCCGATCATGGCGGTGGAGGTCGTGACTCCGGAGGAGTTCGTGGGGGACGTCATCGGCGACCTGAGCTCGCGTAGGGGCCGCATCCAGCAGGTCGAGGCCCGGGGGCACACGCAGGTGATCGGATCCCACGTTCCGCTGGCCCTGATGTTCGGTTATGCTACCGACCTCCGCTCCAAGACGCAGGGCCGGGCCACCTACACGATGCAGTTCGACCATTACGAGCCGGCGCCTCTTTCGGTCAGCGAGGAAGTCGTCGCGAAGGTAAAGGGCGCCTGAAGAATGATTCCCACGCGAACGGGAGGAGACCGCGATGTCCAAGCAGAAGTTTGAGCGCACGAAGCCGCACGTGAACGTGGGTACGATCGGCCACGTGGATCACGGGAAGACGACGCTGACGGCGGCGATCACGAAGGTCCTTGCGAACCGCGGTTGGGCGGAGTTCGTTCCGTTC
>JACRMU010000040.1 GCA_016219515.1 Deltaproteobacteria bacterium
AGTCTCCCAGCCACTGCCCCAGCTTCCGGGTGGGCTCCATGTTTTCCAGCACGGTCTTGAGCACCGCCACGATGGGAATCCCCAGGATCAGCCCCATCCCCCCCCACATCCACCCGAAAAACATGATGCTCACCGTGGACGCCACCGGATTCAGCTGGACCCCTTTCCCGACGAGCTTCGGGATCAGCAGGTTGGCGGCCACCACGTGAAGGCCGGTCACGCTTGCGGCGATCACTGCGACGGGAGCCCCCGAGTCGAACGTGACCAACCCCACGATGAGCGGGGGGAGGAGGCCCAGGATGAGCCCGAGGTACGGGATGGTGCTGGCGACTCCGCTCACGGTGCCCAGGACGATCCAGTAGGGCAGGCCGACCAGAAGGAAGACGAACGCCGTGGCGACGCTCAGGATGCCCGCTACGATGGCATTGCCGGTGAGGAACTTCTGGAGCATCTTCTCGATGCCGGCAATGGTGGTGGACGCGGTTTCCCGGTGCTCGCGGGGGAAAAGCGCCAGGGTCCGCCGGATGAGATGCTCTTTTTCCGCAAGGAGGAAGTAGACCAGGAACGGGATGAAGCTCAGGGAGAAGAGGATCGAGGTGAGGGATCCGAGCCCGCGGAGGAAGGTCTCGGACCAGGAAGTCGTGTCGCGCAGGATGATCTGGGCCCCTTTCACGGGGGACGGAGGGGCAGGGGGGGCGATGGTCCGCCCCGCATCCTGCAGGGTCTCCGTGAGCCGGTACGCTTCGTTGGAAATGCGCTGGACGAGCGGCGCGTTCCGGATCTGTTCAATGAGAGTGGGCAGGTCGGAGAAGAGCTGCTGCGCGCTTCCGTACGTCAGGTAAAGGATCCCGTAGAGGACGGCGATGGCCAGGAAGACGACGATGACGCTGGAAGTGCGCCGGCCGAGCCGCACCCGCTTGCCCAGGAGAACCACCAGCGGCTCCAGGGCAAGGGCGATCAGGATCGAGGAGAGGATCGTGATGAAGACCGAGGAGGCGAAGTAGCACAGCGTGAGGAGGCCCAGGACGGCCAGCACCACGAGGCTGCCCAGGACCGCGCGGTCGGACCGCCGGCGGATGAAGTGGCCGGGGACGACCCCCGGCGGGAGAGGACTTCCCGGCGCGACCGTCACTTCCTGCGGTGCGGGGGGAGGGGCGACTTCCTTTTTTTGTTCGGGGGGAACCACCCCAATACTTTACCGTATTTTCCTCGCGTTCGCTAAAGCCCGTATTTCTCGCCGGATTGACTTTCGGCGCCCGTGCGGGTAATCCTAAAATGCGTGCAGTTCCGGGTTCCGGCAATTCGCGGCGCAGGACGCACCGCAGCGGAGGTACCGATGCCCCCGTCTCCCTCCCATACCATCGAAATCCGTGTCCGATTCGGAGAGACCGATCCGTACGGCGTGGCGTACTTCGCCGCCATCCTGGACTACTTCAAGCGCGGGCTGGATGAGTTCCTCCGCTCCCGCGGGCTTCCCCCCGACGCGGTGTACCGGAACCGGAAGAAAAATTTCGGGTTCCCGATCGTGGCGACGCAATGCCGGTACCGGGCCCCGGTCCGGTTCGACGACCCTCTCACCCTGCGGACTCGGCTCGTCCGCCTGGGGGAAAAGGGGGCCTCCTTCGGGTTCTCGCTCTTCCGCACGGTGGAGGGGAAGGACGTGCTCGCGGCGGAGGGGAAAATCTCCTGCCGGTCGATCGACGCCTCCTGGAAGCCGATCCCGGTCCCGAAGGAGCTCCGCAAGGCCCTCGCCGGCTGAGTGCGCCTGTCCGCCTGAAGGAGCGTACGCCGCAGGGGTCCCCCTCGCGAGAGCCGCAGGCGACACCGTCTGTAGTAGAACCCACCCAACAAGGGAAGCTAATCTTGGCGTACCGAGCAGCATGGCCAACCACTGGGAGATAACCGAGGGGCACGTAAAACGAAGGGGCAGGGGAAGCCAAGGCGACCCGCGACGGGGGAGCCCCGGAGGCGTAGCGACTTCCAGGCGGGTTAGTCGCTATTGCCGCGCGAGGGATCTCCGCCGGCCGTGACAATCGCCGCGTCGAGCTTTGCGCGCAGCCGGGTTACGAGCGTGGCGAGCTTCGCCGGCGGGAGGTCCCGTCCCTCGATCTTGAATGCGTCGACCCCCGCCGCGATCCAGTCGGCGAGCTCCTCCTCGATGGAGTAGGGGGTCCGGTCGACGGGGAGGGCCGCGCAGACGAGGAAGCAGCGCCCGCTCCGCTTGGCGGAAGAGGGTGGACCGGCCGCGGCGAGCCCCGGCCGCTCCGCGATTTCGCCGGCCTCCCGGACGTATCCCGAAAGCCCGCACTTCCCCTGGAGGATGAACTCCGCCCGGCAGCGGATGAAGACCTCGATCTTCAGCCCGCTGGCCGCCTTGATGGCGGGGACCTCCCCGGACGACACCGCCGTCGGGAGCACGATCGTTTCCGCCCCCAGTTCCCGGTAGAAGATCGCCTCCGGAGGGTTGAGGGCGGAGACCCCGACGGACGCGCAGATCGAAAGATCGGGGATCTCCCTGTGGACGAGGGCGATCGCGCCGGGGTCGGAGAGGATCACGTTCCGTATTCCGTCATCGCGGAGCCGGCGAAGGGCCGATAGATAGGCCGGCACTTCGGCCGCGGCGGGCACGGTGTTCAGCGCGACGTGAAGGACTGCCCCCGCGCGGGCGCATTCCCGGGCCGCCCGGGAAATCTCCCCGGGGGAAAGCCCGAGTCTCGGTCCTCCCCGGCTCCACCCCTTGGCGCCCACGTAAACGGCGTCCGTCCCGGCCGCCAGAACCGCGCGCAGCGCCTCCCCGCCGCCGGCGGGGGCGAGCAGTTCCGGCCCTCCCCGCTGCCGGCGGGAGCGAGCAGTTCCGGCAGCCCGATGGGGGTGCGGGGGTCCATGAATGTTATTATATATAGAAAAGGGGCCGGTCCCCGGGTTCCCCCCTTCCGCCGCCGTTTCCCGGACGCTGGATATTTTTTGGTTGACTTGGGGAGATTCCCGAGTATCGTATAGTGTCGATTGTATACAGTTGGCATTCCCCGAAATAAGGAGATCCTCCTGCCCCTGTCTGAAACCGGCGGGGGTCCTCTGTTAACCGGGACGAGATAGGACGGGACGAACGGGATGCTCACGGATTTTGCAACAGTCCTTGTGTTTATGGTGCTGGGAGCGGTCACCGTGGCGCTGCTGCTCCTGGTCTCTCGCCTCGTGCAGCCGCGCGACCCCACCCCGGTCAAGCTTTCCACCTACGAGTGCGGCGAAGTGCCGTTCGGCTCCTCCTGGGTGCAGTTCAACATCCGCTTCTACGTCGTCGCGCTGATCTTCATCATCTTCGACGTGGAAGTGGCGCTCCTGTACCCCTGGGCGGTCATCTTCCAGCGGCTGGGGATGGTGGCGTTCGTCGAGGCGTTCGTCTTCATCGTCATCCTCCTGGCGGGCCTGGCGTACCTCTGGAAAGAGGGCGACCTCGACTGGGTGCGCACGATGCAGGATGCCCCGGCGCGGAAGGAGGGGAAATGAGCAACGAACCGGCGCGCGGCGCCGCTCCCGCACAAGCCCCGTTCGGCCCCGAGGCGCACGTCATGGTCGGCAGCGCCGACATGTTCGTCAACTGGGCGCGCAAGTCCTCCCTCTGGTATCTTTTGTTCGCCACCGCCTGCTGCGGCATCGAGCTGATGCAGACCGGCGCTTCCCGGTACGACCTCGACCGGTTCGGCGCGGTCTTCCGCGCTTCCCCGAGGCAGTCCGACCTCCTGATCGTGGCGGGAACCATCACCCACAAGATGGCCGAGCGGGTGAAACGGCTCTACGAGCAGATGCCGGAGCCCAAGTTCGTCATCTCCATGGGGTCCTGCGCCAACACGGGCGGCCCCTTCTACAAGGATTCCTACTGCGTGGTGAAGGGTGTGGACCTGATCGTCCCCGTGGACGTCTACGTCCCCGGCTGCCCCCCCCGCCCGGAAGCGCTGATCGACGGCATCCTCCAGCTGCAGAAGATCATCGAGAAGAAGAAAAATTTCGGAGCGAAGAAGGCGTAAGGGACAACCTTGGAACCCGTGGCCATCTTTGAATCGTTGAAGGGGAAGTTCGGCGACGCCGTGGCGGAGCTCCAGTCGGAAGCGGTGTGGCCGCCGTTCGTCGTCGTGTCCGCGGCGTCGCTTCCGGAGATCGCGCGTTTCCTGCGGGACGACCCCGCGATGAAGTTCGACTCGCTCATGTGCCTGTCCGGGGTGGATTGCAAGGACCGGTTCGCCGTCGCCTACCGCCTCCACTCCCTGACGCTCGGGCACCGGATCGGGCTGAAGGTCTTCCTGCCGAGGGAGAACACCACGCTGCCGAGCGTCGACGCCGTCTGGCCCGCGGCCAACTTCATGGAGCGGGAAGCGTTCGACCTGTTCGGGTTCGTGTTTACGGGATCGAAGGACCTGCGCCGGATCC
>JACRMU010000041.1 GCA_016219515.1 Deltaproteobacteria bacterium
AGACGCCGCTCTCCTCGGGCGATTCGTGGATGTGCCCGTGCAGCGAGAGGAGCGGCTGTTTCTCCGCAAGGAACCGGCGCGTCGCCGCCGAGCCCACCCTTGCCCCTCCCCGGCAGACGTCGAGGGAAAGCCCCGAAGGCGGCCCGTGGATCACATAGACGGCGCGGGATGGGTCCGACGGCGTGGGCAGGGAGGCAAGCTCTTCCTAGATGGTCGGCAGGGTCCCGGCGTACGCCGGCCAGTCGGGGATCTCTTCCCATCCGTCGGGGAGAGACAGGAGACCGCCGCCGAACTGGGGAGGGAAGACGAAATCGCGCGCGTCCATCCGGGCGCGGTCCTTCAGGCGGAACGGGAAATCGGTCACGAGGTTCATCCCGATGAATTCGTGCGGGCCGACGGCGATGCGCCGTCCCGCCAGGTTGCCGACGAGGGGATATTTCGCGCACACCGCTTCGAACAACGGGTCGTGGGCGCGCAGGTCGTCGTTCGCCGTCAGGCCCAGGTGCCGGATCCCCGCCGCCTGGTACTGCGCGAAGTGGGGATCGAGGAATTCGCGCAGGAACCGGGCCTGCTCCTCGTGCATCCGCCCGTGGGGGTACATGTCTCCCCCGTTGATGACGAGGAACGAGCCCGCATCCCGGGCCAGCGCGAGCGTCCGCTCGTACTTCCACCGGCTCCCGTGCAGGTCGGTCACGAAGAGAAAAGATTCCATGGCGGAGATTATACCCGACGCGGCCTACTTGCGAGACGCCGCGTCCGGCTCGATGTCGACGATCGTCACCTCGGGAGGGGAGAGGAACCGCATCGGCGGCCCCCACGTTCCCGTCCCCGGGCTGGTGTAGAGGACGGCGCCGCCGCCGGTGAAGCAGGGTCCGGACAGAAGCGGGAACCAGAACCGGACCAGGAGCCGGAAGGGGAAGATCTGGCCGTTGTGCGTGTGCCCGGAAAGCTGCAGGTCGGCCCCCTTTCGCGCGGCGGGAGTCAGGATCGGGCGGTGCTTGAGGAGGATCGTGAAGAGAGGGGAAGGTTCCCTTCCCAGGATCTCCTCCTCCGATCGCCGGGAACCCGCCCGGAATCGGTCGGCCACCGCGTCGTCCACCCCGGCGATGCGCAGGGCGTTTCCGACCGTCGCCGCTTCTCCCCGCAGGACCGTGAATCCCGCGCGGCGCGTGAAGTCGAGCGCCGGCCCGACCCCCGCGAAGAATTCGTGGTTCCCCGTCACCGCGTACTTGCCCAGCGGCGCGCGGATCTCCCGGAAGATCTCCGACAGGCCGTCGAGGTGATTGATCCGGCCGTCGACGAGGTCGCCCGTCGAAACGAGGATGTCCGGGGCGGCCTCCCGGATCGCTTTCGCGATGGCGACCGCCTTCCCATGGCGGACCATCAGCCCTAAGTGGACGTCGGAGATCTGCGCCACGCGGATGCGCGTCGTCCCCGCCGGCAGCTTCCCGGTGGCGATCCGGAAATGTTCGGTGCGGATGCGCGATGCTTCGAGCAGGGAATAGGCGCCCAGCGCCAGGGACAGCCCCGCCAGCGCCAGGAATGCGGGTTTTCCATAGACGACGAGCGGCCTCGCCCCCTTGCCGGAAACGACGGTCGCAAGCCGGGCGAGCAGATTCACGCCATCCAGGGCGAGGTTCGTCCAGGTGAAAAAGAAGAGAAACCCCATCCACGTGTACGCGGCCCAGGAGGCGGCCCGGGAGGCGTCTTCCATCCCGCGCCCCCCGAGGGCGTAGACGATCAGGGGACCGCATGCGAGCGCGGCGAGCGGGGGGATCGCCGCAAGCGTCGCCTTCCACCCGAATCCGAGGGCGGTCTGCGCCTTGTACAGCGCATAGGCGTGGGTCCCCCCGTAGATCGTGAAGAATATGATAAGAAAAAGGGACAAGCCGGAAGGCCTCCTTTAGCGACTATTATTATGAGATAATTGCATCTCCATATACAGCAGCCGGGGGAATAAGGTGCCGACCTACGAATACAAATGCAAGGAATGCGGAGAGTTCGAGACGACCCAAAAGATGTCGGATCCGCCGCTGAAGAAATGCCCGACCTGCGGGGGGAAGGTGGAACGCCTGATCGCGGGTGGGGTCGGCTTCGTGCTCAAGGGAAGCAACTGGGTGTCCAAGATGGCCTCCTCCGGAGAGAGCCTGAAAAAGAAGGCGGACCGTTTCATGAAGCAGACCGTGGGGGAGGTCGCGGAGGACATCGCGAAGCATTCCCCGCCTCCGGGCAAGTTTCACTAAACCGACAGGGGCCGGGTTGCGCCTGCCCCCGTACTCGTTAGGATCTCTTTCCCCGCCCGAAGACTTCCCGGAACGCCCGCAAGGCGCGGGCAATCTCCGTCTTTCCGATCCCTAAGTGAGTGACCGCCCGGAAGAGCGGGAACATGCGGTCGTCCACCAGCACCCCGCTGGGGGCGATCGCCTCCCGGAAGAAGGGGAGCCCGGCCGAAGCGGCCTGCCAGCGGAACAGGACGATGTTCGTCGGGACCGGCGCGTTGATGATCTCCACGCCGGGGATTTCCTCAAGCCCCCGGGCTAGCGCCCGCGCGTTCTCGTGGTCCTCCGCGAGCCGCTCGACGTGGTGGCTTAAGGCGTAGAGCCCTCCCGCCGCGACGATCCCCGCCTGCCGCATCCCTCCGCCCACGCGCAGGCCGACCTTTCGCGCTTCCGCGATGAAATCCCGCGCCCCCACCAGCACGGAACCGACCGGCGCCCCCAGCCCCTTGGAGAGGCAGAACATCAGGGAGCCGGCGACCTTCCCGTACGAGGCCGGGGAGGCCCCCGACGCCACCGAGGCGTTGAAGATGCGCGAGCCGTCGATGTGCAGGGGCAGGGAGGATTTCGCGCACACGGAACGGATGCGCTTGAGCTCCGCCAGGGGGAAGACGGTCCCGCCGCCGGCGTTGTGGGTGTTTTCGACGGTCACCATCCGGACCTTCGACTCCATGCGAACGGGGGTGGCGGCGATGGCTTGGGCGACCTCCTCCGCGGAGAAGATCCCGCCCGGTGCGTCGATCCCAAGGATGGCGACGGACGCCATGTGGGAAACGGCCGGGCCCTCGCGTCCCGCGATGTGGGAAGCGGAAGATGCGACGATCACGTCCCCGGGCCGGGACCACGTGGACACCGCGCACAGATTTCCCATCGTCCCGGAGGGGACGAACAGCCCGGCCTCCTTCCCGAACAGGGCGGCGGAGCGCTCCTCGAGCGCCCGGACGGTGGGGTCCTCCCCCCGCCGCGAATCTCCGACCTTTGCGCGCGCCATCGCCTTCCGCATCCCCGGCGTGGGGAGCGTTACGGTATCGGAGCGCAGGTCGATCTTCGCGGGCGCCGGCATGTCAGGCCGTCACGGGGAGAAAGACGGAACGGGGGGCGCGAGGGTCCATCTCCACCAGCTCCCCGTTGCCTAAGGGACGCCACCCGGGTTCGCCGCCGAGCGGCTGGCTCGCGACGACGACCTGTCCGGGCGAGGTCCGCAGGTAGAGCGTGTAGTAGTCTTCCCTCCTCCGGAAGCGCCGCAGGGCGAACAACGATTCTCCCGACGCGATCAGCAGGTTGGCGGCGGAGTAGTCTCCCACGGATTCGGGATCGTCGATGATCTCCGCGATCGCTTCCGCAAGGCGCGGGAAACTCCTCTCGCGCCAAAGGACGCCGAGCCGCTCGAGGAACACGAGCGTATCGCTCACGTTTCTCCGGTTTGCCTCCTCGCCGATCGTCCCCCCGAAGGTCCCGTTGTGCGCCAGGGCAGCCCCCAGGGCGAAGAAGGGGTGGGAGTTGGCGGCGTTCACCGTGGCGGTGTTGGAGGCGTACCGGACGTGGCCGATGAACCGGTCGGTTCGCATGCGGACCTCGAATAGCTGCGGATCGGCGCAGGCCGGCTTTCCGCTGCGGACGACCCGGATCTCGTCTCCCTGCCGCCAGGCGATCCCCCACCCGTCGGGATGGTTCCCGCCGGGCCGTTTCTCCCATTCCTCGACGAAATTGCCGCTCCGGGCGAATTCGGAGAGATGGCCCAGGTACGGCGACACGTCCACCGGTTCCGTGGAAGCGAATGCGATCATCCTGCACATCGGAATAACCTCATGGAAAATGGATGAGGGAACCGCGCCTCCCGATTCGCGCCGGGAGGATTGCCGGATTCCATTACCGTCATTTCAGGGTGCGCAGGAAGGCGACGATCTGCCACCGCTCGGCGGGCGTCAGGTCCGCCCGGAAGGCCGGCATCCCGCCGGCCCCGGCGGAGATGATGACGAAGAGTTCCCCGTCGGAATGCGCGCCGTGGGATCCGGGGCGCAGGTCGGCGGGCGTGGGGACGTATTTCTTCCCGACCGGGCCGTCCCCCTTCCCGGAGTCTCCGTGGCAGGGGACGCAGTAAATGCCGAAAAGATCCTTTCCTTTCAGGAGCGTCTGTTCCGTGGGCTTGATGGGGTTCGCAAGTTTCGCGGCCTCCTTCAGGGGGGGGATCCGTTCCCTTCCCTTCGTGGGGACCGAGTCCTTCGGGGGCAGCCGGACCGGCTCTTCCTGCGGCTTGAACGCCGGGTTGTCGTACATGTTCCGGTCGAGTTTCTCGCATCCGTGAAGGAGGATGACGACGGCCGAAAAAACGACGAGGAGCCCGAGCCGTCGCAGCGTCGAACGATGAGCATTTTTTGGTACCGTTCGAAGAGTTATCAAATCTCTCCCTCTTCGGTCCGGATATCGAGTGCCCCGGCGGTTTTCATCGCTTCGCGTGCGCGGCGCTCCTGCTCCCCCGGCTCCACGACGGCGCACACCGCGATATTCCCGTCATGGATGCGCGGCTCGTGGACCTTCCTTGCCTTGAACCGCAGAAGCCCCATCTCCCGCGCGCCCAGGATCAGAGTGGCCAGAAGAGCGAAGAGCATCGCCACCTCGTAAGTGATGATGAGCGTCGGGGGGATGCTGATGATTGCCTTGCCCGCCGTGATCAGCGGATAAAGCAGGTAAGTGGCCAGGGCCAGCGCGAGCCCCGCAAGGGCCCCGACGAACCAGAAGACGACCACGTAGCGGGAGAAACGTATGGGACGGGGATCCTCGGTGACCGATCCGTCCGGCAGGGGGACGCCGGAGACCGTGGTGAGGTTCGCCGCCGGAAGCGGGAGGGCGCGCAGCGCCTGTCCCGCTTTTGCCGCCGGCTCCACTCCGTCGAACAGGCCGATGAGGACGAGGCCGCTCACGCGCTACCCTCCTCTTCCCCTTCCTCCACGCGGGCGATCGCCTCCGCCGATGCTCCCCCGAAGGCGCGTTCGGTCGTGTGGAACAGCCGCTCCTTGATGTCGCTTATCGCCATGATGGGGAAGATCTTCGAGAAAACCATGTAGAGCAGGCCGAACATCGCGAACGAGGCGGCTGTGATCGACAGCTCGACCCACGTCGGGAAGTAGTTGTGCCAGATGAACGGGTCGTTGCGCCGCGCAAGGGAGGCCGTGACGATGAGGATCCGCTCGCAGTACATCCCCACGACGATGAGGAGGGAAGCGAAAAAGATCGCGGGGATCGACCGCCGCACCTTCTTCATGCACAGCATGGGAAACGGGATGACGAAATTGCACATGATCATCAGGAGGAAGACCGGCAGGTAGGACTTCCCGTAAGAGCTGAACACCTCCCACTCCTCGGGGTTCCGGTTGTACCAGACGGTCAGGAACTCGGCGAAATAGAAGTACGCCCAGATGAGGGACATCATGCACAGAAGCTTTCCCAGGTTGTCGAAGTGCAGGGGCGTGAGCACCCGCTCCAGCCGGAAGACCCTGCGCAGGACCGCCATCACCAGGACGACCCCGGCGATGCCGGAGAAGATTGCGCCGACCACGAAGTAGGGGGCGAATATCGTGCTGTGCCACCCCGGCACCTTCGCCATGGCGAAGTCCCAGGACACGATGGAGTGGACCGACACGGCGACCGGGATGATGAGGATCGCGAAAAGGGTCGAGGCGCGGTGGTAGCGGCGCCACTCGGCGTGCGTGCCTCGGAACCCTAGCGAAAGGATCGAATACTGCTTTCTGCGCCACCCCTCGGACTTGTCCCGCAGGATGGCCAGGTCCGGGATCATCCCGACGTAGAGAAACGTGAGGCTGCCGATGAGGTAGGTGTTGATCGCCACCGCATCCCACATCAGCGGCGAGCGCATGTTCGGCCACAGCCCCCGCTCGTTGGGGTACGGGATCGTGTAGTAGAAACGCCAGTTTCGGCCCAGATGAATGAGGGGGAAGAGGCCGCCCACCATGAGCGAGAAGGCGGTCATCGCCTCGGCCGCGCGAAGGATGGGCGCCCGCCAGGTGGCGTGCGTGAGTCTCAGGATCGCGGAGATGAGGGTGCCCGAGTGGGAGAGCCCGATCCAGAAGACGAAGTTGACGATCAGGATGCCCCAGAAGACGGGCCGGTTGAGCCCGGTGACCCCCATTCCCGTCATCATCATGTAAACGAAGACGCCGATCCCCCAAAGCAGGACGAGTGCAAGGGTCCCCGCCCCCGCGAACCATTTCCAGGTGGTCACCAGGTTGGATCGCGACAGCTCCCGGTAGAGCTGCGCCTCGTCCGTGCGGGCCAGGAGATGCTCGCCGCTCATGCCCCCGCCCCTTTCCTGCGCTTCAGGTAGACGACGTGCGGCTCGGTCCCCAGGTGCTCGAAGAGGCGGAACCTGCGGGGGTCCTTGAAGAGACGGGAAATCGCGCTGTCGGGGTCTTCCAGGTCCCCGAAGATAAGCGCTCCGGGCGGGCAGGTCTGGACGCAGGCCGGCTGGACCTCGCCGTCCCTGATTTTCCGGCCCTCACCGGCCGCCTTGTCCTTGACGCGGCGGATCCGCTGGATGCAGAAGGTGCACTTCTCCATCACTCCCCGGGATCGTACGGAGAGGTCCGGGGAGAGCTGCTCATCCAGGGGCTTCTCCCACCGGTAGTCGTACCAGTTGAAGACCCGCACCGAGTAGGGGCAGTTGTTGGAGCAGTACCGCGTGCCGATGCACCGGTTGTACACCATCGCGTTCAGCCCGTCCTCGCTGTGGTAGGTGGCGTAGACGGGGCAGACGATCTCGCACGGGGCGCGCTGGCAGTGCTGGCAAGGGACGGGGAGATACGTCGCGCGGGCGCCGGGGTTTTCCTCCTCCCAGTAGCGGTTCACCCGGATCCAGTGCATCAGGCGCCCCTTCGCGGCCTCCTCCTCGCCGATGACCGGGATGTTGTTCTCCGCGGTGCATGCGACCACGCAGGCCCCGCAGCCGGTGCAGCGGTCCAGGTCGATCGCCATCGCCCATCGGTGCTTCATCCGCGCGCCTCCGCCGTCCTCACATCACGTTGCCGATCTTCCACTGGCCCTCCGGGTGCGCCGTCCGGACCAGGCGCGTTTTCATCGACGTTTTTTCGAGTGCGATCCGCGTCGACTGCAGCGGGAACCCCGCACAGCCGGCCTGCGCCGCCGCGGGAAGCAGCGCGAAGGGGTTGCCCCCCCTCCCTTCCGCGTTCCTGCCGAACTTCCCGTGCCCCTGCCCCAGCGGCATCGACGCGACGCCCTGCGCGATCCCCGGATGGAACGCGACGTGCGCCTCGATCTTTCCCGCGGGGGAGGAGACGATCACCCCGTCCCCGTCGGAAAGCCCCAGCTTCCGCGCGGTCTCCGGATGGATCTCCACCCAGTTGCGCCAGACGGCCGTGGTGACGGGATCCGGCAGCTCCTGCAGCCACGAAAGGTTTGCCCCGCGCCCGTCGTAGAGGGCGATGGACGGGTAAAGGTGCAGGACCAGCGGATATTTTGCGGGGTCCCCGTCGAAGGTCGCTTCTTCGAGCTCCGGCAGGTTGCCCTTGGCGGGCGCCCGCGGCAGCCGTCCGACGGAAGACTTCCTCCCGCGGAAGATGCCGCCTTCCTGAAGATATTTCTCCATCGGCCCGCCGGGGCCGCCGTACGCCTTTTCCAGGCATTCCTTGAACGATCCCCACGGGAGCGCCCGGGCCGCCTCTCCGCCCAGCTCCCTTGCGGCGGCGATCAGCACGTCGGGCATCGACCGCGTGTCGCGGAAGGTATCGACCACCGGCTGGAGGAGCGTGACGGCTTCCCCTTCGTGCCCCGCCGGGGCGATATCGTCTCCCCACGCCTCGAGGAAGGTGGGCGCGGGAAGGATCAGGTCGGAAAGCGACGACGTCTCGTCGAGGAACGACGCGAAGGAGACGACGAACGGGACCGACAGGAGCGCCTCGGAAAACTTGAGCGCGGGGGGGATCGTGAAGGCCGGGTTGGACGCGCCGGCAAGCAGCGCCATCCGGAACTCCCCCTTGCGCATCCGCTCCATGGCGGCGCGCAATTCCGGATAGCCGCTTCCGGGATCGGGCGCGAGCAGGCGGGCCTCCCTGCCGTAGCGGGAAAACTCCGCCGTCCGGTCCGGAAAGAGCACGCCGCCTTCCTTCCCTACGTTGCCCGCCAGGACGTTGAGGAGCCCCACGGCGACGTGCTGGAACTTTCCGTTGGTGCAGGACCCCGCGGCGGTGCCCGCCACGGCCAGCCCCGGCTGGTTGGAGGCGAACTCGCGCGCCACTGCGGCCAGGGTGTCCGCCGACACGCCGCTCTTCGCGGCAACCGCACCGGGGGAATATTTTTCCAGCCCTTTCTTCCACGACGCGGGCGCCTGCGCGGCTTGAGGAGTCAGTTTTTCCCGGACCAGCACGTGCGCGATCCCCAGGGCGACGAGCCCCTCGGTTCCCGGCGCGGCGGGAAGGTACAGGTCCGCCGCCGCCGCCGTCATCGACAGTCTCGCGCCGAAGTGGACGAGCTTCCCCCGGACGGTGGGCCGGTCCTGGCGCATCGCCCCGTACGCGCGGGCGTAGTGGACGGGGGAGATCCACGTTTCGAGGAAGTCGCCCGAGAACGAAAGCAGGTACCGGGTGTTGGCGATGTCGAGCTCGGGAATCTGCCGCGCGCCGTAGGCCGCGGCGCAGCCGTCGAGGAAGGCGTCCTGGCCGAACGGATCCCAGGCGAGCCGGTTCGGCGATCCGAACGCCTGCATGAATCTCCCGGCGACCAGTCCCTCGTGGCCCCGCATCGGCTCGGTGAGCATCAGGAGCGACGCGGGCCGCTCCTTCGCCTTTTTCAGGCCGCCCATGAGCAGGGAGAGCGCTTCCTGCCAGGAAATCTTCCGGTGCCTTCCCGATCCGCGCGGTCCGTCCAGCGCAAGCGGTTGGGCCAGCCGCTCGGGGTGATACAGCGCCTGGAGCGCCGCCTGGCCGCGTGCGCACAGCTTCCCCCGGTTGACGGGATGGAGCGGGTTCCCCTCGACCTTCTTCGCGCGCCCCTCGGAGACCCGCACCACGATGCCGCATCCCGCGGGACACTGCCGGCACCCCGATGCGTACCAGGACGATTCTCCGAGGGTGTAGTCCTCGGGGGGGATGACGAAGGGGATGATCTTTCTCGGGATGGAGTCGCACCCTCCGAACAGAACCGCGAAGGCCGTCGCCCCTCCGAGTTTCAGGAAGTTTCTCCGGTCGAGCATCCCGTTACCTCTTCCTGTTCGTATTCATACGTGGCACGTCCAGCAATCGATGGAGACGCCGCGCTTCCGGTGGCAGTCCATGCAGAAGCCCATCGTGAACTCCTGTTTCTGGATCGCCGCGTCGGCCTGGTCGATCCCGGGGTGGCACGTGAGGCACGCCACGCCCGCGTTGACCATCCGCTTGTGCGGGAAATATGTGTGGTCGGGAAGTTCCGTCACCCGGTTCCAGGGGATCGGCTTCTTCTCTTTCCAGTACTGGGCGATTTTTTTGACTTCGGGGCGGTCCACGGCGATCGCCCGGTGGCAGATCATGCACTTCTCCACGGAGGGGATCCCCGCGGAAGTCGATTTTGTTGCGGAGGAGTGGCAGAAACGGCAGTCGATCTTGAAGTTCGTGACGTGGACCCTGTGGCTGTACGCGATGGGCTGGGACGTTTGCGCCGTTGCGGCAACCGCCCCGAGCAGCGCGAGGAGAAGGAAGGAAGCAACGGCGGCTGCCTTCAGTCGCGATCGGAGCATCGGCCCTCGGTCGGCTTGCGGATTTGTCGATCCCTGTAAATACTTATTCTATCTGCTGCAATCGGGTGATGCGGAAAAAAAGGCCTTCCATCCCGGTTAAGATGCAAAAACCCGGGGGAAGGCGCAGAAAAAGCAAGGCGCATCCTGCCGCCGCGTCTACCGGAGACAGAACTTTGCGGCCGGGATGACACAAAGGAACGCGAAGGGGGAGTCCCCTGCGTTCACGAAGGAGTGCTCCTCGTCCGGCGGCACATAGACGAAGCTCCCCGCCGCAACCGCCATCGCCCCCCCTTTTTGAAGCACCTTACCGTTTCCCGAGAGGACGAACACCTCGTGCTCCCAGGGATGGGTGTGGTACGGCGTGCTTCCCCCCGGGGCGAGGGAGAAATGGCGCATCGCGAAATTGGGGGCCCCGACGTTGTCGCCCATCAGGACCCGGATCGTGACTTCCTTCGCTTCGGGGTCGGTTACCGCTTTCCCCTCCACGTTCTCGCATCGGGAAACGAGCATGAATCCTCCTTGAATGGAAAACCGGAACAGTCCTGGTATCTCCCGGCTGTCCCTACGGGGCGGCGGGGAGATATTTCCGGCACTCTTCGATATTCGCCACGTGCGCCTGCCGCATCTCGGCAAAGAAGGTCTTCTCGCCCGTCGTCATCTCCGCGGGCGGAATCTCGTCGATCTTCCGCACCACCCACGACTGCCCCTTGTCGAGGAGGGCCAGCCGCTCCGGCTCCGTCGGGAGGGCGAGGACCTTGTCGGCGAAGGCGCCGATCGTCTGGCGGGGAGTCGCCCCCCGCGCCTCGATGAGCCGGTAGAGCCCCGCGCAGAACCGCCCCTCGTCGTTCCGCAGCCTCGTAAGAAAGTCCTTCATTTCCCCCGGCGGGGCCTTGTTCGCCATCACCGCAAGGCAGGCAACCCCCGCGCGCTCGGCCTCCAGCAGCGCCTGCATCCTCTCGATCATCACGCCCTCCTTAAAACCCCGCGGCGCGGTTCAGGTCCGCAAGGATCTTCTTTTGATCCACGTTGTGCATCATCGCGCTCTGCTTGATGCTCTCGGTGGCCTGCCCCGGGCAGGAGAAGCATCCCTCCCCATAATACATCTTGAACACCTTCACCGTCTCGGGGTAGACGGCCAGGATGTCGCCCAGGATGTTGTCGGCGCCGATCGGCTCCCCTCTGGACAGGCCTCCCTTGCGCGCGCGCGTTCCCATGCCCGCGGTTGCCGGCGCTGCCGCCGGCTCCCCTTCCGCCGCCGCGATCAGGTACGCCACCATCGGCTCGAGGTCGACGTTGTGCCGCTGGCACGCCATGCGCAGCGTGATGGGGATCTGCTTGACCTGCTCCCGGTGCTCCGGGTTCCCCAGGGAGGCGAACCCGTTCGCCACGAACACCTCCACCGTCTCCGGCCAGCGGGTAAGGATCTCTCCGACCCGCATGTCCGGATGGATGTCCGCTTTCGGTTTCACCGCCGCCGTCATCCCCTCAGGGCTTGCGGTTGAGGGTTCCTCTTCCTCCTCCGCCGGCACCGCGGGATCGAGAAGCATCGTCGCCCCCAGGTTCACTACGAAGACGGCGACGCCGGCCACCGACAGGACGGAAAACAGGACGAACGCCGCCGACGGACGGGAAGGGAAGGACGCCACCATCCCGATCAGGCCGATGTTGGCCAGGTAGAAATGGACGGGCACCCACGACGGCCAGCGCAGCGTGCGCCCGTTGAACCGGGGAAGGATGAAGTAGCCGACCCCGTAAATCATCATGGCCATGAAGCCCAGCAGGTTGAAGTGGACGTGGGCGAACCGGATCCACGGGGCCGTGTCCGCCGATCCGATCCGGATCCCCAGCACGGCGGCCAGGAAGAAGTAGGCGAGCGATGCGACGACAAATCCTTTTGTATATCGATCCATGGTTCCTCCGTTGCCGTATCCTTATAGTGTAAATCGGGGACGCCCCTTTACGATTGCCCCGCCCGTCGAAAGAGGCGTCCCCTCTCCATCATGTCTTTGCCGGCCGCAGCGTGAACAGATCGGCGACCGTGGTCAGAAGCCCCGCCAGGAAGGCGAAGCCGCAGAAGAACACCACCCCCATCCACAGCCGCATGTAGGACTGCGCCGTCATGTATCCCATCCCCATCACCCGCTCCACGTAGCTCTGCAGCACTCCCGCCACGCCGAAGAAGAGCCCCATGAGCATCATCGCGATGCACATCGTCCAGAAGCCGTACTTCCCGCGGGTGTCGTCGTAGACCTCGATCCCTTTCAGTTTCGGCATCGCGTAGTAGAAGGTCGTGAGGTTCAACAGGGCGTAGGCGCCGAAGAACGCCAGGTGCCCGTGGGAGACGGTGACCTGCGACCCGTGCGTGTAGTAGTTGATCTGCGGCAGCGTGTGCAGGAACCCCCAGACGCCGGCGCCGATCATGTGGTAGATCGCGCATCCCACGGCGTAGGTCCAGGTCAGAGGGTTCACGATCTTCGTCTGCCGCTTCTTGACGTGGTGCATGGTGTCCAGGACCATCAGCAGGATGGGCAGCGGCTCGAGAGCGGAAAAGATCCCGCCGACCCACAGCCAGTACCGCGGCGCGCCGATCCAGTAGTAGTGATGGCCGGTCCCGGCGATGCCGGTGAAGAGGAACAGGCCGATCTCGATGTAGAGCCACTTCTCCACGACCGACCCACCACCAGTAGTACCAGTCGACCACCTCGTTCTCGTAGAAGGGGATCCCGAACAGGTAGAGCAGGGCGAGAAAGACGAGCCCGCCCAAAAGCGTCCCCTGGATCACGGTCCAGCGCCTGGCCTTTAGCATCGTCATGCCGACGTTGAACAGGAAGATCAGGGCCCCGACCACCACGACGAAATCGAGCGGCCTGGGGATCTCCAGGAGCGGTCGTCCCTGGGTCCACCCGAAGAAGAACCCGACCAGCGCGACGACGCCCGTGACCAGCAGGGCGATCAGCTGGAAGTAGGCAAGTTTCTCGGAGAAGATCTCGGATTTCGTCTCCTCCGGGACGATGTAGTACGTCCCCCCCATGAATCCCAGCAGCATCCAGAGGACGAGGAGGTTGGTGTGCATCGCACGCGCCGTGGAGAAGGGGAAGACGTCGACGATCGACTGCGGCACGGTCCAGGTGTAGCTGTACGCGAGGTACAGCCCCAAAAAGATCTGGAGCACGAAGAGCGGCAGCGCCGCCGCGAAGTACCAATAGGCGATTTTCTGGGATCGGTATTCCATCGTCCCCTCCTTATTTCAGGCCCGAAAGGAATTTCGCCACTTCCTCGAGCTCGCGGTCCGTGAGCTCCTTCTGCGGCGGCATCTTCGCTTTCGGGTCTACGCTTTTGGGGTTGCGGACGTAATGTTCGATCTGTTCCTTCGACATGCCCCGGCCGATCGTGTCCATCTCCGGGCCGAAGGTCCCTCCCGTTCCGTGCAGCGAGTGGCAGTTCATGCATCCCTTCGACTGGAAGACCGCCGCGCCGGGCGACACCCCCACCGAGGCGACCATCGCCTGTTCCCCGCGGGAAATCCGCTTCTTGCTGTCCTGGGGCGGCCAGTCGTTGTTGTTGACTTCCCCCACCCATGCGAAGAAGGCGACCATATCGTTGATTTCGGCGTCCGAGGCGTGGACGTCGGGCATCTTCCGCCACGATTTGGCGAACGCCTGCGCGGGGCTCTTGATCCTGTAGCGGATCCCTTCTTCCCCGATGCGCTGCACCACCTGCGTCAGGTCGGGGGCGTAGTAGCCGCCGAACCCGAGAATCGTGTGGCAGTCGTTGCAGTTGTACTTCTCGAAGGCGCGTTTCCCAGCCACTACCCGCTCGTTGATCTTGTCGGCGTGGGAAAGCGCGACCACCTGCCGGTGCGTGTCCCACGTCAGCGCAAGGAAGAGAACCGCCGACGACAGGGTGCCCAGCAGGAAAATCCAGAAGGCGGCCTTCTTCGTCATCCCGCAACCTCCTTTTCTCCTGTTTTTTTCCCGGACTGTGATGCCGTTCCTTGAAAACTTGTTTCCGCCGGAGGGGTTTTCGACCCGCCGTCGTTTTCCCATTCCCCACCGGCGGGGAATGGTGCAAGCGTAGTGCGTTTCGGGGATAGCGCGCCTTGACGTGCGTCAAGCGGGAAAATGTTCCCGTAAATCCCTTTGAGAGTTGCGGAATCGCGGATATCATTGCCTTAAACCGCGCACCGGAGGATGTCATGCAGAAGCTGATCGCGGGTGTCCACAGGTTCCGGAAGAAGTACAGGAACGAGCACTGGGAACTGTTCCGGCGGCTGGCCGCCCACGGCCAGAGCCCCGAGGCGCTGTTCATCACCTGCTGCGATTCCCGGGTGGACCCCGTGGTGATCACCCACGGCCAGCCCGGCGACCTCTTCATCGTCAAGAACATCGGAAACTTCGTGCCGCCGTACTCGGAGAATCCTCTGGAGGCGACCGGGGTGGCGGCGGCGGTGGAATATGCCGTCGAACATCTTCATGTCCGGGACATCATCGTCTGCGGGCACTCCGACTGCGGGGCGATGAAGGCGCTGTACGTGGACCGTTCGCATTTCTCCGGCACCCCCCACATCGGCGCGTGGCTGAAGAACGGCGACCGGACGATGCGTGTGGTCACGGCGTGCTACCCCGAGCTGTCCCGGGAAGAGCGGCTGGAGATCACCTCCGAGGAAAACGTTGTCATCCAGGTGGAGAACCTGCGCACCTATCCCGTGGTTCAAAAGGCCACCCGGGAAGGGAAGCTGCACGTCCATGCGTGGTTCTTCGAGATCGGAGAGGGGCAAGTCTACGCCTATCACCCGGAAAAGGAGCAGTTCGAGCCGATCCGGGAGGAAACGTAATTTGTTGTATATCGGGGCGATGGGCAACCGGAAGGAAACCGCCCCTGTTCATGGGGAATCCCACGAGGTAGCGGACGGGGTGTCTACGGGAGGCGGACGATGAGCGGGTTTCGGGTGGAAAAGGACTCGATGGGGGAGGTCCGCGTCCCCGAGGACGCCTACTACGGGGCGCAGACCCGGCGGGCCTTCGAAAACTTCCCCGTGAGCGGCATCCCCATGCCGCTGCCGGTGGTGCACGCTGCGGCGATGATCAAGGGTCTGGCCGCCGAGGTCAACGCGGGGCTCGGTCTTCTCCCTCCCCCCCTGGCGGAGGCGATCTCGCGGTCGGCGCGGGAGGTGCTGGAAGGGAAGTTCGACGGGGAGTTCGTGGTCGACGTCTTCCAGACGGGCTCCGGGACCTCGACGAACATGAACGTCAACGAGGTGCTCGCCAACCGGGCCAACGAGCTTCTGGGGAAGCCCAAGGGGAGCAACGCACCGGTTCACCCCAACGACCACGTCAACCGCTGCCAGTCCAGCAACGACGTCATCCCTTCCGCCATCCGGATCGCGGCGCGCCGGCAGCTCTCCGATGCGCTTCTCCCGGCCCTGGAACTCCTGCGGGACGCCCTGGAGGCGAAGTCGCGGGAGTTCGCCGACGTCCTTAAAATCGGAAGGACCCACCTGCAGGACGCCGTCCCCGTGACCCTTGGGCAGGAGTTCTCCGGCTACGCCTCCCAGGTGGACCACGGCATTCGCCGCGTGCGCGCGACGTTTTCCGACCTGGAAGAGCTTCCTCTGGGCGGGACGGCGGTGGGGACGGGCTTGAACGCCCACCCGGAGTTCGGCGCGAGAACGATCGCCGAGATCGACAAGCTCACCGGGATCCCGTTCCGCCCGGCGGAGAACCGGTTCGAGGCGATGGGAGCGCAGGACCCTCTCGTCTCGGCGAGCGGGGCGCTGAAAGGGCTATCCGCCTCCCTGATGAAGATCTGCCACGACCTGCGGCTTCTCTCCTCCGGCCCGCGGTGCGGGATCGGGGAGATCGACCTCCCTTCGCTTCAGCCGGGCTCCTCCATCATGCCGGGGAAGGTCAACCCCGTTATCCTCGAGATGGGGATCCAGGTCTGCACGCAGGCGATCGGCAACGACGCGGCGGTGACGCTTTCCGGCGCGCTCGGCGTCCTCGAGTTGAACGTCATGCTCCCGGTGATGGCGCGCAACCTGCTGGAATCGATACGGATTCTCTCGGCCGCGTCCCGCCTCCTCGCTTCCTCGTGCGTGGCGGGGATCACGCCCAACCGCAAGCGGTGCGAGGAACTGATCGAGCAAAGTCTTGCGATGGTGACCCCGCTGGCCGTCAAGATCGGCTACAACAAAGCGGCGGAGCTCGCCCACGAGGCGTATCACTCGAGGAAGACGATCCGCGCGTTGCTGCGAGAGAAGGGGTTGCTTTCGGAATCGGAGATCGAGCGCGTCCTCGACCCGAAGACGATGATTTGACGTATCCCGCGAAAATACGCCCTTTCAGGCAAGGTTTTCCCTTGTGTCCCGCCGCCATCCCTTGTACATTACATATGATGTAAGATGTAACCAGAGGAGGGCCCATGGAAGGGAGCAAGCACCGGACCCAGATCTCCCTTGAGGATTGGCAATACCAGATGCTTCGCGATCTTTCTCGGAAAACGCATAAGAGCCTTTCCGCCATTATCCGGGACCTGGTGGTTGAGAAGTTCACGAAAACGCCGTCGGATCGCAGATCGGATTCCCTGTACGGCATCGTGGGGCTTGCCACGGGAGACGGAGCGTCGGTCGCGTGAGAACATGACGATTACCTTTACGGAAAGCGGAAATGAGGCGCATTTTCGTCGACACCGGCGCCTGGTATGCGCTTGTGGACAAAAGCGACCCCGACCATCCGGCCGCCAGGAGGTTTTTCGCCGCGAACCGGACCCCCCTGGCGACCACGAACTTCGTGTTCGATGAAACCGTGACCCTGCTGCGAAGACGATTAGGATGGCAAACGGCCTGCGAATTCGGCCGGCGCCTGAAAGGCAGCGAGCTGGCGGGCATGGTTTACGTGACCGGCGAAGACGAAGACGCGGCCTGGGAGATCTTCCGGAAATTCCGGGACAAGGAATTCAGTTATACGGATTGCACGAGCTTCGCCGTGATGGAGCGCCTGAAGCTGCGCGCCGCGTTTACCTTCGACAGCCATTTTACGGCGATGGGGTGTCAAGTCGTTCCGGTTCGGTAACCCATACCGGATATAATGCCTCGAGTCGAATTCCCTGGAACAGGAGGTATTCGTGACGCTCTTTACGATCGACCGGGAAAAGTGCAATCGCGACGGCATCTGCGTGGACAGTTGTCCGTCGCGCATCATCGAGCTTTCGGACGGCTCGCCCGGCTGCCGCCCCGGAACGCAGCAAGTGTAACTTGGTAGCTATTCGCCACGCATGGAATGGGGACCAGCCGGAAATGATATAATAAAAGGGTTGTGGATACCGTCACCCATGGTCTTGCGGGGTGGCTCGTCGCTCGGGCCATCCCTTCCGATGCGGGAAAAAGAGAAGCAACCATAGCGGTTGTCCTCGGTTCCGTCCTTCCCGACGCCGACAACGTCGCCACGCTGCTGGGGAGCGAATTCTACCTCCGGCTCCACAGGGGGGTGTCCCACTCGTTCGCCGGGATCGCTGCGACCTCGCTCGTGGTCGCCCTCCTTTTCTACCGGTTCGGGAAGTGGAAAGACCTGAAAAAGCTCTATCTTCTCGTGCTGTTAGGGCAGCTCTCCCACGTCGCCCTCGACCTGCTCAATTCCTACGGGACGCAAATATTCCAGCCGTTTTCCGATGCGCGGGTGTCGTTCGACCTTCTGTTCATCGTCGACCTGGCGTTCACGGGGATCATCATCCTTGGGATATTGCTGTCCCGTTATCGCCCCTCGCGGGCGCGGGCGGCGATCGTCGTCCTCGCTTCCTATGTATGTTTCGCTGCGTTCCTCCACCTGCGGGCGGAGGATGCCGTCCGGAATGCGGCCTTCCGCCACGGAGTCCCGGTGGTTTCCGCGTGGGCACTGCCGCGGCTTCCCGAGGTGCATTCCCTGCCGGACCTTGCTCCGGGGCGAAGGGCCGAGGCCGCCCAGAGGCCGCGGCGGGAAGAAGCCGCCCCCGGATTGGCGTCGATTGCGAGCCGCGACCGGTTCCCGTTCCCCGCGGGGCCGATTGCCTGGAACGGGTTCGTGGACGACGGGCGGACGTACCTGCGGGCGGAGGTGGATCCCTTCGACGGCGCGGTGGATTGGAAGGAACGGGAGTGGAAGGGGCGGGACACGCCGCAAGCGCAGGCCCTCCGGGATCTCCCGGACGTCCGGACCTATCTCTGGTTCGCGCGCTTTCCCACGGTGCACGTATCCACGGAGGAGGGAACGACGGTCGTCACCTTCTACGACATGCGGTTCGGCGGGCTGACGGCCCGCCGCCCGTTCGTCCTCAAGGTGATCGAGTCGCCCGGCCGCTCTCCCCGGGCGCACTGGGGCTCTTGAGAAGCATCAGCAGCACGGACGCGATGACCGCCAGCGTCGCACTTGCTCCGAAGGCGGCCTGCGCCCCGTACCATTTGTAGAGGACCCCGAAAAGGACGCTCGCCGGCAGGGCGGAAATTCCCACCACCAGGTGGAACCACCCGTACGCCGTCCCGCGCCGTTCCGCGGGGATGAAGTCGGCGACCAGCGCCCGCTCGACCCCTTCCGTCGCCGCCGCATACATCCCGTACACCAGGAACAGCCCTACCATCCATGCCGGTCCCTGCACGATCCCCCACGCCGCGTAGGTCACCGCGTAGACGATCCATCCCATGACGACCACCTTCCTGCGGTCCCATCGGTCGGACAGGATCCCCGCCGGCATGGAAAGCGAGGACTTGACGATGTGGAACGCCCCCCACAGGAGCGGGACGTAGGCGACGGGAACGCCCGTCTCCACCGCGCGCAGGATGAGGAACGCGTCGCTGGCGTTGCCCAGGGTGAACAGGCAGACGATGAAGAGGTAGCGCCGGTAGGCGGGAGGAAGTTCTCCGTCGCTTAACTTTCCCCCCACGTGCACCGGGGGAGGGGCTTCCGGCTCCCGGACGAAAAGGAGCAGCGCCGCGACGGCGGCGATCCCGGGGATTGCGGAGAGGAAAAAGACGTTGCGCAGGGATACGCCCGCCCCGGAGAGCAGAAGGAAGGCGGCCAGCGGCCCGACGACCGCGCCAAAGTGGTCCATCGCCCGCTGCAGCCCGAAGGCGCGCCCGCGGTCTTCCGCAGGGACGGAGGCGGCGATCAGCGCGTCCCGGGGAGAGGAACGCACTCCCTTGCCGATCCGGTCGGAGAACCGCACCGCCAGGACGTGCCCCCACGCCGTGGCGAACCCCACCAGCGGGCGCATCGCCGCGGAGAGCCCGTACCCCGACAGGACCAGCGGTTTTTTCCGCCCCGTCCGGTCGGCCCACATCCCCGAGAACAGCTTGAGGAGACTCGCGGTGGTCTCCGCCACCCCCTCGATGATCCCCAGGGCCGCGGGGCCCGCGCCGAGCGTGGCCGTGAGGAAGATGGGCAGCAGGGGATAGATCATCTCGCTGGAGAAATCGGTGAGCAGGCTCACCATTCCCAGGGCGAGGACGTTCCGATGGAGGCGGGACCGTTTCACGCGAAGATCATCCCGGCGTTTCCCGGTTCCGCAGCAGGCGCAATCCGTTTCCGATGACGAGCAGGGTCGTTCCCATGTCGGCGGCCACGGCCATCCACAGCGTCGCGTACCCCGCCACGGCCATCCCCACGAAACAGGCCTTGATCGCGAGGGATGCCGCCACGTTCTGGCGGACGACCGACACCATCCGCCGCCCCAGCAGGATCGCGGCGGGGATCTTGCGAAGGTCCTCCGTCATCAGCGCCACGTCCGCCGTTTCGATGGCGACGGGAGAGCCGGCGGCGCCCATCGCGATGCCGACGGAGGATAGGGCAAGCGCGGGGGCGTCGTTGACGCCGTCTCCGACCATCGCCACCATCCCGTAGGCGCCCACGAGCTCCTCCACCTTCCTTAGTTTCTCCTCCGGTAAGAGTCCGGAAAAGACCTCCTGGATTCCTACCGCCGCACCCGTCACCCGGGCGATGTCGGAACGGTCCCCCGTCAGCATCGCCACGTGCTCCACGCCCAGGGCGCGCAACGAGCGGATCGCGAACGCCGCTTCGTCCCTGAGTTCGTCCTTCATTTCCAGGACGCCGGCCACGTTTCCCTGCGTTCCCACGAAAGACGCCATGCGCGAGACATCGTTTTCGCCCTCCGGAAGGAGGGCATCCAGCGCCGCAGGATGCACCCCGATCTCCTCGAAGAACCGCCGATTCCCGACGAACACCCGTTTCCCTTCGACCTCCGCAGAGACTCCGCGTCCCCCGAAAACCTCCAGGGTGCGTGCCAGCGTCCCGCGGGCCGCCAGCGCCACCCCCCGGCGCCTGGCCTCGTGCCGGACCGCCTCGGCGACCGGGTGGGCGGAACCCGCTTCCACCGCTCCCGCCAGCCGCACGATCTCGTCCTCCGTGGCTCCTTCCGCCGCCCGGACCCGGGTGATCGAAAGTTTCCCGCGGGTGAGCGTCCCCGTCTTGTCGAAGGCGATCGTGCGGACCTTCCCCAGGGTCTCCAAGTGGTTTGCCCCCTTCACCAGGATGCCGTCCCGGGTGGCGCGGGTGAGCGCGGAGATGGTGACGACGGGAGCGGCCAGGACGATCGCGCAGGGACATGCGATGACGAGCAGGACGAGCGCCCGGTACGCCCACGGGAGAATCGCCCCGTACCCGAAAAGAGGCGGCACGACCGCCACCAGGGCGGCGGCGGCCAGCACCGTGGGGGTGTATACCTCCGCGAACCGTTCCATGAAGGCCTGGATGGGGGCCTTTTGCGACTGCGCCTCCTCGACGCGCCGCAGGATCCGCGCATAGGCCGATTCCGACAGCGGCCGCGAGGCCACGGCCAGCAGGAGCCCGCGTCCGTTCACCGTGCCGGCGTACAGCGGATCGCCCTCCTCCTTTTCCAGGGGGAGCGACTCGCCGGTGAGGATCGCTTCGTTGACGTCGGAGCTTCCCTTGAAGACGACGGCGTCCACCGGCACCCGCGCCCCGGGCCGGATGATGAGCATGTCGCCGGGCCGCACCTCTTCCGCCGCGACGGTGCGCTCCCGCCCTTCGACCCCCCCTTCCCGCACGACCGCGGTGTCCGGGGAAGACGCAAAGAGGTCGGCGGTGGCCTTCCGGGCCCGGTCCAGGCTCCGCGCTTCGAGATGGTTGGCCAGGGCGAACAGGACGACGACGACGCCCGCCTCCGCCCACTCTCCCATCGCCGTCGCCCCCGTGATGGAAATGGTCATGAGGGCGTTCATCCCCAAGGAACGGTTGCGGATCTCCCGGAACCCCCGCAGGGCGACCGGCGCCCCGCCCGCCACAACTGCGGCGAGAAAGAGCCGTCCCGCCCAGGGGGAGTCCTTGGCAAGCGCGAACAGGAGTGTCCCCGCGAGGAGCAGCGCTCCCGCAAGGTAGAAGGTATTGAGGGAGGCCTTCGACGTCTCCGGGATGTCGGCCTTTCTCAAGGACTCGTCCACGGGATGCCCTGGCAAGGGAGGCCTTCGACGTCTCCGGGATGTCGGCCTTCCTCAAGGACTCGTCCACGGGATGCCCCTCCATCCCGATCGACCGCAAGGCCGCAAGGATTTCCTCGAGATCGCCCCGGTGACGCACCTCGACCTGCCGGGAGAAGAGGTGAAACGTCATCGCCTCGACCCCGCCGAGACGCCCCAGGGCGGCGCGGATTTCCTTCTCCTCGTCCGGGCAGTCCATCGCCGGGACGAAGATCCGGGAAAGAGAAGTGTCCTTGCCGGGTTCCATTTCTTTATCTTATGCCGGTTTACCGGCGGGAGAGCGCGCCATCGTTTCTCCGGGAGGGCGCCGTCATTCCTTCCGGCCGACGAAGATCCCCTTTTCGTCGGAATAGGAGACGACTCTTCCCCCCTCGGTCCGGACCCGGTAGAACGACTGCGCCCGGGGAAATGCCGTGAGAAACATCTCCTCCACTTCCCGCTGGACCGCCTCGGGCCTTCCGGTCCGGCTCACCCACTCCGGAAACGGGTGCTGCTTCCACGCGCAGGAGACGTGCAGGAGGAAGAGCCCCGCCTCCTTGAGGAAGGTGATCCACTCCTCGAGCCGGTAGCTGCGCACGTGCGAAGGGTCGCGGACCTTCTCGATGCCGTTGAGGAAGGCGTCCAGCGCCGGATCCTCCGGGACCACGCTGTCGATGATGCCGACCTTCCCGCCGGGCCGGGTGACGCGGACCATCTCGGAGAGGGCCGCGCGCACGTCGGGGAAATGATGCGGAGCGATGCGGCAGACGACCCGGTCGAACGATGCGGTGCGGAAGGGAAGGCGCTCGGCGTCCGCGGCCACGAAGTCCATGTTTTCGCACTTGCGCTCCCTGGCCAGGATCCGGGCCTCGACGAGCATTTCGGGGGTGAGGTCCGACGCGACGACTTTCCGGACGTTCGGATAGACCGCCGCCGCGGTGTGGCCGCCCCCCGTGGCCACGTCGAGGACGACGTGGGAAGGGTCGAGGGCGAGCTTGGAGAACAGGATCCGCCGGTCGTCGGCGTCGGCGTGGTCCGAGCTCACCCGGTATCTTCCGGCGACGCCCGCGAACAGGTCCCGCGTTTTCCGTTTCGTCGGCAGGTCGGACAAGGTTCCTCCTGAACCCGCATTTTTCACCGGGCTTCTCACGCCTATTCTCCGTCGGGGCGGCTGCGATTACAATGGGATGGCGATGACCGACCCCCCCATCCCCATTTCGCGGCTCTTCGCCGGCACCTTCCCCGCCATCGAGGAAAAACTTCTCTCCCGGCTCCCCGGAAAGATCGCGCGCACCGGAGAGTGGGAACAGGTGCTCCTCGTTCCGTCGAACGAATTGAGGGAGCACCTGCTGCGCCGGCTGGCGGCCCGATGGGAAGGGGTCGCCGCCGGGGCGTCCGTCCAGACGCTCTACGATTTCACGCTGCGGCTGCTGAAACACCGCGGAATTTTCCCGCGGGCGCTCCCCCCCGCGATGATGTCGGCCGCGTTGTCCGCCGCCGTCCGCGAGGTCTATGCTTCGGGGCAAGGGGACTTCGCGGCGATCGCCGGCACGCCGGGGTTCCTCCCGGCGCTCCAACGCACGCTCTCCGACCTT
>JACRMU010000042.1 GCA_016219515.1 Deltaproteobacteria bacterium
GATCCTGCCGTCCTGCTCCGTGAGGACGATCCCGTACTGGAGCGGGTTGGGCACCCGGGTGAGGACCATCGTGGCGGCGGCCTTGTTCTCCCGGTGGAACTCGAAGGCCTTCGAGAGGTCGAAGTCCGTGATGATGTCGGCGCTGATGACCAGGAACGTGCCGTCCAGGCGGTCCTCCGCCATCTTGACCGCCCCGGCCGTCCCGTAGTCGGCCTCGGCGCCGAGGTAATTGATCCTCATCCCCCACTGCGAGCCGTCACCGAAGTAATCCATGATCTTCTCGGGGAAGAAGTAGAGAAGGACCTCCAGGTCCTTGATCCCCTCCTTCGCGAGCAGGCGGACCACGTGCTCCATCATCGGGCGGTTGGCCACGTACGCCATCGGCTTGGGGAGTTTTTCCGTGAGCGGCCGCAGTCTCGTCCCGAAGCCCCCGGCCATCACGACTGCCTTCATGGTCGGCCTCCTTGCGATGGATTCCGGATCACAGCAGGCGGAAAAGCTTCGTCACCCCGAAGTACCCGAACGAAAGGGCGAAGAAAACGAGAAACCCGGCGCAGACGCCCACGATCCCCCGGTAGACCCGGTCGGTGAACCGTCCGCGCCCCATCGAGACGGTGAACCCGACGAACAGGAACCAGGCGGCGTCGGAAAGAATGTGCCCGGCGAAGAAGAAGGCGACCCCCGCCGTCCCCTGCGCCTGGGAAACCACCAGGTACCCCAGGCCGATCGTCGCCCACCAGAGCGACCAGTAGGGGTTCCCGATCGAGGCGACGACGCCGTCGGCCACGGGGCGCCAGAAACCCTGCGCTTTCCCGGATTCGGCGCGTCCTTCGGCCGCGGCCCGCTCGGCGGCATCGAAGCGGAGCCCCCGGATCTCCCGAACCATCCCGACCGCCATCCAGAGAAGGACGGCGCATCCGGCCAGCGCGATGACGATCGCTGCGGCCTCCCCTCGCAGCCACTCCGCGAGCCCGAAGAGGAGGAGCGCCACCAGCGCCAGTTCCAGGATGCCGTGCCCCAATACGAGCAGCGGCGCGGCGATGAAGCCGCGGCGCGTGGTGTCGCGGACCGTGCAGACGAGCAGCGGACCGGGCATCATCGCGCCGGAGAGCCCGATGATGAACGAGGACACGAAGATGGCGGCGGGATTCGCGAAATTCATATATGATTTTATAGCACAAATCCGGCGCGCGGCCGGTCCTTTTTGCCGCCGTTGCGCCCTTTTCGAGGTGGTACCGGATGACGCCATCCCCTCCCGTTCCCACGGTCGACGTGATCATCGAGGTGGGAGACCGCATCGTCCTCGTGCAGCGGAAATATCCGCCGCCGGGGTGGGCGATTCCCGGCGGGTTCATCGACGCGGGGGAAACCGCGCAGGATGCCGCCGTCCGCGAAGCGATGGAGGAGACCGGGCTCCGGGTGACGCTGACCGCCCTTCTGGGCGTGTACTCCGACCCGAAGAGAGACAAAAGAAAGCATACGATATCGACCGTTTACATAGGAACAGCGGAAGGAATAC
>JACRMU010000043.1:0-11577 GCA_016219515.1 Deltaproteobacteria bacterium
ATCCTACTCCCTTATCGAAAAAGATTGCGGGGTAAAGGTCGGAGAGGTGGCCGAGTCGGCTGAAGGCAACCGCCTGCTGAGCGGTTGTACGGGTAAAACCGTACCGAGGGTTCGAATCCCTCCCTCTCCGCCAGGATTCATACGGCAGGAGAAACAGGGATTCGAACCCGAGTCCGCCGCCGACCGAACAGGGAGGAAAAGGGCGACCTTGCGGAGCGCGGCAGGCGGGCGAGGCGCCGAGGGGGCGCTGGCGTGATCGCCGGAGCCTGATCGGGCGAATCCCTCCCTCTCCGCCATTTGGTTATTTGTAGGAGATAATGGGATTCGAACCCGCCAGGCGCGCCAACCACAAGAAGCGGGACTGGCATTCGATCGTATCCGTTGCGCAGCGTTTGCGGAGAGGTGTCCGAGCTGGCCGAAGGAACGCGACTGGAAATCGCGTAGGCGGCTTATACCCGTCTCGAGAGTTCGAATCTCTCCCTCTCCGCCATCACATCCATACCGCCCGGATGATAAAACCGAGGAAGGACGGAAAGAAAGAGGAGGAGAAATGAAACGAATCGCATTGATCGCCGCAACCCTGCTGATGTTTGTGCTTGCCGTTGCCGCCTGCAAGAAGGCGGAGCAGCCCCAACCCCCACCGCCGATGCCGGGTCAAGGAATGCCGGGACAAGGAATGTCAGGCCAAGGTATGCCGGGCCAGCCCGGCGGCATGCCCCCCATGGGCGGCGGACCCGAAAAGAAAGTCGTCGTCCCCGACGCGGTGAAGGGCGCATGGAAGACCGCCAAGATCGAGGTGGAGTACAAAGAGAAAAAATCGAAGAAACAGTTCACCGTACCGTTGAAGTCCGAATTCAAGATCCCCGACTCCGACCTCGTCCTGAAAGTGGGGGAATTCCTGCCCCACTTCGCGATGGCCGCCGACTCGATCACCTCGAACTCCAACAACCCGGAGAACCCGGCGCTCCAGGCCGAGGTTTTTCAGGGAGGGAAGGAAATCTTCCACGGGTGGCTCTTTTCCAAGTTCCCGTCGGTCCACCCGTTCCAGCACGACAAGTACGGCGTGACGTTGATCGAAGGACAGAAGAAGTAAACGCCGGACGTTAGATCGCCGGACACAACGCGGGAGGCGCTCCTTCTTTTCTCGCAAGGAGCGTCCCCCGTTATTTTTTCGAAACGTCCCTCCGGGTCCGCCGGAGCACCGCCAGCATCTGCCCGTGGATCCTGCCGTTCGATGCAAGGATGTCGGGCTGGTGGACGTCGTAGGGCGAGCCGTCGAGGCGGGTCGCCATCCCCCCGGCCTCGGTGAGGATCAACAGGCCCGCGGCCGTGTCCCACGGCTTGAGCGCAAGCTCCCAGAACCCGTCGAACCTGCCGCAGGCGAGATAGCACATGTCCAGCGCCGCCGATCCGTCGCGGCGGATCGCCTGCCCCGTGAAAACGAACTCGCGGAAATAATCCAGGTTGTTGTCGCTCGCCGTATTCACGTCGTAGGCGAACCCCGTCGACAACAGGGACTGCCGCAGATTTTCCGTGGCGGAAACGGAGATCCGCTCGCCGTTTCGGAACGCCCCTCCGCCCGACGTCGCAACGAACATCTCGTCGAGCAGCGGGTCGTATACCGCGCCCGCGAGCTGCGCTCCGTCCCTTTCCACGGCGATCGAGACGCAGAAGCAGGGGTAATTGTGGGCGTAGTTGGTCGTCCCGTCGAGAGGATCGACGATCCAACGATACGGAGAGGACGACGTGATCTCCGAGCTCTCCTCCGAGAGGATGCCGTGGTCGGGAAAGGCGGTCCGGATCCTCTCCATGATGTACGCTTCCGACCGGCGGTCCACCTCGGTCACCAGGTTGATCTCCCCCTTGTAATGGACCTCCTGTTTCCTGCCGTAATTCCTGCGCAGGATCCCTCCCGCGCCCCTGGACACATCCTCCGCGAACCGCGCCAGCTCCTTGATTTCCATCCCGCCTCCCCGCCGCTCCGCTTGCATCTGGATTACGGCATTATAGTATGTTGAGAAGCCGGCTTCCCGAAGTTCCGGCCCATCTCCGTGAATACGATAGGGAGGATAAGAAAGATGACACGATGGCTCGTCGTTCTTCTCCTGTCGGCGGCGCTCCTTGCGGGGGCGTGCTCGACGGCGAAAAAACAGGAGCGCCCATGGAATGCCGGCGACACCGTCATCTGCCCCCACTGCGGGCGACAGTTCCCGGTCCCCGAAAAGCTCGGCCCGTAGGAGGCGTTGTCGCCGTGAACTCCCGAGGACAGCAGGGCGGTTTTCTTGCACATCCCTGACGGATACCTGGGCCCCCCCACCTACCTGGCGGGATACGCCGTGTGCGCCCCCCTCTGGGCGATCGCCGCCCGGAAGCTTAAGGAGACCCTCGACGCCCGCAGGACCCCTCTCCTCGCCATTTCCGCGGCGTTCACCTTCCTGGTGATGATGTTCAACATTCCCCTTCCGGGAGGAAGCACCGGGCACGCCGTGGGAGGGGTCCTGATCGCCATCGCCGTGGGGCCATGGGGGGCGATGCTCTCCGTCAGCATCGCCCTCGTCATCCAGGCGCTTCTCTTCGGGGACGGAGGGATCACCGCCATCGGAGCGAACTGCTTCAACATCGCCTTCGTGATGCCGTTCACCGGGTACTATGCTTACCGGCTCCTGTCGAAAGCGCTTTCCGGCGGAAAGGGAAGGGCGATCGCGGCGGGGATCGGCGGATACGTTGGCCTGAACGTCGCCGCCTTCACCACCGCTCTCATGTTCGGCATCCAGCCGATCCTGCACACGGGACCGGACGGACGCGCGCTGTACGCCCCGTATCCCCTGTCCGTGGCGATCCACGCCATGATGATCGAGCACCTGGTCCTGTTCGGCGTCGCGGAAGCCCTGGTGACGGGGCTGGCGGTTTTCCACCTCGATAATTCGCGGTCCGCCTGGGTTCTCCAGGCGTCCGCGGAGGAGACGCGGCGGTGACCCCGGCCCGCGGCTCAAGGGAGTTGCGGAAGTTCTGGGTCGTCCTGATCGTGCTGGCCTTCCTCACCCCTTTGGGCATCTATCTTCCCAAGCTCCTCCAGGGGGGGGGCGCCTGGGGCGAATGGGGGGTCGAGGAAGTGGAGAAGATGATCGGATACGCCCCCCGCGGGATGAAGAAACTGGCGGACTTCTGGAAGGCGCCGCTAACCGGCTACGCCCTGCCGGGCCAGGAAAGCGCCCCCGCCTCGCGTCTTAGCGTTTCCTACGTTCTTTCCGCGCTCCTCGGAATCGTCGTCTGCGGAGGCGGGGCCTGGCTCCTCGGACGCTGGCTGGCGGGGAAGAAGGATCGGCGGCCATGAGCGAAGCATCCGCGAAAGAACGGAGGTTCCGGGAGCTCGCCGCCTCCCGGGGGTTGCGCCCTTCCGGCGAGGGTAATGTCGGAAAGACGCTTCGCCGGATCTCCGTCTTCTTCGCGGATTCCCTATTCCGGGAGGAAACCGCCCGCAGGAACGGACTCGCCCAGCGGACCGACCCGAGGGTCCGGCTTCTCGCCGTTCTTGGCTTCCTGGCCAGCGTGAGCATCGCACGGCGGATCCCCGTCCTTCTCGCACATGCCGCCCTCCCCTTCGTCGCCGTCATCCTCTCCCGGATCCGCTTCCGGGAGTTCCTCGGGGCCGGTTTCCTGGTCGCCGTCCTCTTCTCGACGCTCATGGCCGCGCCGGCGACGCTCAATCTTTTCCGCGACGGCGAGGTCGTCCGGCCTCTCCTGCGGCTCTCCGGCCCCCTGCGGTTCGGGCCGTACGCAATCCCGGCGACCGTGGGGATAACCCGCGAGGGACTGCTGTCCGCTGCGACCTTCCTCCTGCGCGTGCTCCCTTCGGTGGCGTCCGTCCTCTGGCTCACCCTCACGACCCGGTGGACGGACCTGCTCCGCTCCCTCCGGTTCCTGCGCCTCCCGCCCCTCTTTCTCCAGGTGACGGGGATGACGGTGCGCTATACCCACGCCCTGCTTCGCCAGCTCGAGGAGATCCACCTCGGCAAGAAGAGCCGCACGGCCTGCAAAACCCCGGCGTCGAGGGAGCGCGCATGGGCCGGCTCGCGGATCGGGGCCTCGTGGGAGCGAAGCCTTCGGTTGATGGAGGAAACCGCCGACGCGATGAAAGCGCGCGGATTCACGGGGGAGGCGAAATTTCCTCCCCAGTCCCGGTTCGGATGGGCCGGGTGGGGAATCGTCGCCGCGGTCGTGCTATTCTGTGCCGGTGCCCATTTCCTCTGACAGCGCCGCCGCGGGGGACGGATTCCGCACGGATGCGCCCCTCCTGGAATTGAAGGACGTCCACTACGCGTACGAGGCGGGGATCCCGGCCCTTTCGGGGGTGTCCCTCGCGGTTTCCCTCGGCGAGCGGACGGCGGTGCTCGGCGCCAACGGATGCGGCAAGTCGACGCTCCTGAAGCTGATGGGGGGGCTGATCTTCCCGCAGAAAGGGACCTACCGGGCATTCGGCCGCGAGATCACCGATCCTCTCCTTTGCCGCGACCCCTTCGGGATCTTCTTCCGGAAGGAGATCGGCATTCTCTTCCAGAACCCCGACGCCCAGCTGTTCAATCCCACGGTCGAGGACGAGATCTCCTTCGGACCTCTCCAGATGAACGACCCTCCGGAGGAGGTGCGCTATAAGGTGGGAGAGGCGATCGGCCGCTTCGACCTCCGCGGCCTGGCGGGGAGGCATCCCTTCGCCCTTTCCGGCGGGGAGAAGAAGAAGGTCGCCATCGCGTCCGTCATGGCGATGGACCCGCAGGTCCTCCTTCTCGACGAGCCCACCGCCGGGCTCGACCCGCGCAGCAGCCGGGCGCTGGTGGATGTCATCATGGAGATGGGGGCGAGGGGGAAAACGGTGATCACGGCCACGCACGACCTGCACATCGTCTCCGAGATCGCCGGCAAGGTGATCGTGTTCGGGGAAGACCGGCGGATCCTGGCCTCCGGCACTCCCGAGGAGATCCTCTCGGACCGCGCCCTCCTGCTCGCCGCCAACCTCGTTCATCTTCACCGGCATGCCCACGAGGACTACTGGCACGAGCATGAGCACGAGCATCCCGAGGTGTACCACGTCCACAAGCATCCGGACGAGCCGCCCCGCGGAGGAGAAGAGAGATGAACCCGTTGCGCCGTCCTTCGGACTCCGGCGGGAAGCCCCCCGTTTCCCTGAACTACGGCCGCTCCCGGGTGCCTCTGCGGGAAGACCGTTTCCGGAGCGTGCATCTCCTGTCGGCGCGGTCTCCCCTGCCGCCTCCCTCGGAGGAGACGTTCCTGCGGCAGCGAATCGCGCGCCCGATCGGCTCCCTCCCCCTCCGGCAGTCGCTGAAGCCCGGCGACTCCGTCGCGGTGGCGATCTCGGACATCACCCGCTACAGCGCGACGGAAAAGTTCCTCGCCCCCCTTTTGCAGGAAACGGACGCGGCAGGGATCCCCCGGAAGCGGGTCACCCTGTTCGTCGCGCGGGGGACCCACCGCGCGCTTTCCCTTGAGGAACTGCGGGCGACGGCGGGGCCGGAGATCTCCTCGGGAGTGCGCGTCGAGCAGTCCGACCCGGACGGGGAAACGGTCCACGTGGGAACCACTTCCCGCGGCACCCCGGTCCATCTGTGCCGGTCGCTGACGGAGCACGACCGGATCGTCCTGACCGGGACCATCTCCTTCCACTACTTCGCGGGTTTCGGCGGAGGGAGAAAGGCCCTCGTCCCCGGGTGCGCCGGCCGAAAGACGGCGGAGGCGACCCACTTCCGCATCTTCCGGACAGACGGTCCCGGGAAACATCCCCTCGCGCGCCCCGGAATCCTCTCGGGAAACCCGGTGCACCAGGACATCGTCGAGGCTGTTTCCATGGCCCCCCCGTCGTTCCTGGTCAACACGCTCCTGACCCCGGAGAAGAAGCTGTTCGACCTGGTCGCCGGCCACTGGCAGAAGGCGCACGAAGAGGGGTGTGCCCGATACGCGAAAATCTACCGGGTGCGCATCCCCCGGAAATATCCCCTCGTCATCGCATCGGCGGGCGGATTCCCGAAGGACATCAACTTCATCCAGTCGCACAAGGCGATGGACCATGCGTTCCTTGCCGTCGAGCCGGGAGGGGTGATGATCCTGCTGGCGGAATGCCCGGACGGGTTCGGCAGCCCGCAGTTCTTCCCGTGGTTCCGGTTCGAAAACCCGGACGAGATGGAGCGGGAGCTTCGGAACGGCTACCAGATCTACGGCCAGACCGCGCACGCCGCCTTCGTCAAGGCGAAGGCCTGCCGCGTCATCCTGGTATCCTCCCTGCGCCCGGAGGACGTGGAGCGGATGGGAATGACTCCCGCCGCCTCCCTCGAAGCGGCCATCAAGGAAGCGACGAGGCACCTGGGAGAGCTCCCCCCTCCGCTGGTCATCCCCGATGCCGGCTACGTCCTTCCGGATCCTTAACCCGCATTTCTCACCACGCTTCTGCTGCGGCGGCGGATACAGGCATGTCTACTGCGTTGCGCTCGGTCGGGCTCCTCGACGTAGTGTAAACTACGCCTGCGGTGCCCTCGGTCGCGACGCCTTGTAGCCATACCCGTCCCTCGTCCTCCTTGCGCCGAACGCCGTGGTGCCGGAGCATTCCCATTCGCACGAGCAGATGGGAATGCTGGTTTCCGGCACGATGGAGCTCTCGATCGAAGGAAAAACCCGCACGCTCTCCGGAAACGAGATGTACCTCGTCCCCGGCGGCGTGCGTCATTCCGCCAGGGCGGGTCCCGAGGGAGCGGTGGCGCTCGACGCCTTTTCCCCGCCCCGGGAAGAGTACAAGCCGAGCCGGCCGGCCCGCAAGCGCGCCACCCCCGAGCGCCGCCGCGGTTAACCCGCATCTCTCACCCGCCTCCTGCCGCAAGGCCCGGCGGGAAAAACGGGTTACAGCGAAGCGGCCGGCGCCTTCCCCCGCGGTTTTTTCGCCCCCTTCCGGGCGGCTTTCTCCCGCTCCTCCGCGGCCACCCAACGGTTGATGGCGGCGAGATACGCCCGGACCGACGCCTCGATGATGTCCGTCGAGCTCGCCGCGCCCGCGAAGATCGTCCCGTTGGTCCGGATCCGGACCGTCGCCTCCCCGATCGCGTCTTCTCCGGATGTGACCGCGTTCAGTCCGAAGTTGATCAGCGCGAACTTGTGCCCGACGATCCGCTCGATGCACTTGTAGGCGGCATCGATCGGCCCGTTTCCGGTCGAGGCCTCCTCGATCACCTCGTTGCGGCAGCGCACCCGCAGCGCGGCCATCGGCGTGGCCTTCGTGCCCGAAAGGATCTGGATGTGCTCGAGGCGATAGGTCTCGGGGACCTTGAACAGCTCCTCCTGCACCAGGATCTCCAGCTCCTCGACCTTGACCTCCTTTTTCTTGTCGGCCAGCTCGAGGAACTTGTTGTACACGGCATCCATCTGCGCGTCATTCAGGGTGTGGCCGAAAGAGGAAATGTGGTGCTTGAGCGCCGCGCGCCCCGAACGGGCGGTCAGGGTGAAGGTGTGGGCGGTGACCCCCACGTCCTCGGGCCGGATGGCGCCCACGATGGCCTTGTTCCGCTGGACGGGCAATCCCATGAGCGCGGAAACCATTTTGCTGGTCTTGGAGATTTCTTTCACGTTGACGCCGGTGTAGAGGTTCGCAAAGACCTCCTTCCGGGTCCTGATTGCCAGCACCACCTCCTCCAGCGCCGCGTTTCCCGCACGCTCCCCGATCCCGTTCACCGTCACCTCCGCCTGCCGGGCGCCCGCCAGGATCCCCGCCAGGGTGTTCGCCGTGGCCAGCCCGAGGTCGTTGTGGCAGTGCATCGAGATCACCGCCCTGTCGAGAGCGGGAACTTTCTCCTTCAGCCGCCGGATCCGGTCCGCCATCTCGATCGGCGTCGCGTACCCCACCGTGTCGGGGACGTTGATCGTCGTCGCTCCCGCCTTGACGATGGCTTCCACGCTGCGGCAGAGGAACTCGAAGTCGGTGCGCGCCGCGTCTTCCGTCGAGAACTCCACGTCGGGGCAGAGCGACCGGGCGTACTTTACCGTTTCCACGCACCACTGAAGGATCTTGTCCCGGTCGGAGCGGAACTTCTTCTGGATGTGGATGTCGGAAGTCCCCAGGAACGTATGGATCCGGGGCCGTTTGGCGACCTTCACCGCCTCCCAGAGAGTGTCGATGTCCTTCCGGACCGCGCGTGCAAGCCCCGTGATCACCGGACCCTTGACCACGCGCGCCACCTCCCGGACGGCGTCGAAGTCCCCCGGCGAGGACGCCGGGAACCCGGCCTCGATGATGTCAACGTTCAGGGCCGCGAGCTGCCTCGCGATCTCCACTTTCTGCTCCTTGGCCAGCTTCGCCCCGGGGACCTGTACCCAGTCCCGCAACGTCGTGTCGAAGATGAAAACCTTGTCCGCCATTTCTTCCTCCTTCGATTTTCTTTCTTTTGCCCTTGGATAAAAAAAACCGCCGGGAGCGGGATTCCCGGCGGCCGAAAAGAGAAAGGCCGCGGGAACCTTGCCGGTCCCCGCGGCCTCTGTTGAGCGTATCAGCCTATTGCGTCACGCGCTCAGACGGCGGCGGGCCGGCCCCGGAAGTAGGGCCAGTAGGGCGAGTCCGCCGGGCAGCGACATGTTCCGCGTGTGCGATGCATTCCCCATAGTGTAGGTCAGGATACGGACGGCGGCGTCGGTTTGTCAAGCGCATCTTTATGGCGGAACAATTCGGACGGGGAGGCGATGCCGCCCGAGACCAGGATTTTCACCGCCTGCTCCACGGTCAGGGAAAGACGGATCGTCTTCTCCTCCGGAATGAAGAGGACTTCGCCCAGGTAGAGGTTGTTCGTGGGAACGAACACCACGGCGAACCTCCTTCCCTCCTTCTCCACGGTCTCGGTCCGGAACCCCAGGGCGTAGCTGTTCTCCTTCGGATACTCGACCAGCAGCACCTCCTTGAAGGAACGGGTGCTGTCCGGCGAGAATGCGTTGGTGAGCTGCTTGATGGTGGTGTGGACCGTCCGGTAGCCGGGGATCCGGTCGATCAGCCAGTCGATCCCCGCGAGGATGCGCGCCCCCACGACGTTCGTGGCGAACAGGCCCACGAGGAGGATGATCAGAAGCCCCGTCAGGAGCCCCGTCCCGGGGATGTGCGTCGCCCCCGGAACGATGGCGCCCACGATCCCGTCGATGGGAGGCGAGAAGAAGCCGTCGACCTTCTGGAAGAACCAGACGAGGATCCCGACCGACAGCATCAAGGGGACCATGACGAAGATCCCGGTCACGAAACTCTTTTTGAGGTCCATGCGCACGGAGTGTATTCTATCCCAAGAATTCGACGACGCGGAGGGTTTCCCCATGGACCATGTGGTCGTGATGGCGGGCGGGTCCGGGACCCGGTTCTGGCCCGAGAGCCGGGCGCGCCGCTCGAAGCAGTTCCTCGACCTCACGGGGCGGGGACCGATGATCCGGGAGACGATCCGGCGCCTGTTCCCCCTCCTGCGGAGGGAAAACGTCTGGGTGGTGGCCGGCGAGAAGGACGCTCCGCACCTTTCCCCGCGCGCCTTGGGGCTCCCCGGCCGGAACATCCTCCTCGAGCCGGAGGGGAAGAACACCGCCCCCGCCGTGGCGCTGGCCGTCGCCCACATCGGCCGCCGCGACCCGGACGCCGTGATCGCCGCCGCCCCCGCCGATCATGCCGTGGCCGACGAGCGCGCCTTCCGCGCGGTGCTGGGGAAAGGGCTTCGCGTGGCGGGACGCACCGGGAGGTTCGTCACCCTGGGGATCCCACCCGACCATCCGGCCACCGGATACGGCTACATCGAAAGAGGCAACCGGTTCGCCGGAAAGGAGAAAAACGTCTACGATGTCCGGCGATTCACCGAAAAACCCGACCTCGCCGCCGCGCGAAGGTTCGTGAAATCCGGCCGGTTCTCCTGGAACAGCGGGGTCTTTCTCTTCCGCGCGGATACATTCCGGGACCGCCTGTCCCGCTTCCTCCCGGTGGTCCACGAAGCGATCGAATCCGCGTTCCGGTCGCACGGAAAAAGAGAGTTCCCGGGCAGGCTGCGGGCGGCGTACCGCAGCATGCCGTCGATCTCCATCGACTACGGAATCCTGGAGAAGGAGAGGGGGATCCTGGTGATCCCCGCCGAATTCGGATGGAGCGACCTCGGGACGTGGCGGTCGCTCCACGAATTCCTGGGAAAACCGGGGGAGAACGTGACCTTCGGCAACGTGATCCTCCTGGATTGCGGAAACACCCTCGTCCGGGCGGACCGTGGGCTGGTCGCCGTGGCGGGGATGGAGGGCGTGGTGGTCATCCGCAGCGGAGACGCGGTCCTGGTCTGTCCCCGAATCCGATCGGAAGATGTGAAGCGGATTGCGGAAGAGGTGCGGAGGAGATTCCCGCACCTCTCTTGACGCGCCGGGATACGCTCTATTCGAAACGGTTTCCGGAAATGGTGACGAACCGCCGGACCTCGAGCTCGTAGGTCCCCTTCGGGATGAAAACCGTCACCGCGTCGCCGACCTTCCGGTTGAGAAGCGCCTTCCCCACGGGCGCGGCGATGGAGATGAAGTTCCTCTTCCCGTCGGCGACCTCCGGGATCACCAGGGTGTAGCGGACCGTCTCCCCGGTGTCGAGGTTTTCCACCGTCACTTCGCTGCCCAGCCCGACGCGGTCCGCGGGGATGCCCGACACGTCGATCCGGGAAAGGTCCGCAAGCCGCTTCTGGATCTGGCCCATCCGGGCCTGCAGCGTGGATTGGCGGTCCTTGGCGGCGTGGTACTCGGCGTTCTCGGAGAGGTCGCCGTGCGACATCGCGGCGCTGATTTCCTTGGGCAGCTTGACCCGCAGCTCGACCTCGATCCGCTGCGCCTCTTCCTCCAGCTTCTCCCTGGCTTCCCGTAAAAAATCCAAACCGTTCTTCCCCCCTACTGCTCCATTGTAAACTCTTGCATGTCGAACCAGAAGCCGTTCTGGCCGATGGAATCGACCTCGGCCTTCAGGATCCGGGCGTGCATGTCCTCTTCCTTGGCCAGCGAGAGGAACATCTCCTTCGCCTCTTTGGACACCGCCTTCTTCGCCAGGTCCAGGTACGCCTTGTTCGCCGCGATCTCCTTGTCGATGGCGATCTCCAGGATCTGGACCTCGTCCGCCCGGGCCAGCTTCCCGGGATCGATCGTCTCCAGCTTCGCGCTCTTCGTGCCCACCGCCGCGACCGTCTCGGCCCCCCCCGCGGGGGAGATCACCCAGGACTTCCCCTCGAGAAAAGAGACCAGGTGCGCCTCCAGCTTGTTCATATGCCCCACCTCGTCCGACGCCAGGTTGATGAGGACGTTCTTCGCCTTGACGTCCTTGATGACCTTGGCGAGCTGAAGGTACGTGGTGATGGCTTCTTTCTCCTTGCCGATGGCATGGTGGATCACCTTTACGATTTCCGGTGCCTGCATCTGCGCGGCCCTCCTTGTCGGTGATGGTTCGGTCTTCCGGAGCCCCACGTCAATGGAAAACGAGTTTTCCGCCGTAATGCCCAAGGACACCGCACGTCCCCACGCACGCCGCCAGAAGCCCCGCGTAAATCCATC
>JACRMU010000043.1:11582-26752 GCA_016219515.1 Deltaproteobacteria bacterium
CGGAACACCGGGGTCATGTACCCCTTGTAGCGGATCTTCCAGTCCAGGAAACCCGTCAGCGTGGTCACGGGAGCGGCCACCGCCCCGAACGCGGCGGCCCCGAACGCCGTCGTCTCGAACCCCCCGGCGCCCGTCGCCAGGTACAGTAAAAAAGACGCGAACGCCGCCGGGAAGAGCGCCTGGGGGAAGTGCACGAACATGGGATGAAAATACCAGCCTTCCGGCGCCTTCACCCGAACCCTCCGCTTCCTGTCGCGGGAGGCGCGATCCCCTCCTCGCCGTCGATGCCAACCCTTCGATGCTCAAAGGAATCCGAGCGGTTCGACAATTTTCGTCGATAGGAACGCGGCCGTCACTCCGGCAGGAGGAAAAAGAGCTCCTTCGGCGCGTCGCAGACGGGGCACCGTTCGGGCGGTTCCTCTCCCTCGTGAATGTACCCGCAGATGGTGCACTCCCAGCGTTTCATCCGGGGAATAATTGTATCAAAGCGCCGTCCCGCGAAAGGGACATATTCTTTCCCGGCTACCGGGGTCCCGAAAAACTTCAGCGCTTGACGATCCGGTCCATGCCGCCCATGTAGGGGCGCAGCGGTTCGGGGATGACGACCGAGCCGTCTTCCTGCTGGAAGTTTTCGAGGACGGCGACGACCGTGCGCCCCGCCGCCAGCCCGGAGCCGTTCAGCGTGTGGGCGAGGCGGGTCTTGCCCGAAGCATCGTCGCGGTAGCGGATCTTCGCGCGCCGCGCCTGGAAATCGGTGAAGTTGCTGCAGGAGGAGATCTCCCGGTACCGCTTCTGCGACGGCAGCCACACCTCGAGGTCGTACGTCTTGGCGGAGGAAAACCCCAGGTCCGCCGTGCACAGCGTCACGACCCGGTAGGGCAGGCCGAGCCTTTTCAGAATGTCCTCCGCGTCGGCGGTAAGCGCCTCCAGTTCCCGCCACGAATCTTCCGGCCGGCAGACTTTTACCAGCTCCACCTTGTTGAACTGGTGCTGCCGGATCATCCCCCGGACGTCCTTGCCGTACGATCCCGCCTCCGCCCGGAAGCAGGGGGTGTAGGCCGTCATCTTGAGCGGAAGGGAGTCCGCCGGGAGAATCTCGTCCCGGACGATGTTGGTCACCGGCACCTCGGCGGTCGGGACGAGGAAGTAGTCGGTCCCCGCCACGCGGAAGAGGTCCTCTTCGAACTTGGGGAGCTGGCCCGTGCCGAAGAAGGACGCCGAGTTGGCCAGGAAGGGGGGGAGAACCTCCATGTATCCGTGCTCCCGCGTATGGACGTCCAGCATGAAGTTGATGAGCGCCCGCTCCAGGAGCGCGCCGGCCCCCTTGCTCAGGCAGAACCGCGCGCCGGCGATCTTCGCCGCCCGGTCGAAATCGAGGATGTCCAGGGCCGCTCCGATGTCGACGTGGTCGCGCACCGGGAAGGAAAACGCGCCGGGCGTCCCCCACGTCCGGACGACGGCGTTGTCCTCTTCCCCCGCCCCTTCCGGGACCGACGGATCGGGGATGTTCGGGATATTCAGCAGCGCCTCTTCCATCTGCCGCTCCGCTTCCGGGAGGCCCGCCTCCATCTCCTTGATCCGCGCCGCAACCTCTTTCATCTGTTGCATGAGGCCGGAGGCGTCCTTCTTCTCCCGGCGGAGCCGGCCGATCTCCTCGGAGGCCGCGTTCCGCTCCGCGCGCAGCGCCTCCACCTTCACCAGGAGATCCCTCCGCTTCCGGTCGAGATCGGCGAACCCGCCCAGGGAGGCCGGCGCGCGCCTGCGGCGCAGCGCCTCCTCCACGGCGGGAAGGTTCTCCCGAACGAACTTCAGGTCGAGCATGGCAATCCCTCCCGTTTCACCGGCTGAAATCCCGCATCCCGGATCGTGGCGTCGATCTCTTCCTCCGACATCCGGTAGGCGACCCCCGCGGAGGCGACGACGTTCTCCTCGATCATCGTGCTCCCGAAGTCGTTCGCCCCGAAGAACAGTCCCACCTGGGCGACTTTCGCCCCCATGGTCACCCAGGATACCTGGACGGTCCGGATATTCGGGAGCAGCAGCCGGGAGACCGCGAGGACGCGCAGGTACCCCACCGCGTGGTTGAACCCCGCCGCCGCGCCCTCGCCGAACGCCGGATCGCGGGAAAGGGCCGTGTTCCCGGACTGAAAGGTCCAGGGGATGAAGGAGGAAAAACCGCCGGTCTCTTCCTGGAGCTCCCGGATGCGGAGCAGGTGCCTCGCGATCGACTCCGCCGTCTCGACGCTCCCGAACATCATCGTCGCGGAGGTGCGCAATCCCTGCCGGTGCGCCTCGCGCATCACGGCGGCCCATTGCTCCCATCCGATCTTCCGGGGGCTGATCTTCCTCCGGACCTCGTCGTCCAGGATCTCCGCCCCGCCGCCGGGGATGGAATCGAGCCCCGCGTCGATCAGGCGGGCGATGACCTCGCGGATCGAGAGCCCCGAGCGGACCGCGAAGTGCCAGACCTCCGGAGGGGAAAAGCCGTGCAGACGGATCGGATGCCGCTTCACCGCCCGGACGAGCCGCTCCGCATCCTCGATCGTCCAGTCGGGATGCAGCCCGCCCTGGAGCAGGATCTGCGTTCCGCCGAGCAGCAGCGTTTCCTCGATCTTCCGCGAGAGGATCTCCTCGGAGAGCACGTAGGCGTCGGGCGCCGACGGCTCGCGGAAAAAAGCGCAGAAGGAGCAGCCGCAGCCGCAGATGTTCGTGTAATTGATGTTGCGGTCCACGATGTAGCCGACCGTGCCGCCCGGGTGGAGCCGCCGCCGCTCCTCGTCCGCCGCCCGCCCCAGCCCGAACAGGGGGGCCTCCCGGAGCAGGCGCACCGCCTCCTCCATCTTCGGAACGGCGCCGGTCCCCATCAGGCCGACCCCTCCGGCCACTCGCGGACGACGCGGTAGAGCGTGTCGCGCTCCACGGGGACGCGCCCGGCCTGACGGATCATCGTCACCAGCTCGGAGACCGTCATCTCCTGGCCCGCCTGCGCCCCGGCGGCGTGCGTGATCCGCTCCTCCACGACCGTCCCGTCGATGTCGTTCACCCCGAAGTGGAGGGAGATCTGCGCGAGCTTGGGGCCCACCATGATCCAGAACGACTTCACGTGCGCGAAGTTGTCGAGGTAGAGCCGCGCCACCGCGAGCGCGAGGAGGTCCTCCAGGCCCGTCGTGTACCCCTTGGCGATCTGCGTGTTCTTCGGGTGGAACGCCAGGGGGATGAACGACTGGAAGCCGCCGGTCCGGTCCTGGAGCTCCCGGAGCCGGCGCAGGTGATCGACCCGCGACTCCGGCGTCTCCACGTGCCCGTACAGCATCGTCGCGTTGCTGCGGAGCCCCGCGGCGTGCACCGCCTCCATCACCTCGAGCCACCGGTCCCCGGAAATCTTCTCCGGGCAGATGCGGTTGCGGACCTCGGGGGCGAAGATTTCCGCTCCCCCTCCCGGCAGGCTTCCCAGCCCCGCTTCCTTCAGCCGGCGGATGACCTCGTCCAGCGGCAGGCCGGTGAGCTTCGCGAAGTAGTCGATCTCCACGGCGGTGAACGCCTGGAGGTGCATCGAGGGGAAGCGCTCCCGAAGCGTCCCAAGCATCGCCAGGTAGAAATCGAACGGCAGATCGGGGTGCAGCCCCCCCACGATGTGCAGCTCCGTCGCCTTCTGCGCTTGCGCCTCCTCCGCCCGGCGCAGGACCTCCTCCATCGTCATCGTGTACGCGAGGGGCTCCCCTTTCGTCTTGCTGAAGGCGCAGAACCGGCACCGGTTGACGCAGATGTTCGTGGGATTGATGTGCCGGTTGACGATGAAGTACACCCGGTCGCCGTTCTTCCGCCGGTTGGCGAAGTCCGCCATCTCCCCCACGGAAATCAGGTCCCGCGAACGGTACAGGGCCAGCGCGTCCTCCTCGGAAAGCCGCCGGCCCGCCCCCACCTTATCCCGGATGGTTCTTAGCTCCGCTTCCACCGTTGCCTCCGCCCTTCCTCATCTGTTCCAGGATCCGCTCCTCCGCGCCCGCCTCCCGGGGAACGCGGGGGAGGAAGATCGAGAAGGTTACTCCTTTCCCCTCCCGGTTGTCCAGCTGGATCGAGCCCCCGTGCTTCTCCACGATCGTGTGGACGATGGGAAGCCCCAAGCCCGTCCCCTTCGTTTTCGTGGTGAAAAAGGGGTTGAAGATGTTATGGACCACGTCGTGGGGAATCCCGCCCCCGGTGTCGCCGACGAGGAAGACAACTCCATTTCCTTCGTCTGGAGTTGCGGGACGGGTCGCCAGGGTCAGCTTCCCGCCGCCTTCCATCGCCTGGATCGCGTTGGAGACGAGGTTCCACAGGATCTGGCGGATCTGATCCGGGTCGGCGGAGATCTGCGGGATCCCCGCGAACAGGTCCAGGTCCGTCAGGATCCTGGCCTCCTCCAGGTCCTCCCGGAACATCGCCAGCACCTCGCGGATCTCGTCGTTCAGATCGATCTGTTTCCGGGCGGGCAGGACTTCCCTGGAGAAGTAGAGGGTCTGCCGGATGATCCGCTCCAGCCGCTGGGCCTCCTTCAGGATGATCCGGGTGTACCGGGCGGATGTGGCGCCGTCCGGCTCCTCCCCCTGCCCCTTCCTCGCCATGCGCGCCGCGAAGCCGCCGATGACCGTCAGCGGGTTCTTGATCTCGTGGGCGATCTTCGCCGCCATCTCCCCCAGCGCCGCGAGCTTCTCGCTCTGCACCAGCCGGCCCTGCATCGCCCGCAGATTTTCCAGTGCGTTCTCGAGGTCTTCGTACAGCGATGCGTTCTCCATCGCCAGGCACGCTTCGGAGGCGAACATCGTGAGGATCTGGATGTCCTCGTCGGTGATTTCCCTCTCCCGGAACTGGTTGTCCACGTAGATCGCCCCCCGCGCCTCCCCCTTCAAAACGAGGGGAACCGCGGCGAAGGAATTCGGATGGCTGCCGCAGAACCGTTGAGGAGTGCCGGGGGGCGGCTGGCCGCACCCCGTTCGGGTCCGCACCGCCCTTTTCTCCTGCACCGCCTTCACCACGAGGCATTCGGAGCCGAACAAGGGAATGTTGAACTGTTCGACGTCGGGCCACAGCAGCTTCCGGAATTCCTCCCCTTCGGCGGCGTGCTCTCCTTCTTCCGGCGGTTCCAAAGGGGAAGAGGCGGTCCGCCGGGCATCCTTCCGGTCCCTCGGCCCCATCCCCATCCGGCCCGTCAGCCGGTCGCCATCCTCGGATACGAGGAACAGGATCGCCCGGCTGAAGTTCAGGCCCGTCGGGGAAGTGAGGGAGCGCATCATGATGTGCAGCAGCCGCTCGGTCTTCACTGTGGACATCAGTGCGTTCGCCACGTTGTAAAGCGTGGACAGCTGCTGGACCTTCAACTGGTTCGCCTGCGCGAGCGCCTGCGCCTCCTGGTACATCGTGGAGTTCTCGATCATGTTGGCGATCTGGCTGCAGACGGTCTGCATCAGGTTCACCACCTCCATGTCGAAGGCGATGTCCGGAGACCCGGAATAGTAGCTGATGACGCCGAGCGCTTTCCCCTTGGAGACGATCGGAAGCCCCAGGAAGGAGGTGATCCCCTGGCGGGCCAAGGGGAGGTACATCGGCGAGTCTTCCGGCCCGTTGATGAGCAGGGGGCGTTTTTCCCGGTAGATCTGGTTCGCCAGCAGCCGCCCGTGCGCCCGCAGCTCCCGCCGGACCCCCGGGTGCGCATACCCCTCGTCGACCATCACCTTCAGGGCGCCCCCTTTTTCCCCCGCGAGGCGGACCGTGCACCCGCCCGCCTGGAGGAGCCGCAAGGTGGTCTTCGCCACGTACGCGAGGATGTCCCGCACCTGGAACGTCGAGGTGATCGCCCTGCCGATCTCGTTCAGGGTGATCAGCTCCGAAACGCGCTTCCGTGCGTCGTGGTAGAGCCGGCTGTTGCGGATCGCGCCCGCGACCTCGGTGGCCACGACGCGCAGCAGGCGAATCGTATCCTCGGAGTACTGCGTGGGAGCCGTGTTGGAAAAGTTCATCACGCCGTACAGGTAAACATCGTCCATGACGGGAACGGAGAGCACCGACGCGAAATTCCGCAGCTCCTCGGAGACCGCCAGCGAGGGAGGATCCGTGCGCACGTCGGGGAAGAACACCGGGACCCGCTTCTGGAGGGCCTTCCCGGCGACCCCCTCCCCCGGCCGGATCCGGAAGTCGGAGAGGGCGCTCTCTTCGGCCTGGACGCAGGAGGAGATCCAGGGGAGAAGGTTCTCACCCCTCCGCTCGCGCCGGTGGATGCAAACGCAGTCCGCGCCGGTCTCCCGGGACAACAGGTCGCAGATGTACTTGATCCGGTTTTCGATCAGGATGTTCGAGTTGGAGATCTCGATCACCCGGGAGAGTAGGTCGAACCGCTTTTCCAGGCTGGTGTCCATCGGGACGGATTTTTTCAGGCCCGCCGGCCCCTTTTCCGCAGCGCCTTCTCGTACAGCGCCACGTACTCCTGCGCCGAGGGGCCCCAGGAAAAGTCCTTTTCCATTCCTCTCCGCATGATCCCTTCCCACCGGCGCCGGTCGGCGTAGGCGGCGAGGGCGCGCGAAAGGGCGTCCTTCAGATCGGCCGCTTCATACCCCGCGAAAGTGAACCCGGTGCCTCCCTCCGGGTCCCGGTCCGCGTCGATCACCGTGTCGGCGAGCCCGCCGGTCCGCCGCACGATGGGAACCGTGCCGTACCGGAGACTGTAGATCTGGTTCAGCCCGCACGGCTCGTAGCGGGAGGGCATCAGGTAGATGTCGGCCCCGGCCTCGATCTTGTGCGCCAGCCGGTTGTCGTAGGCCAGCCGCACGGAGATCCGGTCCGGGTGCTTCCGTCCCAGCTCCGCCATCGCCTCCTCGTAATTCCGTTCGCCGAACCCCAGGAGGACGACCCGCACCGGCTGCGCGGCCAGCCATTCCCCGATTTCCGAGAGGAGGTCCAGCCCCTTTTGCGCCGTCAGCCGCCCGATCATGCCGACGACCGCATCCTTCACGGGCCCGGTCCACCCGAACTCCGCGAGGAGGTCGGCGCGGCACGCCTCCTTCCCCGAGAGGTCCTCCTTCCCGAAATGGGCGGCGATGTTCCGGTCCGCCGCCGGGTTCCACTCGTCGTCGTCGATCCCGTTGATGATCCCGTACAGGTCTTCCCGCCGCTCGTACAGGACCCCTTCCAGCCCGTACCCGTATTCGGGGGTCTGGATTTCCCGGCTATAGGTGGGGCTCACGGTGGAAAGGATGTCGGCGAACACCAGCCCCGCCTTCATCAGGTTCAGCTTGCCGTAGAACTCCAGCCCCTGCGGCGTGAACAGGTCCCACCCGAGCCCTGTCAGCGGAAGATCGTGGTTCCAGAAAAGCCCCTGGTACCCCAGGTTGTGGACGGTGAAGACGGTGCCGGCGGAGCGGATCGCGTCCTCCTGCAGGTAGAGGGTCTTTACGTAGGCGGGGATAAGCGCGGTCTGCCAGTCGTTGCAGTGCAGGATATCGTACTTGCGGCCCGTGCGGACCAGCCACTCCATGACCGCCCGGCAGAAGAAGGTGAAGCGCTCGCAGTTGTCCGCGTATTCGCCGTCCTTGGTGCCGTAGTAGAACTCCCGGTCGAAGTACCGGTCGTTCCGTACGAGGAATGCGCGCACCCCGTCGCCCGCGTCGGTCTCCTCGATCGTGCCCGTTTCCTCCCGGTGCCCCAGCGGAACGCGCACCGGGGGACCCGACTGCGTCATGGGGAACCGGCTCCCGTCCACGGTACGGTAGAGGGGAAGGACGCAGTCCGCCTCGACGCCTGCCCGCCGGAGCGCCCTGGAGAGCGCTCCGGTGACATCCGCCAGCCCGCCGGTTTTCGCGAAGGGAACGATCTCGGAGGACGCGATCAGGACTTTCATGGCCCTTCCCCCGCCTGCCTCACTCGGGCAGCTCGCGCAGATACTTCGCCGATTCCTCCGGCGGCGTCGGATTGATGTAGAAGCCCGAACCCCACTCGAACCCCGCCACCTTGGTCAGCTTGGGCATGATCTCGATGTGCCAGTGGAAAAAATCGGCGGCGCCTTCCTGGAATGCCGCGCTGTGGACGATGTAGTTGAACGCCGGGTTCTCCAGGGCCAGGTTGAGCCGGCGGAGCGTCCGCCGGAAGATGGAGGCCAGCGCCCGGGCCTGGTCCCTCTCGATCATCTCGTAGGCGCACTGGTGGCGCTTCGGGATGATCCACGTCTCGAAGGGGAACCGGGGCGCGTAGGGGGCGCAAGCCAGGAACTCCCCGCTCTCCTCGACGATGCGGACCTTCTGCTCCATCTCCTGCACGATGATGTCGCAGAACAGGCAGCGGTCGCGGAAGCGGAAGTAGTCCCGGCAGCCGGTCATCTCCTCGATCACCCGCTTCGGCACGACGGGGAGGGCGATGAGCTGGGAGTGGCTGTGGGTAAGCGACGCCCCGGCGGCGGCCCCGTGGTTCTTGAAGACGATGACCGACTTGAACCGCCGGTCCTTCTTCAGGTCCAGCATCCGCTCCCGGTAAGCCCAGAGGACGTCTTCGAACTGCCGCTCGGGGAGGTCGAAAAGGTCGACGTCGTGCCGCTCGGTCTCGATCACGACTTCGTGGGCCCCCAGGCCGTTCATCCGGTCGTAGATCCCGTCCCCGGCCTTGCCCAGGTCCCCTTCGATCCGGAGCGCGGGGAACTTGTTGGGGACCACCCGGAGCGTCCACCCCGCCTCGTTGGGAGAGCCGCCGCCCCGGAAGGAGAGGATCTCGGGGGGGGTCATCCGCTCGCTCCCCGGGCACAAGGGGCACATCCCCTCCCTGCGGGCCGGAGGCTCCGGGGGAAACTCGTGGGGGCGCTTCGCGCGTTCGGTGGAGATGATGACCCACCGGCCCACGATGGGGTCTTTCCGCAATTCCGTCATGGATCCTCCGGGATAACTTGGAAGGGGTCGGCCCAGAAGGGCCTATTTCTGTTCTTCCTCTTCGGCGACGGTCTTGCAGTCGATGCACATCGTGGTCATCGGCCGCGCGATCAGCCGCTTCTCTTCGATCTCCCCGCCGCACCCCTCGCATTCTCCGAACGATCCGCCGTCGATCCGCTTGATCGCCTCCCGGATTTTCACCAGGAGCTTGCGCTCCCGGTCGCGGATCCGAAGGGTGAAGTTCCGGTTCGATTCGAGAAGGGCGCGGTCCGTGGGGTCGGGAAAGTTTTCCTCGGGATCGCCCGTCATGTCGGAGACGGTTTTTCCCGCACCCGCCAGCAGCTCGTCCATCTGGCGTTGGAGTTCCTTCCGACATTTTTCCAGGACCCGGCGGTCCATCGCTTGCCCCCGAAGAGCCACACTACGGAAATTATAATCTATCCTTTTTCGGAGGGGGGTGCAAAGCAACTCTACCGGAGGAAGAACCGGACGGGCACCTCGAACCATCCCGGGCGGGAGGGAAGGGGTGCGGCCCGCGCCACGCCGATCCGGGCGGCTTCGTCGAGCGACCTGGCGCCGCTGCTGCGGGCGATGCGGATCTCGCCGGGGATCCCCCCCTCGCCGACGCGGATGCGCAGGAGCACTTCCCCTTCCTGGCCGCGCCGGATCGCCTCTTCGGGGTAGACGATGCGGGACTCGATCCTCTCCCGCAGGAGGCGGATCTCCGGCCCTTCCCCTCCGTCGATCTTGCCGGCGACTCCCGGAAGGGCAAGGGCGGCTTCCCTTGCGCTGCCGGACGGGCCGAACACACCGGGGTCTTCCCCCTTCCCGCTCCGGGCGAGCGGGGGCACCGCGCCGGTGAAGCCCCGCCCTCCCGGCAGACCCTCGGAGGAGGTCCCGACGGCGACGCGCGCGGGAAGCAGGAGGGGACCGCCCGCCGGGATCGGATTCGCAGCTGCGGGGGCCCGCCCTTCCGGTGCCGCCTGCGGCGCCGGAAGGGACGTGCCGGGAACGGGAGGAGGCGGGGAAACCGGCCCCGGCTCGATGCGGATCGCCGGGGAACGCCTTGCGCCTCCGGGAACCCCCGCGGCGGACCTCTCCTCCGCGGACCCGCTTGCCCGGGCCCCCTCCACGAGGATGACCTGGACGGCGACGGGAAATCCCGGACCCGCGGCGCGCAGGAAGAGGAGGAGGAAGGCGAGGAGCGCAAGGTGTCCCGCCGCCGATCCGACGAGCGGCCACTTCATCGCGGTCCCCCCGCTTCCCGCCCTCACCCCTGCCGGCTCCGGACGCACCTTCATGCCCCCTTGGATTCCTCCCGCGAACTTCAGATTTTCAATTCGGCGCCCAGGAGGAAGTTGAACCCGGGGGCGGGAAACCCTTTTCGCTCCTCGTATTCCCGGTTCAAGAGGTTCTGCACCTTCCCCGTGAGGGCGATCTCCCTGACGTCGGTGGATACGCTCTCCCATCGATATCTCGCGAACGCGTCCACCCGGGCGTAGCCGGGACGTCTCCCCGCCACGATGTCCGTGGGGCCGAAGTCGAGCTGGTCGCTCTCGATCCGCCAGTCCACATGGGCCTCGAGCCGCGGAGTGGGGGCAAAGAGCAGGGAAACCGTCCCCCGCTGACGGGGGATTCCCAGGATCCGCCGCTGGTTTTTCGCGTCCCACGTGTCCGAATACGTATACGAGACGGATGTTCCCGCCCGGGGGTGGAACCACCAGGTGCTCCCCGCCTCCACGCCCCGGGAAAAAGCGCTCCCCACGTTCTCGAGCTCCGGGAAAAACCGTCCCGGCGGGATGTTCGTGCCCGTTTGGATCAGCCCTTTGAATTGCTGGTAAAAGAAGGTGGCCGACACGACCGCTTTTCTCCCGCGGGGACGCCAGTCCGCGCCCGCCTCGTAGGAATCCACGGTCTCCGGGGATAGGCCCGGGTTCCCGCTGGTCGGGTCGAATTTTTCAACGATCGTGGGGATTCGGAATCCCTTGCCGTAGGCGGCCCGCACCGTGGTATCGATCCGTCCGAATTCGTGGAAGACTCCCGCCTTCGGGTTCCACTTCGTTCCCGCCTCCGTGTTTTCATCCACGCGCAGTCCCAAGCTCACCCCGTCGTGTTTCCCGAAACGAAGCTCTTCCTGCACGAAGGCCGAGCGATTGATGGTGGGCGCCGAGACGTTGATGACGAAATCGGGGAAAGGGGAAAACCGGAAGACGGCGTCATTTTGCGCCCGGTCCTTGACATACTCTACGCCCAGGAACGTGGTGGACACCGGCGTCGTGGAGTAGCGAACTTCGGCCCGTCCCGTCGTCTTGCGGGTCTTGACAAGAAAATCGGAGGAAGAGGCGACCCCCGGGATCGGCGGTTCCTCGACGTGGAGGAACTCGTCGAACTCCGCACCCGACACGGTCAAGGTTGCGGCCCTGGAAAGGGAGAACTCCCAGCGCGCCCCCGCGAGAAAATCCCGCCTCGCCTTGTGCGCCACGGGGTCGATTCCCCTGTCGTCAATGGGGATCCCCTTCCGCTCGTCCGTGGTGAGCACGATTCCATGAATCCTGCCGAAGGTTCCCACGGCCAGGTCTCCCACACCGATGAAGGAGTTCAGCGACAGGTCGTCGTTGTGGAGGATCCCGGAGGATTCGATTTTCCCGAACCCTGCGTGAAAGCTTCCTCTCTTCCCTTTGCCCTGGGTGTAGGCATTCCCGTTCACGGTGTTGAAGCTCCCGCCCGCAATGCCGACGGCCGCCGCCTTCCCCTCCTCCGGTTTCCGGGGAAGGAAGTTCACCACGCCGCTCATGGCGTTCGAACCGTAGAGGGCGCTCTGGGCCCCCCGCACGACCTCCATCCGATCGAAGCCGCTCACGGGGAGGGAGCTGATGTCGAACTCGCCGCCCGAAGGGCTGTTCAACGGGAAGCCGTCGATCATGATCAAGGTATGGGTGCCCTTTCCGCCGCGGATCTTGACGTTCTCCAGGTTCCCCGGGCTCCCGCTCCGCTGCACGTCCACTCCGGGGAGGTTTTTCAGCACGTCGCCCGTCACTGCGCCGCTTCTCAGCTCGATCTCCTCGCGCGTGACCACGCTCACCGAGGATGCCTGCTCGGAGACCTTCTGCTCGATGCGCGTCGCGGTGACCACGATCGGATCGAGCCGGGTCGCCTCCTCCGCGCGTACCGCCCCCGGCAACCCCACGGCCGCCGCGGCGAGGAAAGCCGCGGCGATTCCCTTCCACGTTCTTCCGGCCTTTGCTCTTCCCATGGATCCTCCTCTCCCTCGAAAGGGGTTTGATGGGGCGGTCCGGGTCTTCTGGCTTCCGGCTTCCTACTTCCCGCGCCTTCCCGACCCCGCGCTTCGCGGGGCAGTGGCATGCCTGCGGGTTTCGTTCCGGTGACAGATGCGGGGAAGCGGCGGATTTTCACCGTCTTCCCCGGGTTCCGCCCTCCGGTCTCAAGGGGTGCATCCCTTGAGACCGGGGTGTTCACGATCGATGTTCGCTATCGTTGCGTTGCATCTCTCTTCCTCATAGGGGTGACGCGAACCGCGCCCGTGGCGGGGTTGCGGTCGCACGTCACGTCCACTCCGTACGCCTCCCGGATGTTACCCGGGGTCAGAACTTCCTCCGGTGTTCCCGATGCCAACACCCTGCCGGCCGACAACAGGACGATCCGTTCCCCGTACTCGGCGCAGAGCGACAGGTCGTGCGAGGCAACCAGGGCGCCGACGCCGCACTCTTTTTTGAGGCGCGACACGATTTCGTAGAAGGCGACGCGGTGGTAGATGTCCAGGAACGCCGTCGGCTCATCGAGGAGCATCGCCTTCGCCCCCTGGCAAACCGCCCGTGCGACCGCCGCCCGCTGCCGCTCCCCCGCCGAGATTTCCCCGAGGCCGCGGGCGCGCAACTCCAGCAGCTCGCTCCTTTCCAGCGCGCGCTCCACCTGTTCCCGGTCCTCCCCGGTCACGCCGCCGAAGAACCCCTGGTGCGGGAAGCGGCCGAGCGCAACGTACTCTTCCACGGACATCGGGAAATCGACCTGGGGCTCCTGCCCCGCCACGGAAAGCAGGCGCGCCATTTCCCGGCGGCCGTAGGATGCGGGCGGACGGCCGATCAACGTCACTTCCCCGGACCCGGGGGACAAAAGACCCGAAAAAATCTTGAGGAGCGTGCTCTTCCCCACGCCGTTCGGCCCAAGGAGAATCGCCACCTCCCCGTCCCGTACGTCGAAGTCCACGCCGGCGAGGACCTCCCTTTCCCGGTAGCGGAAGCGGACCCCCCTTGCGGAAAGGAGCGCGGTGCTCACGGCTTCCCTCGACGAAGCCGATCAGGCCGGAAACCGCCACCACGCAACCAGCCAAAAGCGATGCCGTTACATAAGTTACGGCCTTCACCCTCTCCACCGGAAGGCCTGCCTGGAACGCGGCGTCGTCTCCCAGGAGCATTAGGTCGAGGCCCCGCGAGAGCAGGAGCAGGACCGCCGTCCCGGCGGCAACGTAAGGGAGAAGGACCGCAACCCTCCGCGGCGTCCCCATCCCCAGGTCCCCCATCAGCCAGTAGACCGCGCCGGGGATCTTCCCCGGGGGGGCCAGCGCCACCATCAGCATGATGAGGGCGTTGAGAAACGCGCCCACGATCACTCCCATGAGGATCAGCCGCTCGCGCGACACGCCGCTGCGGCGGCGCGCCAGCAGGAAGACGACGGAGGCGGCAAGCGCGGCGCCGAGGAACGCGCAGAAGGGAAGGGGGAGAATGGCGTCGCCGGGCAACAGAAGCGCGGCCGTGAGCGCCCCCACCGCGGCGCCGGCGGATACCCCCAGGATATAGGGGTCGGCCAGCGGGTTGCGCAACAGCGCCTGGAACGCCACCCCGGAGGAGGAGAGCGCCCCTCCCACAAGACATCCGAGCAGCGCGCGAGGCAACCGCAATGAGAGGACGATCCGCTCCGCCGTTTCCGCGGAGGAACCCGTGGCGCTTCCTCCGAAGAGGGCATCGACGACCTGCCGGAAGGACACGGCGGCGGGCCCCGTGGCGAGCGACAGGACCACCGCGCCGAGAGCGGCGGCGCCCAAAACGGCGATGACGGAGCCGGAGCGCTTCATCGTTTCTCCCGCCGCACCCTGTCGGGGGCCGGGACACGATGCCGTTCCCTCCACGCATCGAGCGTCCGCGACACCTCCTCCAGGGCCGCGACCATGCGGGGGCCCGGACGCGTGACCAGGTCGCCGTCGAGGGAATGCACCTCCCCGTCCCGGAAGGCGGGGACCTCCTTCCAACGGGTCACCTCGTCGGGGAATTTCTCCACCCCTTCCATCGCCGCCACGAAAATGAGATCGGGACGGACGGCCAGCAGGCTTTCCGCGCTCAGGCGCGGATACCGGCCGGAAAAGGAGGCGCCCGCGTTGTTTGCGCCGGCCAGCGAAAGGAGCTCATCCATGAACGTGCCTTTCCCCGCGGCGATGATCGGGGAAGTGGATACCACGAAAAGCACGCGCGGCCCCGGCCCGGGTTTCCTGCGCACGACGGCCGCGGCCCGGGCCCGCAGGGCGTCGGCCTCCCGTTTCGCCCTCGCCGGAACGCCCAGGAGCGCGCCGACCCGCTCGATGGCGGCGTAGATCCCCGCCAAGTCCTGCGGCGACACCGCGAAGCAGGCGAAACGGGCCGCGGTGGTCGTCGAGGCGGAGTATCGCGTCGGCGGCCAGGACCACGCCTACCTCGAGCCGCAGGGGTGCCTGGCCATCCCCGAGGGACGCGAGAGGATCACCATCGTCGCCTCGTGCCAGTGCCCGTTCTACATCCAGCAGGGCGTGGCCAGCGTGCTCGGCCTGCCGCTCGCCGCGGTACGCGTCGAGCAGGCGCCGACCGGCGGCGCCTTCGGCGGCAAGGAGGACTACCCCACCGAGCCCGCCGCCTGCGCGGCGCTGCTCGCCTGGCACACCGGTCACCCGGTTCGCCTGATCTACCCGCGCGAGCTCGACCTCCAGGCGACCACGAAGCGGCACGCCATGGTGGTCCGTCACCGCTGGGGCGCGGATCGCGCTGGCCGGCTCCGCTTCGCCGAGGTCGAGACGTTCATGGACGCCGGCGCCTACGTCGGGCTGTCGACGGTGGTCGCCGAGCGCGCCAACGTCTCGGCGATCGGCCCCTACCACGTCGGCGCCGTCCGCGTCGCCACCCACGTGGTCTACGCCAACAACCTGTTCGGCGGCGCCTTCCGCGGCTTCGGCGCGCCGCAGGGGACGTGGGCGGCCGAGGCGACGATGGACAAGCTCGCCACGCGCCTCGGCATGGACCCGGT
>JACRMU010000044.1 GCA_016219515.1 Deltaproteobacteria bacterium
TCACCACGCTTCTGCTGCGGCGGCGGATGCGGGCATGTCTACTGCGTTGCGCTCGGTCGGGCTCCTCGACGTAGTGTAAACTACGCCTGCGGTGCCCTCGGTCGCGACGCCTTGTAGCCATACCCGTCTCCACCGCCTCGCGACGAACCATGGTGAGAAATGCGGGCTAAAGCCGGAATGGAGGAAAAAGTGGGAAGTGGCGATGGAGTAATCCGTCTCGGCAGCCGGGGGAGCAAGCTCGCCCTGTGGCAGGCCGAGTTCGTCCGTTCCGAAGTGGAGCGCAGGACCGGCGGGACGGTGGAGATCGTCCGGATCAAGACGACCGGCGACATGATCCTGAACGTCCCGCTGGCGCGCGTGGGCGGCAAGGGGCTCTTCGTCAAGGAGATCGAGGAGGCGCTGCTCGCCGGCGCCATCGACCTCGCGGTCCACTCGATGAAGGATGTGCCGACCGACCTTCCTGCCGCGCTGGAGATCGTCGCGATCACGAAGCGGGAAGATCCGCGGGACGCGTTCCTCTCCGACAAGGTGAAGCGGTTCGAGGACCTGCCGGCGGGGGCGAAGGTCGGGACCAGCTCGCTCCGCCGCCAGACGCAGCTGCTGAGCCGGCGACCGGACCTGGTCGTCGTCGACAACCGGGGGAACCTGGACACGCGCATTCGCAAGATGGAAGAGGGGAAATTCGACGCGATCATCCTGGCGGCGGCGGGGCTGCGGCGGCTGGGCTGGGAGGGGAAGATCGCGCAGATCCTTCCGACGGAGGTGTCCCTCCCCGCGATCGGGCAGGGGGCGCTCGGGATCGAGATCCGCCGGGACGACGCGGAGACCCGGGAAGCCGTCTTGTTCCTCAACGACCGGGACACGGCGTTCGCCGTCCGGGCGGAGCGCGGGTTCCTGAAACGTCTCGAGGGCGGCTGCCAGGTGCCCATCGCCGCCTACGGAAAAACGGACGGGGAAGCCGTCTTCCTCGAAGGGATGGTGGGGCGGCGCGACGGATCGGAGATCCTGCGGGGAAGCGCCCGGGGGAGGGTTGCCGACCCCGGGGCGCTCGGCATCGGGCTGGCCGAGCAGCTGCTGGCGCGCGGCGCGAAGCAGATCCTCGACGAGGTCTACCGCGCCGCCGGGAAGTAGGCGGCAACGCGGGCATGGGGCTTTCGGGGAAAAGGATCCTTGTCACCCGCGGCGAGGGCCAGGCGGAGGAATTCGCCGGCCTGATCCGGAAGCGCGGGGGGGTCCCCGTGCTCTTCCCCACGATCCGGCTGGTTCCCCCCGACGATGCCGCTCCCCTCGGCTGCGCGCTCGCCCGCCTGTCCACCTTCGACTGGATCCTGTTCGCGAGCGCCAACGCGGCGAAGTTCTTCTGCGGGAGCGCCGTGCAGGCTTCGATCCTGCGGCCCCCCCGGGGCGTTCGCGTGGCGAGCATCGGACCCGGCACGAGCCGGGAGCTGCAACGCCTCGGATTCCCCGCGGACCTTACGGCCTCGCGGCACACGGCCGAGGGGCTGGTGGACGCTCTTCGGAGCGAAGGGATCGCCGGGAAGCGGTTCCTCCTCCCCCGGGCGGCCGAAGGCCGCGAAACGATTCCGGCGGAGATCCTCCGGCTGGGAGGATCCGTCGAAACGGTGGCGGTCTACCGGAACGGGTTGCCGGAGAAGGACGACCGCGCGGCGCGGGAAATCGCGGCGGCCCCCCCCGATGTCTGCACGTTCGCGTCTCCTTCCGCGTTCCGGAACTTCTTCCTCCTGCTGGGAGAAGGCCCCGCGTCGGAAGTGCTCCGGCGGAGCCGGATCGCGGTGATCGGGGAAGTGACCGCGCGCGCGGTGGCGAAGAAGAAATTTGCGGTGGACATCATGCCCGAAAAATATACGCTGGAGGGAATGGTGGAGGCGATCGAAGCCCGCATCGCTTCCGCGAAGCCCGATGGAGGACCGAACCGATGATTTTCCCCGAATACCGCCCGCGGCGCCTTCGGAGGAACGAGCTTTTCCGCCGGATGGTGAGGGAGACGAAGCTGTCGGTGGACGACCTGATCTACCCGCTCTTCGCCGCCGCCGGGAAGGGGATCCGCAAGGAGGTCCCCTCCCCATGCCGGGCGTCTTCCAGTTGAGCGTCGAGAACCTGGTGAAGGAAGTGAAGGAGGTCGAATCGCTGGGGATCCCCGCGATCCTGCTGTTCGGCATCCCCGCGAAGAAGGATCCGCTGGGGAAGGACGCCTATTCCGATCGAGGCATCATCCAGACGGCGGTCCGCGCGATCAAGGACGCCGTTCCCGGGATCCTGGTGATCACCGACGTCTGCTTCTGCGAATACACCGACCACGGCCACTGCGGGATCCTGACGAAGGACGGCGATGTGGACAACGACGCCACGCTGGCGATCCTGGCGCAGAGCGCGGCCACCCATGCACGCGCCGGGGCGGACGTGGTGGCCCCTTCGGACATGATGGACGGGCGCGTGGCCGCCATCCGCGAGGCGCTCGACAAGGAGGGGTTCGCGGGCGTCCCCATCATGTCGTACGCGGCGAAGTACGCCTCCGGCTTTTACGGCCCGTTCCGCGACGCCGCGGAGAGCACGCCGAAGTCCGGCGACCGCCGTTCGTACCAGATGGATCCCCCCAACGCCCGGGAGGCGCTGCGGGAGGTGGCGCTCGACGTCCAGGAAGGGGCGGACATCGTGATGGTCAAGCCCGCGCTGGCGTACCTGGACATCATCTGCCGGGTCCGCGAGGCCTTCGATCTCCCCGTGGCGGCCTATAACGTGAGCGGGGAGTATTCGATCGTCAAGGCCGCGGCGAAGCTGGGATGGGTCGACGGGGATCGGTTGACGATGGAGATCCTAACGGCAATCAAGCGCGCGGGCGCCGACCTTATCCTCACCTATTCCGCCAAGGAGGCCGCGAGGATCCTCGCAAGGTGACGGCGATGGCGGATGCGGTCAAGGCCGGAACGGCATACAAAGTGGTGGAGATCACCGACGTCACCGACCAGGCGGTCGAGGCGGCGTTGAACCGGTGGACCTCCGAAGGATACCGGTTCGAATCGATCCATTTCGCGACGCAGCCGGGGAGCCGCCGCCCGGCGATGGCCTTCCTCTTTTTCACGCTCGGCGCTGCGTCCGGCGGGGAATGACGGGAATGGCGATCCGCTGGCAGGACCAGAGGGAGTTTTTCAAGGACGCGCGCCGCGCGCGGTACCTCTCCCGCTTGGTGTCCAAGGCCGCCGACCTCATCGTCGCCATGTCGCTCTGGCACATCCCGGGGGCCGCGGGCGCGTTCGCTTCCCTGTTCTACATCCTCATGTGCGACGGCTTCCCGGGCGGGCGCAGCGCGGGGAAATGGCTGACGGGACTCAAGGTCGTCCGCGTCGACCGGGAGGGGATGGATTTCCCGTCGTCGCTCCTGCGCAACCTCACCGTGTCGGCGCCGTTCCTGTTCTACCTCGTCCCCGTCGCCGGACCCTTCCTCGCGTACACCGTCGGCCTGGCCGTCCTCCTCATCGAGACCTACCTCGGCTTCTACGACGCCGATGGGCAGCGGGCGGGAGACACCCTCGCTGAAACGCTCGTGGTGGAATACCGGCAGGAGACGACGGATGGCGTCCCTCTATCTGATCGACGGGCATAACGTCCTCTACCGCACCTTCTTCGGAGTGCCGCGGCTTTCCGCGCCCGACGGCACCCCCACCAACGTCGTCCTCGGCGTGGCGAGGATTCTCCTCAAGATCCTCTCGGAGGAGAAGCCCGCGGCGATCGCCGCCGCGTTCGACACCCCGCAGCCCACCCCGCGCCACGAGATGTACCCGGAGTACAAGGCGAACCGTCTCAAGGTCCCCGAGGACCTCCTCGTGCAGATCCCCCTCGTGAAGGAGGTCATCGACGCGCTGGGGGTGCGCCGCATCGAGCTCCCCGGCGCGGAGGCGGACGACATCATCGGAACGCTTGCCCGGGCCGCGGAGGAAAAGGGGATGGACGTCGTCATCGTCTCCTCCGACAAGGACCTCTACCAGCTGGTCTCTCCCCGGGTCCGCGTGCGGGACGGGCTGAAGGAAAGGACGGTCGGGGAAGCCGAGGTTAGGGAAGTCTTCGGGGTGGCGCCGGATCAGGTGGCGGACCTGCTGGCGCTCGCCGGGGACCCCTCGGACAACGTTCCCGGCGTTCCGGGGATCGGCGAGAAAACGGCTGCCGAGCTGATCCGGGAGTTCGGAACGCTGGAGGAGCTTCTTTCGCACACCGGCCGCCTGAAAGGGAGCCGCAAGGAAAAGATCGAGAAGAACGCCGACGCCGCGCGGCTCTGCAAGAAGCTCCTGACGATCGACCTGCACGTCCCCCTCGAGGAAACCCTCGATCAACTTGCTCCCCGGCCGATGGATGCGGATCGCGTCGCGCATCTGTTCCGGAAGCTGGGGTTCCGGAAGCTGCTCGAAGACCTTTCGCTTTCCGCGGCGCCGCTCCTTCCGCTCCAGGCGGCGTCTTCCCCGGCGGGGCGGACGTGGATGACGGTCGAACGGGCCGGGGACCTTTTTCCGGGCGTCTCGAAGGAGGGGATTCCGGCGGCGGCCATCGCCCAGGGCGGGGAAGGGCATGGCGCCGTGTCCGCTCCCGGGCGCGGGACGTTCCTGTTCCCCGCGCGGGAAACCCGGGAGGTCCTGCAACGGCTGGGCACGCTGTGCTCAAAGACGTTTCTCTTCGACGGGAAGTCTCTCTTCCGAAGGTGCGGGGGGCCGCCCGCGGCCGATCCCCTCCGGTTTTTCGACCTGCTCGTGGCGGGTTACCTCCTGTCGCCCGACGAGGGAACGCCCACGCCGGCCAAGCTGTTCGCCCGCCATCTTCCCGCGGCTGCCGGGGCGGGCGGGGGAGAGACGCCGGAGGCCCGGGCGGCGGAGAGCGCGGAGGCCCTCCTTTCCTTGGGAGCCGTCCTCGAAGGGAAGATCGAGGAGGCGGGCCTCGCGCCGATTTTCCGCGACGTGGACATGCCCCTGCTGCCGGTGCTCTGCCGGATGGAGGCGGCCGGCATCCGGATCGACCCGGAAATCTTCCGCGCGCTGTCGGAGGAGCTTGCCGCCGGGACGGAGGAGATCGAACGGAAAGTGGCCCGGATCGCCGGCGAGGACTTCAACATCAACTCCCCGAAGCAGCTGGCGTTCCTTCTCTTCGAGAAGCTCGGTCTCCCGCCGCAAAGGAAGACGAAGACGGGGTATTCCACCGACGTGGAAGTCCTGGAACAGCTCAAGAACTCCCACGAGATCCCCATGCTGGTCCTCGAATACCGGACGCTGGCGAAGATCAAGTCCACCTACGTGGACGTCCTTCCGGGGATGGTCGACCCGAGCGACGGGCGGATCCACACCACGTTCCACCAGACCCAGGCCGCCACCGGCCGCCTCTCCTCGTCCGACCCGAACCTTCAGAACATCCCGATCCGGACCGACCTGGGGAAAAGGATCCGTTCGGGGTTCGTGGCGGAGCCGGGGTGGCGTTTCGTGGGCGCCGACTATTCCCAGGTGGAGCTGCGCCTCCTGGCACATTTAAGCGGCGACACGGAGCTCACGCGGGGATTCCTCGATGGGGAGGACATCCACACCGCGACGGCTTGCGGCGTCTTCGGCGTCTCTCCCTCCGGAGTCACTCCGGAGCTTCGCCGGCGCACGAAGGTGATCAATTTCGGCATCCTTTACGGGATGAGCCCGTTCGGGCTCTCCCGGGAGCTGGGGATCGGAGGGAAGGAGGCCCGGCAGTACATCGACCAGTACTTCACCCGCTACCCGGGGGTTCGCGGATACATCGAGCGGGTCAAGGAGGAGGCGAGGAAGGAAGGCTGCGTCAAGACGATCCTGGGGCGCCGCCGGTATATCCGGGACATCAACTCCCAGAACAAGGTGCTGCGGGAGGCGGCCGAGCGGATGGCGGTCAACGCGCCGATCCAGGGGAGCGCCGCCGACATCATCAAGCTGGCGATGATCCGCATCGACCGGGAGTTCCGGGAGAGGGGGATGCGCGCGCGGCTGGTCCTCCAGGTCCACGACGAGCTCATCGCCGAGGCGCCGGAGGGGGAAGCGGCGGAAGCCGGGAAAATCGTCCGCGAGGCGATGGTGGGAGTGGCTTCCCTGGCCGTTCCCCTGACCGTTTCCTTAAGCCAGGGGAAACATTGGGGGGAAATCCATTGATTCCGATGCCGGCCCGCATTTTTCACCGGGCTTCTGCCGCGGCGATGAATAGATCGGGGAATCGCTGCGTCCTATGAATGAAAAGGAGAAAGCGGGTCCTCCCGACGAGGTGTTGATCCGCGCAGCCCTGGGCGGGGAAGAGGGGGCGTTTCGGGAGTTGATGGAGCGATACAAGGGCCGGGCCTTCGCCGTGGCGATGGGGATCACCGGGGACGCCGACGAAGCGCTCGACGTGGTCCAGGACGCCTTCGTGAAGGCGTATTACAACCTGAAGGAGTTCCGGTTCGGCGCGAATTTCTACACCTGGTTCTACCGCTTGTTGGTGAACCAGGCGATCGACCGGTGGCGGAAGGCGGCGAGGTCGCGCACAGTGAAGCTCGACGAGAGCTGGCTTTCCGGGGAGGTGACGCTCCCGGAATCCGTGGCGCACCCAAAGACCCCCGAGGAGCTGGCGCAGAACCGGCAGCTGTCCGAGGCCCTGACGCGGGCGGTCGCCGGTCTTCCGGAGTACCACCGCGCGGTCATCCTGCTGCGGGAGGTGGAAGGGCTCGCGTACGAAGAGATCGCGGAGGTGCTTCATTGTTCGGTGGGCACCGTGATGTCGCGCCTCCATTACGCGCGGGCGAAGCTGAAAGAGGCGCTCAAGGAATTTCAGGAAGGATAGGGCGATGGACTGCGGGAAGGTCGTGAAAATTCTTCAGGACGAAATCGACGGGCGGCTTCCGCCCTCCGTGGCGGCCGAGGTCCGGAGCCATCTCGAATCCTGCGGGTCCTGTACTGCGGAGGCGGCCTCGTTCCGCCGGGTGGGAGAGCTGGTCCGGCTGTGGTCGGCGTCGCGCGCAGGGGAAAAGTCGTTGCAGCTGGATGCCCTTTGGACCCGCGTGCAGGCGGGGATCGAGGAGAAAAGAAGCCGGAAAGACGCGGCCGGATGGGCTCGGAAATGGCTCTGGCTGCCCGCGGCCGCCGCGCTTGCGGTTTTGATCCTCCTGTTCTATCCTTCGGGGGTGAACAAGGCGCCGTTTCATCCGAGCAGCATCGACGTCGCCGTGGAGGAGCTCGACTCGGACACCGCGACGGTGGCCCTCGTGGACCGAGGGGAGGACCTTCCCCGGGTGATCTGGATCATGGAAAATGACAAGACGTGATACCCGGACGGGGCTTCTCCCGCCGCTGACCGCCGTTCTCCTGTTCCTCTTCGTTGCGGGAGCCGCCGCGGCCGCCCCGCCTTCCTCGGTGTCCGTCGAAGTCGGCGTGGTGGTCGCCTCCAACAAGGGCGCCTCGATCGACCCGTCCCTTTCCTCCCTCCGGGCGAAGCTCCAGTCGATGTTCAACTATTCTTCCTACAACCTTCTCGACAGGATGAAACGAACCCTTGCGGTGGGCGAGACCGGGGAGTTCGTGCTGCCCGGAGGCCGCTCGATGCGCGTGACTCCCGCCCCCGCCCCCGGGAACAAGGTCCGCCTTGCCGTGCAGATCATGGAAGGCGGGAAAAACCTCCTGACCACGACGCTGGGCTTGAGCCGCGGGGGGATGGTCCTGGTGGGCGGCCCCCCCCACCCGTCCGGGGTGCTGATCCTGATCATCTCCGCGGAATAGATTTCCCCTTTGAATATCCTTCCTCCTTCCCTCGTCTGACGGTTGACCCGGGAAACAATACGCCGGGGGCCGGGTTTAAACAGTCATTGAAGGACGGTTCGGAAGGGAGGAACAAGCGATGAAAAAGGTACTGGCGATTATCGTTGCGGCGAGTCTCCTGGGGGTGATTGCGGCGACTCCGGCCTCCGCGGGGGAGCCCGGGTGGTCGGTTGCCGGCAAGATCCTCACGGGGGTCATCGGCCTTCACATCCTGGGGAACGCCCTCTCGCCCCATTACGCGTATCCGGCGCCCGTGTACGCCCCTCCCCCGAGGGCGTATTATCCGCCCGAACAGGTCTGGGTCCCGGGGCATTACGAGTCCCGGATCGAACGGCAGTGGATCCCGGGGCACTGGGAGTTCGAGAGGACCGGGCGGCATCGTTACGACGACGACGATGACGACGGCTACCGGTCCGGCAGGTACTGGGTCCCCGGCCATTACAGAGAGGTCGAGGTCAGGGCCTGGATCCCCGGCCACTGGGAGGGGTAAGGCCGATCGAGGAAGGAGTGCACCTGACGGCCCGTCGACTCGTCAATCATCCAACGGCCAATCGAAACCCCGGACACGTTCCGGGGTTTTTTTTCACCCGGAACCGCCCCGCTGTTTATTCGCGTTGCATCTGTTCCTCTTGCGGTTATCCTGAACCCGGTGCGGTGTTCATAAAATTCAAAATACGGGGCGACATGTGACGGAGAACCGTTCCTCCCCTTCCGGCTCGGCATTGAGGAATTCGCTGTGGAACCTTTTATTCCGGGTGGTCGCCGCCACGGACCATTCGAGGACGGTATGGACCGCGTTGCTGCGGGGCTCCTGCCTGGCCTTTTTCAAGGAGCCGATCGACGAGCTTCCGGCCTCGGACAACGACGCGTCGCGCCTCTCCTTCAAGGACCGGTTTTTCGCGCTGCCGGAAGACCGGGTCTACGACCTGTTCGAATTCCTGCTTGCGGACGACCTGGCGGGGATGAAGGAGATGGACCGGAAGCTCATCCGGCGAAAGCTGAACGAGCTGTTGGACCAGGAGGGCGCACCCGTGCGCCTGCTGCGGGACAAGTTCGTCCCCCTGCCGGATTCCATGGGGTTCGACGCCGTGGCGACGGCGGAGGGAAGGATGAACCTGTTCGACCTCCCCGCGGCCTCGCAGCATCTCGAAACCGCGGTCGCTTTCCTTTCGCGCAGGCCTCAACCTGCGGCGCAGGAGGCGGTCCGCGAGGCGATCCTCGCCGTGGCGGCGGTGGTCCGCACGTTAAGCGGAGGGACGGGAAAGGTCGCCCTGGGGACGGTCGCCCCCGTGGCGGGATCGTTGGAAATTCCCCCTGACCTGCTGCCGGGGATGGAGGCGACGCTGCGCCGGTGCCACGAAGTGAGCGGGCTTCCGGGGGCGTCCTCCCTCGGCGTGCCGGTATCCTTTCCCGAGGCGGTATTCCTCGTCGTCTTCTGTTCCTCGGTGGTCAACTACCTGCTGGAACTGCGCAAATCAGAACTACGGTGACGTGGACTCCGGGCTCGCGGGGGGACTTCCCCGGAGCTACGTTCGCGACCTTCGCCCGCTCACTGCGGATTCCGCTTCGACGCAATCTCTCCCTTCGCTCCATAGGCCGCTCCGGTGAAGCCCCCCGCTGCGCCCTGCGTCCGCGTTACCGTATTGCAGAAATGAAGCACTAAGTGCGCGCGAGGCGGCCGGGAGCGCGGAGCGGCGGGCGGCGGCGCAGCAGGGCGTCCACGGCATGAGATGCGGAGGGGACGACCTCGAACAGCTCGAGGTTCCGCGGAGAAACGGTCCGGGTCTTTACCGCGTTCCGGCAGAAGGAGAGAATCGCGTCGAACCAGCCGAGCGTGTTGGCGACCACGATCGGGCGGGAGTGCAGCCCGAGCTGCTTCCAGGTGAGGATTTCGAAAAACTCGTCCATCGTGCCGAACCCGCCGGGGAGCACCGCAAAGGCGTCGGCGAGGCGGCTCATCTCCATTTTCCGCTCATGCATCGATTTCGTGACGATCCTGCGGGTGAGTCCCTCGTGGGCGAGTTCCTTGGTGCACAGGAACGAAGGGATGACGCCGACGGCTTCTCCTCCCCCCGCCAGGATCCTGTCTGCGAGGACCCCCATCAAGCCGACGGATCCTCCTCCGTAAACCAGCGATATCTTTTCTTCGACCATCCGGTCGGCGAGCGCAAGCGCGTCCTGCCGGAACGCTTCGGGGACGTGGTTGCTGGAAGAACTGAACACGCAGAGACGGCGGATCTTCATCCTGCAAACCATACGGCGAATCGATAAAAAATGGAAGTGCAGAAAAAGGTTGACATAAAAGAGACAAAGTAAATACTATATACACGATAGACATAATATGGGAGGCCGGCATGACAAACTGGTTCAGGGATAATTCGCTTTCGATAGGGCGGACGCCGCTGGTGAAATTGAACCGGATCGTCGACGGGGGAGGGGCCACGGTCCTTGGCAAGATCGAGGGGCGCAACCCGTCCTATTCCGTGAAATGCAGGATCGGCGCCTCGATGGTCTGGGACGCGGAGAGAAGGGGATTGCTGGCCCCCGGCAAGACGATCGTCGAGCCGACCTCCGGCAACACGGGCATCGCCCTCGCCTTCGTGGCCGCCGCGCGCGGATACGGCATCATCCTGACGATGCCGGAAACGATGAGCATCGAGCGCCGCATGGTCCTGAAGGCGTTCGGCGCGAAACTGGTGCTGACCGAGGGAGCCAAGGGAATGAAGGGGGCGATCGAGAAGGCGGAAGAGATCGTCGCCTCCGACCCGGCCAGGCATTTCATCCCCCAGCAGTTCAAGAATCCCGCGAACCCGAAGGTACACGAAGACACCACGGGGCCGGAGATCTGGGAAGACACCGAGGGCAAGATCGACGTCCTGGTATCCGGCGTCGGCACCGGCGGAACGATCACGGGCGTGTCGCGCTACATAAAGAACACGATGGGAAGGAAGATCGTTTCCGTTGCGGTGGAGCCGGTCCACAGCCCGGTGATCACGCAGCGAATGAACGGACAGCCGCTGACCCCAGGCCCCCACAAGATCCAGGGGATCGTCGCGGGGTTCATACCCGACGTGCTCGATCTCTCCCTGATCGACCGCGTGGAGCAGGTGAACAACGACGATTCGATCGAATATGCCCGCAGGCTTGCCAGGGAGGAGGGGATGCTTTCGGGGATTTCCGCCGGCGCCGCGGTTGCCGTGGCCGTCCGGCTGGCGAAGCTCCCCGAATTCGCCGGGAAGACGATCGTTGCGATCCTGCCGGACGCCGGCGAGCGTTACCTGACGACGGCCCTGTTCGAGGGCTGGTTCGACAACGAGGCGTCCGCCACGACGATTTGAAGCGCCGTCACTTCTCGCCGACGTACAGGGTGACGATGCCGAAGGTGAGCGGGCGGGCGTCGACCTTTGCGCAGCCGGCCCGGCGCATCATCTCCGCGAACTCCGGCGGAGGCGGGAACGTCTGCACCGATTCGGGAAGGTACGCGTAAGCGCTCCGTTTCGAAAGGAGCCCGCCGATCCGCGGAAGCACCTTCGTGAAATAGAAGCGATAGAGGGCTCCGAAGAGCGTCCCCTCCGGCTGCGAGAACTCCAGGACGACGACGCGGCCGCCGGGCCGGACCACCCGGCACATCTCCTTGAGCCCCCGCTCGCGGTCCACCACGTTCCGGATCCCGAAGGCGACGGAGGCGGAGTCGAAAACGCCGTCGCGGAACGGCAGGTCCTCACCGGGGGCGCGCACGAACGCGATCCGGTCCTTTTTCCCCGCGAGGGCGGCTTTTCCCCGGCCGATCCGCATCATTTCCAGAGAGATGTCCGACCCGACCACGAACGCTTCGCCGCCGTTTCGCCGAAAGATCTCCAAGGCGATGTCGGCCGTTCCCGTGGCCAGGTCGAGGTGCCTGCCGCCGCGCTCCGGCCGGATCTGCGCCACCGCTTCCCGGCGCCAACGGCGGTCCTGCCGCAGGGAGAGAACCCGGTTGAGCAGGTCGTACCTCGGCGCGATGGCGGAAAACATATCGCCGATCCTGCGGTTTCGGTCGTTCATCCGGTACAATGAGCACGTCCTGCAGAGGAATTCGAGACGGTTCAGTATACCAGCCTCCCTTTCGCGGGAAACGGGGGAACTATCCGTCGAGGGACGGGTTTAATCGACTATGGCGGGGGGAAAGGTGAATTTTTCGACCCCCTCCTCACGTCTAACAAACAAGGGACTCAAGGGGAAGGGAGCCGATAGATCATGAGACGCATATCCGTGCTTCTGGCCGCGATGCTCATCGTGCTTGCCGCGGCGGGGTTGCCGAAACCGGCGATATCGGCCGAAAGGGACGCCGAGGAAGAGGGATTTTCCGCCTATTCGGTCGCCCGCCTCAAGATTTTCGAGGGAACCGCCTGGGTACGCCAGCCGGATTCCGGAGAGTGGGAGGAGTACGCCACCAATACCCCGATCCCCGAGCGTTCGCGCGTCAACGTTCCCGAGGGGGCCGAAGCGGAGCTTCAGTTCCACGGGGGGCAGTACGTGCTGTTGACCGGCGGGTCGGAAGTGGACATCAAGAAGTTCAACGAGGACGGCACTGCGTTCCGGCTCCGGTCGGGTGAGATCCGGTTCGACCTTCCCGCCGACGACTTTTCGCCGGTGGGCGTGACGGTGCCCGGCGGCGGCAAGGCGAATTTCAGCGTGCCGGGGCGTTACTGGCTGAGCGTCGGGGATGACGGCGGGACGCGGCTGGTGGTTCGCTCGGGAGAAAGCGACGTCTCCGTCGAACGCGGAAATTTCCACGTGAAGGCCGGGGAAGAGGCGGCGATCGGGAAGGATGTCCGCGTTTCCGCATACCGGGGAAGAGGCGGTGAAACGGAAGAGGCGCCGCCTCCGATGACGGAAGAGGAGAAAAATGCGGCCGTTCCTCCCGCAGCGGCATACGAGCTGCGGAACTACGGCGAATGGGTGCATACCAACGATTACGGAACGGTCTGGCGCCCGCGGGTCGTCGCCGGGTGGTCTCCGTACTATTACGGGCGCTGGGTGTGGGTGTCGCCCTACGGCTGGACGTGGGTATCGAACGAACCGTGGGGCTGGTACCCGTACCATTACGGATGGTGGGTGAGCGACCCGATCTTCGGCTGGTGCTGGTCGCCGTTCCGGTCGTTCGTTTCCGTGAACTTCGTGTTCGGCTCGGCGCGTTTCACCCATTTCCACCGGAACGCGTTCTTCTTCCCGGCGACCGTGCGCTTCGTGCGCGACGGAGGGTTCGTGAGATGGGTTCCGCTGCGTCCCGGGGAGCGGTTCGTCCGTTCGGGGTTCACCCGAAGCAACGCGCGGCTTGCGCGCTGGGATCGACCGATACCTCGGGGAACCGTTTTCGTCCGGAGCCCGGCGAAGGACAGGGGAAAGCCGGAGTGGAGGGGGTGGTCCGCCGCCCAGAGGTCTCGAGGGCAAGTCGTCGTGAGAGAGCGCGATGCGCGGCCGGGCGGGAGCACCGTCGGCCGCGAGGTCCCGCAGGTGCGCGAGGAGCGCCAGGGCGTCAGGCCGCAGAAGGAGAGAACCCGGCCCGACGGGCAGGAAAAGATGCGGCAGCGCAACCTCGATCGACCGGAACGTTCGCCGCAGCGAGAGTACCGGGGGAGGGAAGGGCGGTCCGGGGACGGGAGCGCGGCCCCGGGGAGGCCGAGGCAGGACATGGGGACGGTGAATCGGCCGGAACGGGCGCGCCCGGCCCGGTCACAGGCCGTGACCCCGGCCCGCTCCGAGGTCATGAAGCCGCCGCGACGCGTTGCGCCGACGGGGAGTGAGATGCGGCCGCGCGTGGAAGCTCCTCCCCCGTATCGGGGAGAGGCGCGTCGCGGAGAGCCGGCGGGCCGGATCGACAGGCCGCGTCCGGGAGGCGATGTTCCCAAGGGAAATATCGCCCCCGAACGGGGACCGGCGGGGCGGTCCCCGGGGCAGGACTCGGGCCAGGGGAGAGGGAACATCGAGAGAGGGACTCCCGAAAGAGGAGGGGGCGGACGCCGCTGATACGTCCCCCCCATTTACGGGTTCGCCGTCCCTGACCGGCTCCTTGCCTGTTCGCTTCTTGGCAGCGGCCCGGTGAGAAATGCGGATTAAGGCGACTCCATCGATCCTTTCGCGCTTTCCGGTTCCGCGGGAGTCACGGTCACTTCGATCAGCGTCAGCCACGGGCGGCGGGTGTCGTCGGTCAGGGAAGGAAGGTCTTCCGGCGATTTACGGGGTTCCTCCGATCGGAGGCTGACGTTCGGGGACTCCGTCATCGGGACACGAACTGCGATTTCGGGGGATGGATCGGGACGTCCGGCCTGCTTTCCCGGAGCGCAGCCTGCGATCATGCCCATCAGGCCAGGAAGAACCAACGCGAGCAGGAAAATCACGATTTCCCGTCTCATGGCCTTCACCTCCGCTCTCTATTTCATTTTACGCCTGTTATCGGGAATGGGGTCCGGTCTGCGTTTCCGGGAAGGGATATAATAGGTGTCGCAGGGAGGTGTGGACGGTGGCGATCGAGGCGGGACCGTTGCTGGCGAGTTTGGTCGATTTCGAGAGCGCCGCGGCGCAGGCTCCCTCCGGGCCTTCCGCCTGCCTCCCCCTGGTTCTGTGCCTCCTCGGTATTCTGCTGACCTATTTCCTGTCTCTGCGGGGAGAATGATCCGCCCGCCGTCCCGCGGCTGGTTTCCGCCTGTGAATCCGCAGGGCCATCCGTTCCGCTTCTCCGGCGGTACCGACGATTCCCGTCAGCGTGGCGTTCCGCAACGTTTCGAGGACCGTTTCCATCCCCGGACCCGCGGGGATCCCGATCTCGATCAGCCGCTTCCCGGAGAGAAGCGCGGGCCGCCGCGCGGCTTCCCTGAGGACGGGGAGAAAATCGAACTCCTCGCGACCCGCCGCCCTGGAGGCCGCCTCGTAAAGCGCCAATAAAGGTTCCGGCGTTTCCCACCTTGCGAAAATGGCCTCGATGCGTGCATGCCGGTTCCTCATGCGGTCGATTTCGCGGAGGCGCGCCAGATCCTCCAGCATCCGGACGACGCTTCGGACCTTGGGAAAATGGAGCCGCCGGGCGATGCCTTCGGCGCGGGGAAGACGGAGGAGCAATCCCTCGCGGCCGCCGGCCGGCTTCGGCACGCCGCCTCCCGTCCTTTTCCGGGCTGCGATCCGGAGGCGCGCGCGGATTTCCGTTTCCGCGAAATCCACGAGCAGGTTGGCCAGCAGGACATTTTCCGGCATGGGGTGTCCGAGCCGTCGTTCGAGAATCGCGTACCGCCGCTTCATTTTTCCGAGCGCGTCTTTCCGGAGTCCGCGCACTTCGGGAAGAAGGATCGGCAGGATCCCCGAGCGGCGAAGGTCGTCCACCGTGCGGGCCGGGTCCGCCGAGAGGGAGAGAAGCAGCTCATCGATGACGCGCTCCGCCGGGATCGTCCGGAATAGAGCGGGAGCAACGCGGCGGATCGCCGCCCAGGTTTTCTTTTCGATGGAATACCCCGTACGCTCGTTCTTCTGCCGGATGGCGCGCAGCATCCGCAGAGGATCCTCCCGGAACCGGTCCTCAGCGTTCCCCACTCCCCGGATCCGTTTCCGCCGGAGGTCCGCGAGGCCGCCATGGAAGTCCACCACCGTTCCCGTGACCCGGACCGCATCCGCGCGGAAAGCGAAAAGAAGGCTGTTGATCGTGAAATCCCGCCGGCCCGCGTCTTCCCGCGCGTCGACGTTCCTCGTCCGGAAGCGGAATTCCCGGTGTCCGGGGCCCGTGGAGCGTTCCGCCCTTGCGAGCGCCACGTCGAGTTCCTCCTTCGCCCAGGCGGTCCGCACCTTGTAGACCGCGAACGCTTTTCCGACGGGAAGGACCCGGAGGATTCCCAGCGGCCGGGAGGGGAGGGATCGAAGAAGTTTGCCCAGTTCTTCGAAACCGACGCCTGCGACCATCAGGTCGATGTCCTTCCCCGGGCGGCCTTCCGCCAGGTCGCGGACGATTCCCCCCGCGAGATACGGTTTCCCCCCGGCCTGTTCGACCGCGCGGCAGAACGCCGCAAGGAACCGCCACAGCGGCTTTCGCCGGCGCAGGGCGCGCAAGACCCGGGCGGAAATCTCCTTCGGGACGGGCACGGGATCCGATGCGTCCATGATGCTCTATAGATATCCTTTTTTCGCGAGGACGGCCACGATCCGGCGGGCCGCTTCCGCGGGCTCTTCGATGTCTCCCCGGACGACCATGTCCGGACGCAACGGCGGTTCGTACGCCGCCTGGACGCCGGGCACGTTGGGGGCCTTCCCCTCCCTCGCCCTGCGGTAGATCCCCTTGGGGTCCCTCGCCTCGCACACCGGAAGGGGACAATCGACATGGATTTCCAGGAACCGGGAGATCTCCTGCCGCGCCTTGTTCCTGTAGGCGCGCCGGTTCGCCGTGGCGTCGAAGATCACCGACACGCCATGCGCGGTCAGGAGCCGCCCGATGTACGCCATCGCTCCGTAGAACGCTTCCCGCTCCGGATCGCCGTACCCCGGATCCGGCGTGAGAATTTTGCGCAACGCGTCGGATTCCAGGACCGCGACGTTCACGCCCCGGGCGGCGAGCTCTCGCTGAAGGTTCCCCGCGACGGTCGATTTGCCCGAGGCGGGAAGGCCCGTCAGCCAGACGGCGAACCCTTCCCTGGCGGATTCCTCACGCATCGCAGCAGGCGTTGGCGCGGGCCGGGTCGAAGGAACCGGCATCGAGGACCGCCTGGAGGAACGCGAAAATTTTCCTCCGGACGTCCTCGGAGAGGGTGGGGTACCAGACCGGGCTCGCCATGACGAGGCATCGGAAGGCGTAGAAGGGAGCGGCCACTTCGAGGATCTCCCGATCGCCGCTTTTCTCCAGGTAACGGCTCCAGAACCGGAGGAACAGGGACTCGAAGGCCCCTTCGAGCCGGCCGCTGCGCTGGAGGGAGTAGAAAAGGTAGTTGCCGGTGAGAGAGGTGACGTCGTCCGCCGGGTCGCCCCACTCCCCGCGGGAGCGGTCCAGCACGCTGAAATCGGTCCCTTCGCGGAACAGGATGTTGTAGGGATGGAAGTCCCCGTGGACCCGGCGCAGCCGGTGGGTGCGCCCCTTCAGGCGCCAACGCCATTCCACGCAGCGCCGCTCGATCGCCGTCAGCAGGTCCGCGGTGATGAATCCGTGCCGGGGCGGGTAACTGTCCATGAGGCCCATGATGCACTCCCCGTGGCCCAGGAGCTCCCGGATCCGCCGGACATACAGGCCGGGCTCGGTCCCCCGAAGCCGGTGAACGTCGACCAGGTAGTCGCAAAGGGCGTCCGCCCGGGCCAGGTAGAGGTCCGAGAGCGCTCCTCCCGCCTGCAGGCGCGCCAGGTCGTGGATATACCCCTTTCCCTCCACGTACTCCGTGAGCAGAAAGAACTCCTCCGCTTTCCCGAGGGAGAGGAGGGACCCCTCGGAGAGGAAGGCCCCCACGTCGAGCGAGCGGGTGTGGCGGGGAAGGCGCCGGAACGCATCGAAGTCCCACAGGACCATCTGGGCCCGGTCGGACATGTGCTCGTGGCCGAAGGAGCCCGGGGAGATCGTCTCCAGCACGGCTTTATGCTGCTTGCCGCCCGCCTCGTACTCCACGAGGACCGGCGTTCCGTACCCGTATCCCTTGATGGCGCCGGTGGGGATCTGTTCTCCCAGCAGGGACAGGCGCAGCACCTGTACGGGCATCCCCAGGAGGGCCGAGAGGTAAGGTTCCAACTTCTCCCGAGAGAGGTCGGGCATGCCCCCTCCTGTCTTATCTGCGGCCGGGCTTGCTTTCCGGGGGGCCCGTGGGGATGGGGAAGGGCGTTACGTTCGCCGGAGGCGCGGCGAGGGCGACGATCTTGTTCACCCCCTCCTTTTCCACCTCATCGATCCGTACCACCGCCGGGAGCGGTATGTAGGTGCGCTTGACGCCGGCGAACTCGGATTTGAGCTTCTCCTCCGAGGGGTCGACGAGAAGCCCTCCGCGGCTGCCGAAGATGATGTCCTCGACCTCGACGAACGCGAACAGCGGCCCCTGTCCCACCTTGCGGGCGTAGAGCTCGTACAGGTTCCCCTGGTTCTGGAAAAGGACGCGGTAGATGGCTCTCGGTTTCATGGCGCCGGCCTCGGAGAATTGACGACAGGAAAAGTATATCAACCTTCACGGTTCGGAACGCGAGGTTTCTGCAAGGCGGTTCCGGATCGCGGCGGGAGACCGGCCGTCCCGAAAATCCGTGAGATAATGAATCCATCGGGAATGCAAGGAGGAATCCATGCAGATCAATGTCCGCGAGAGGGTAACCGAATCGTTCCTGATCCTGGTGATGTTCCTGATATTCCAGTTCCTGTGAGTGACCGAAGAGGCCTGGCCGGCCGTGCCGCCGGCCCCGGAAGGTTCCGTGGTCGTGAACACCGGTCGCTGAACCGGGACGGGAGGTATATTTCGAAGAAAAAAAGGGCGGGAGAGATCCCGCCCTTTTTGTGCGCGATGGTGTCGCTCGTTATTTCTTGAACTTTTTCCTTCCGTATCCGGCCAGACCGATCAGCCCGCTTCCCATCAGCAACATCGTGCCCGGCTCGGGGACCGGGGCGGTATCCGTCGGCCAGGAATGCGCAAGGTTCGTGGAATGGAATCCCTCACCCAGATTGGCCACAAGGGTTGCTGCGCCCGTGTCGATATCCAGACTGTAAAGACGATAGGAATCCCTCACGGTGTACAGTTTGCCGGAGATCGGATCGAATTCGGTGCTCACATCGCTCCAGTCGGTGCCCAGCACCCCGGCGATCTGCGCGACGCCCGGCTCGATCTCGATCGAATTCCAGTCCGCATCGAAACGGTAAGAGGTGAGAGCAAACTTGGTGGGATCGATGATCGTCGTGTTTGTTGTGGAAAGATAGGCCACCTGGACCCCATTGATTACCAGCTTCAGATATGTGGGGTCCCACCATACTTCCATGACGATGTTCTGGTTGATCGCGGTTACGTTGCTCCCTGTCTCGTTCCCCCCCAGAGCGACGGTTCCAGGTCCGGTGATGCGATTGACCTCGATGCCGTTGACGATTTTCACGACCCCTTGCGTATAGCCGGAGCTTCCGTAGGTATCGTCGGTGACGATGAATCGATACAGGTTGTTATCGTCTTTCTTGATGTCGAAGTAGATGCGGCTTTGACCTGCGCCATCCCCAACCAGGGTGAAATTGAGTTTCGCGTATCCGCTTCTCGTCGGGGTGTCGCTCATCGTTTTTTCCGCCCGGACGGATGCAGGAGTCCAATTGCCGCTATTGGAGGTTCCATCCATGTGGATGTATCCGCTGCCGTTGTAGGATATTCCCGTTCCCCCCGCGGATTGCGGGTAGGTGATGGAATAATTCCCCAATTTGTTTTTCGTGTCCTCGTTGAGGATCGGAAGAGGGTTCGGGTTGATTTTCAGAAGATAATCCGGCATGCCGTCCGCCCATCCGGACACCGCGTAAAGCTGGTTCGTCCCGAAATTCACCGCCATGCCGACGTGCTTCACGTTCACGTAAGAGTCCCCGGCAGCGGTCGCGACCCCTGTGGATGTGTTGATCGCGTAGATTTTGTCCGTGGCTCCCGCGATCCCGTATAACGTCGCGGTATCGGCTCCCGTCTTTACGAAAGACATGCCGTTGATCAGGTTCGTGTCGAGGCTGCTGTTAACGCCGGCATCGCCGATATAATTTATCCGGCCGGTGGAAAGGTCTATGTTGTATAGCTGCTTGCTCTTGGTGTCCCATCCATACAGGGTATTCGACGGACTGAAGGCGATGGTGTTCGTCATGAAACTGGGCGTTCCGCCGCCCGGAAGCGTAAGGTCCACCACTTTGGCAACCGCACCCGATTGAGGATCGACGGTCCACAATGCGTTGCTTTGATCGGAACTGGAGATCGAGTAGAATTTCGTGGGATCGATCCCTATGGCGCTGGATGTTCCCGAAAGAACAATCATCGTTGCGGCAACCAGCATCGCCAACAGTGTCGCCTTCTTCACGTTTTCCACCCCTCCCTCATAGTTGTAAAAAAGAGTCTCGAAATCATTTGTGAAAAAATTCAAGTTTCATGCCAGACGCACACACAAAAAATAGATAGTTATCTATTTGATAAAACTGATAATTTGTTTATTGTCAGATCCCGATTTGCGAGTTGTGGGAAAATAATTGGAACATGCCGCGGTTTGAGTGACGATATTTGCTTATAAAGGAAAAATATTACCTATGTGGGGGAAGTAACTGTAAAATGATAGTAAATATTATCAATATAAAGAGTAATAGAGAGCGAAGTACCTATTCACTGAAAACGAAGTCGTCCCGGGTTTTCTTAAACCGGCGAACACCCGACCGTCTTGAGAATCAGCATGGGACCGTCGGGCACAACGGCCCAGCGCGCCTCAGGACCGTGCGTTTCCAGCAGGAGGCGAACGCACGATGCGACGTCCCCGGCGGGGCGGAAGTGGTAACGCAGCAGTTCTTCCGGGGGGATGCCTTCCGAATAGAGCCACACGTTCCGCCGGGTCATCACCTGGTAGGTTTCCTGGGCGCACCACTGGTCCGGGATGAAGAATTCCTTCCTCATGAGACGGCCCAGAAACGCTTCGGGTGAGTCCACGCTCTCCAGTATCTCCCGGTACTCGGGGTTTCCGGCCCCTTCCGCGCACCGGCTGGCGATCAGGATGTCGCCGCCTTCCTTCACGGCGGGGGCTGCGCCGGTGATCCCCTTGACGGTCTGATACAGGTTGCAGTCGAGCGGCGCTCCGGCGTTGGTGGTGACGATGAAGTCGAGCGGCGCATCCAGCTCCTTCACGCAGTGCCGCGCGAGGAATCGGCATCCCTCCAGGTGAGCGTCCACCGGATGGCCGGAGAAAACCCCCGTGATCTCCTTCGACGTGTTCAGCGTGACGTTGACGATGAAGTCGGCCCCCGTCATGGCCAGGACTTCGAGGCCGGCCTCGTGGAAAGGGTTGCCGTCCAGCCGGCCGTATTCGCACCCGGGATGGGCGACCATTTCGGGCCCGTGCATGTACTGGACGGTATCGATCGAGGAAATGCCCGGGAGGATCGCCTTGCGCCCCCCCGAGAATCCGGCCCACATGTGGGGCTCGATGAATCCCGTGAGGATCTTGAGTTCCGCCTCCACGTAGTGCCGGTTCACAAGGGCCGGCACCCGGCCGCCGATTTTCCCCACTTCCGCCATCTCCTCCCGCCGCTTGGAGAAGTGATCGATCACCCGGCAGCTTCGGGCGATCTCAGGGCTCACCAGGCGTGCGATCTCATCCTGCGAAGTGGGCCGGTGCATCCCCGTGGCGATCAGGATCAGGATCCTCTCGCGGGGGATCCCCGAGGATTCCAGGGTTTTCAGGATCGGAGGCAGGAGGACGGGGTTCGGAACGGGACGCGTGACGTCGCTCACGACGATGCATGCGCTCTTCCGGCCGCGCGCCAGCGCTTCCAGGGGCCGGGAGCCGATGGGGTTCGCCAGGCTTTTTCCGACGAATTCGCCGGGCCCGGAAAGCGCCTTGGGCTCCGATGGAGCGAGGATGCCGGCGAAGCCCGGTGTTTCGGGGAGGTCCAGAGAAAGACCGGTCGTTCCGTATTTGAGGACGACGTGCATGAGGCCGCTCCTTGTCTCCTATTCCCGTTCCGGAAGCATCTTCCCGGGGTTCAGGATCCCCTTCGGGTCGAGGGCCTTCTTGATGCGCCGCATGTACTCCAGGGCGTTGCCGTGTTCGGCCGTCATGAACGCGAGTTTTCCGATGCCCACACCGTGCTCGCCGGTGCAGCTTCCGCCCACGGCGATGCTGTGCTCCACAACGTCCCGGTTGACTCTCTCCACGGCCTCTTTGGCCGCCGGGTCCTCAGGGTCGAACATGAGCCCCAGGTGAAGGTTCCCGTCGCCTGCATGGCCCCAGAAGAACCCGACGGCGTTCTCCCGCTCGACGGAGCGTTTCGCCTTCTCCACCATCTCGGAGTAGCGGCTGATCGGGACGCAGGTGTCGACGAGAAGCACCGACCGGCCGGGGTGGTTCCGCTTGATCGATTCCAGGGCCCCGTGCCGGACTTCCCAGAGGCGGGCGCGCTCGTCGGCCCCGATCCCGCGCTCGATCTTCTCGGCGCGGTGTTCCTTGAGCAGTTCTTCCACCATTCCGAACTGGCTTGCAAGGGCCGCATCGTTCACGTTGTGGAATTCGAGAAACAGCATCGGCTTTTCCTCGAGGGCCATCTTCCGGTCGCGGTTGATCTCCGCCACGACGGCCGCGTCCATGAGCTCGACTTGAGCGTCGCCCGGGTGACGATGCCCAATGTCCCTTCGCTTCCCACCATGAGCCGCAGCAGGTCGTACCCCGAGGAGCTTTTGATGGCCCGGCTCCCCAAGCGGACCACCTCTCCGTCGGCCATGACGGCCTCCAGGCCGAGAATGCAGTCCCGCGTCGCCCCGTACGCCACCGTGCGCACCCCGGAAGCGTTGTTGCCGATCATCCCGCCGATGCAGGCGTGCGCCCCCGGGTCCGGCGCGAAGAAAAGGCCGTAGCGGCGCAGCTGGTTGTTGAGCTCCCGGTAGGGGATCCCGACCTCCACGTCGACCTGGAGATCGTTCTCACGTATCTCGAGGATCCGGTTCATCTCCCGGAAATCGAGGCAGATGCCTCCCCGGACGGGGATGGGGTTGCCTTCCAGGCTGGTGCCCGCGCACCAGGGGGTGACTGCGTACCCCTTCCGGGCGGCGAGCTTCACGGCGATCGCGACGTCCTCGGTCGTTTGGGGCCAGACCACCACGTCCGGCCGGCGGGGCTCATGGTACGACTCGTCCCGGGAGTGAAGGTCGAGATTGGATTCCCCCGCGGAGACATGGCTCTCGCCGATCGCCTGCTTCAGGAATGCGATATCGTCGGCGGTTACGCGAGGGTATTCCATCTCTCTTCTCCGATTCCCCGGTTTCCTCCATTGTGCACAAACCGTGGCATGGACGCCATGGTTACGGACCGGCAATCTGCTGATTCGTAATCAGCAGGTTGCCCAATCCGCCACATGGAAAATCAGGGAGTCAGGAAGGGCAGGGGGCGATTTTTCCCAGGTTTCCCGCGAATCGGAACGGACACGCCCAGGGGAGCCGCAAGGCTGATTGTATTAAGTTGTTACTTTATAAATATCAAGCATTGATTTGGCGGGTGCTTCGGGGCGGCGATTCCGGTGCGGATCGCTCGAGACGCGGTATCCGCGGTTATTACGGGTTGATGGAGCCGACGGCCGGGATTGAACCGGCAACCTGCTGATTACGAATCAGCTGCTCTACCGTTGAGCTACGTCGGCCCGAAAGAGGCGGTGCGCGAAAACGCAGGCAATAAGCCTATGGATTGCGCGTCCGGAAGTCAAGAGTGCTCGATCTGGTACTGCTCGATGTGCAGCTTGTCGGACGCGGCGATGTTGATCTTCATCCCGTAACGGGTTTCCAGTTTTTCGAGGAACCTGCGCTCCTCGCCGAACAGCTCCTCCGCGAGGGCGGGGTGCACGTGGAGGGAGACCTGCTTTCCCGAAAGCAGCGTTCCCTGGCGCTCGAGGGCCCGGAAGATCTCGTAGCAGATCGTCTTCTTCGACTTGATGACCCCTTCCCCGGAGCAGTAGGGGCACGCCTCCGAAAGCGACCGGGCCAGGCTTTCGCGGACGCGCTTCCGGGTCATCTCCACCAGCCCCAGCTCCGAGATCTTGCAGATGGTGGTCTTGCTCCGGTCGGCCCGCAGCGTGTCCACCAGCGCCTGGTACACCTTTTCCCGGTTCTCCTCGTTCTTCATGTCGATGAAGTCGATGGTGATGATCCCGCCGATGTTGCGCAGCCGCAGCTGGTAGACGATCTCCTTGACCGCCTCCAGGTTGATCTTCACCGTCGTCTCCTCGAGCGAGGTCCTGCCGACGTATTTCCCCGTGTTGACGTCGATCACGGTGAGCGCCTCGGTCTGCTCGATGACGATGTACCCGCCGCTTTTGAGCCAGACCTTCTTGTCGAGGGCCCGCGCCAGCTCGATCTCGATCCCGTGATGCTCGAAGACCGGCTGCGGCCCGTCGTACAGCTCGATCCGGTCCTGGATGCGCGGAAAGAATTGGACGGCGAAGCCGCGGATCCGCGCGTGCTCCTCCTCGGAATCGACCACGATCCGGTCCATGTCCGCGGAGAACAGGTCCCGGACGGCCCGCAGGGAAAGGGAGAGCTCCCGGTGGACGAGCGACGGGGCGTTGGACGAATCGTTCTTCTTCCGGATCGATTCCCACAAGCGGACGAGGTAGTCCATGTCCGCCTTGAGCTCGGCTTCCGATTTTCCCTCCGCGGCGGTCCGTACGATGGCCCCCATCCCTTCGGGCCGGACCTTCTCCACGAGCCCGGTGAGCCGTTCCCGCTCCTCCGGGTCGTCGATCCGCCGGGAGATGCCGATGTGGGTGGACCAGGTGAGCAGGACGAGGTACCGGCCGGGCAGGGTGATATGGCTGGTGATCCGCGCCCCCTTCGTGCCGAGCGGCTCCTTCGCCACCTGCACCAGGATGTGCTGCCCCTCGCGGATCAGCCCCTCGATCGGCGGAAGAAAATGCTCCTGGGGGTAGCGGGCCTCGCGGATTCCGATGTCTTCGGCCAGCGACGACTCCTCGCTCCCGTCGGAATCGAACTCCAGTTGCGGGGTGACGAAGTCGCCGGCGAACAGGAAGCCCGCCTTGTCCATCCCGATGTCGACGAAGGCGGCCTGCATCCCCGGGAGCACCCGGATGACTTTCCCCTTGTAGATGTTCCCGACGATATTCTGGTCGCCCCTGCGTTCGATGAGGAGCTCGACGAGGATTCCCGACTCGAGAGTGGCGACCCGCGTCTCATACGGGGACGCGTTCACGACAATGAGCTTGTTGGCTTTCTGCACGTTAGGTCTTCTTTCGCGGAACGGGCTCCGCGGAGATTTTCGTAAGGACGAACCGGTCGGGGGAAAGCGTTGCGTCCAGGAGCGCCGACGCCGCGTCGAGCGGCCGCACGCCCCTCCCCGTTCCATGGATGATTGTAATGGAGAGCGCGCCTTCGTTCATCTGAAAATTGGCCACCAGGGGTTTCAGGTCGATCTCCCTGCGGGATTCCTCGCGGATCACGACCACGGGGAAGGATGGGGAGGCCTGGAGGTTTTGCCACGCCTTCGCGACCCTGCCGGGCGCCGCCTCTTCCGGGAAACCCGCGGGGGGAACCGCTTCGATCCGGTAGGTGCAGGAGATGTCGAAATCCGACAGGTGCGGGGTGCCGGGCGGCAGGTAGCGGGCGGATAGGACGCGGATCCCTTCCGGGAGAAACGCGGGCAGCCTCTTTTCGATGTCGGGAGCGGTCACCGGCAGGAAAAACTCCACCTCCACGAACTCGGCACGGCTTTCCGTCCCCACGGGGAGGGCAGGCGAGAAGGAGAGCCGCGGCGCGGGATTGAACCCCTGGCTGTAAGCGACGGGGAACCCCGCGCGCCGCAGGGAGCGTCCCCATAACGACTGGATCTCCAGTCCGGAGAGGTAGCGGGCGGCTCCTTCCTTGGCGTATTGGATCCGCGCGAAATACCGTCCGGCCGGGGCCTGCGGGAGAGGAGAAGCGGGCGATTTTCCCGCGTCGGCGAGGACGCCTTCCTCCGCTCCCATGGAAGCGTAGGTGATGTTGGAAAGCCCCGGCGGGCAGGATCCGCACGCGGAGCATTCCCCCGTACGGCAGTCCGGGGTGGCTTCCCCAGATCGCGCCTTCTCCCGCTCGCCGAGGAGGAATGCGCGGTCGATCCCTGCGTCCACCTTGTCCCAGGGAAGAGGGTGCGCGGGGTCCCGCTCATCGAGAAGACCGCGGCGGTCGACGCCCGCCTCCTCGAACGCCTTCTTCCACGCATCGGGCCGGAACTCCTCGGTCCATGCGTCGAAGCGGGCCCCGAGGCGATAGGCGCGCAGCAGGACGTCGGCAAGCCGCGCGTCTCCGCGGGAAAACGCCCCCTCCAGCTCGGAGACCGCGGGAGAGTGGAACTTCACCTCGACGTTCCGGTCCCGTGCGATCTCGGCGCGTACGATCGCCACGCGCTCCTCGATCTCCTCTTTCCCGATCTGGCGCTCCCACTGGAACGGCGTGTGCGGCTTGGGGACGAAGGCGGACAGGCTCACCGTGACCGAGTTCCGCTTTCCGTGGCGGCGGGCGACGGCGGCCACCCGCTTTGCCAGCCGCCCGATGGCTGCGACGTCCGCCGATGTCTCCCCGGGGAGCCCCACCATGAAGTAGAGCTTCAGCGTCTGCCACCCGTTGGAAAAGATCCATTCCGCCGACCGCAGGAGGTCCTCGTCGGGGATCTCCTTGTTGATCGACCGACGAAGTTTCTCCGTGCCCGCCTCGGGCGCCAGCGTGAACCCCGTCTTCCGCACCTTCCGGATCTGCCGCACGGTGTTCTCCCGCAGCGCGTCGAGGCGGAGGGAGGGGAGGGAGACGGAGATCCTCTCGGGAGAGAGCGTCTCCATCGCCTCCGTGATCAGCCGGTCGATGCAGCCGTAATCTGCCGCCGAAAGGGAAAGGAGGCCGACCTCGTCGAATCCCGTCCTGGGCGCCGTTTCCTGCAGGTAGCGGAGAAGGAGCAGCGGATCGCGCTCCCGCACGGGGCGGTAGACGTACCCCGCCTGGCAGAACCTGCATCCCCTCGTGCAACCCCGGGAGATCTCGATGCTCAGGCGGTCGTGGACGATGCGCATCGCCGGCAGGATCGGCGCCGGCAGAAGGGGAGAGGCGGCCAGGTCGGGAAGGACGCGCCGGGAGACGCGGGAGGAGACGCCGGGAACGTATACTCCGTCGATCCGGGAAAGGTCGGACAGAAGCTCCCGGCGTTTCCCTTTCCGTTCCTTCCACGATTCCACGCAGGAAAGGATTTCCAGCGTCGCCTCCTCTCCGTCTCCCACGAGAAGGGCGTCGAAGAACGGCTCGACGGGCGCCGGGTTGAGCGTGCAGACCCCGCCGCCGAGAACCAGGGGGTCCGTTTCCCCGCGCTCCACGCTTCGCAGCGGGATGCCCGAAAGATCGAGCATGGCCAGGACGTTGGTGTAGGTCAGCTCATAGCAGAGGGAGAACCCGATGACGTCGAAATCGCGCGCGGGCCGCCCCGATTCCAGCGAGGACAGCGCGGTCCCGCTTGCCCGCAGGTACTCCTCCATGTCCGTCCAGGGGGCGAAGACGCGCTCGCAGAGCGTGCCCGGTCGGGAGTTCATGATTTCGTGGAGCAAAAGGATGCCCAGGTGGGACATCCCGATTTCGTAGACGTCCGGGAAGGCGATGAGGACGCGGGTCCTTGCGTCCTCCCAGGGGAGGAGCGGCCGCCGCACCTCGGTCCCGCCGTACCGGGACGGCTCCCCCCAACGTGGGGAAGACCTCCCTTCTCCTGAAGCTGAAGCACGACCTCCAATCGCTCCCGGAAGGGACCGCGTCGCCCCGGCCTTTCCCGTTCTACTTCTCTTTCAGCAAGATTCTCTCTCATCCGCTGGCCCTCTCCCAGCATTTCCTGCAGGAGTTCCTCTGGCAGGTGTTGATCTTTTTGGGGGATTCCCCCCCCGCGGCATTCGACGCCGAGGCGATGTGCGAGCGGCTCGGGTCGTACGGGCTCACGGATTGCCGCGAGTTCCTTCTCGCGCACCGGCGTTTCTCGGAACGCGGAGACGGCCTCTCGGCGCTCGTGAGCGCCGTATCCTTCCCCTTCACGACCGGGAGGGACGTCTTCTATCCCGTTTTCCTCTTCGACGACTTCCAGTATACGTCCAAACTGCAGGGCATTCCCGACGGGGCCATCCTTTCCATCCTTCGCCCGTACATCAAGTCGGGGCACTTTCCCATGGTCATCTCGGGATCGTCCCCCGGGCACGTGACCTCCTCCCTCAAGAGGGAAGGGCTGTTCGGCACATTCCAGCTGGTGGAGATCGGAGGGCTCTCCCCGGCCGCCTCGGAAACGTTGTGGGCCTCCCTGTTCGAGCGCCGTAAGATCCGGATGCCCGTCCCCATTCAGGCCCGCGCCGCCGCGCGGCTGGGCCACGTGCCGATCTACCTGCGGATGTTCGCGGAGGAGGTTTCCTTCCGGAGCGCGGAGGTGTCCGACGAGATCGGCTTCGAGAACCTTTACGCCCTTTCGGTCACCGAGGGGCAGCTCAACCGGTACTGGCGGGAATTTTTCGAGAACGCCTTTCCCGACCGGCTGGACCGCGCGCGGGCCGTCAAGTTCCTCAAGCGCGTCGTCTGCGACCGGTTCCCGCTCGACACCTTCGAGGGGGCGCTGTCCCTTCTGGGGACCTCGTCGGAAGACGGCGGGCGGATCTTGTCGGGGTTGGAGTTCAAGGGGCTGGTGAAATCCGATTTCGAACAGATCCGGTTCGTCGACGATCCCGTGCTGGCCGACTTCCTCTACTGGGCGTTCGAGCGGGGTGTCGCGGGGACGAGCAGCTCCCAGGTCGCCGCGGCGCTGGTGCAGGCGAAGCTGTCCCGGGCGGCCTCGGAGCCCGCGGAGGCCGAGCGGGGAAAGTGGATCGCCACGACCAAGGAGCTGATGCGCCGGTGGGACTGCCGCGAGGTGCCGCTGCTCCTGTTCCGATTCGGCGGCTTCCGGGATCGGTTCGTCGGGAAAGGACTGCTCGAGGTGGTGATCGGGATGGAGAAGGAGCCGCAGAAGCTCCGGCTGCCCAAGATCAGCTCCGTTTCCACGGGATACAGGACCCGCCGCGGCGGCCCCCGGTTCGATTTCGACATGGTGGCCTACGGCTTCCTCGACGCGGAGTTCTCCGAAGAGAACCTGGTGATCTGGGCGGTGGACGTGAGCACGGAAAAGACGCTCGCCGCGATGGCGGTGGAGCACTTCGAGAACCGGTGCCGGCTGCTTTGCCTCGAAAAGGGGCTCCGGGCCCCGCAGCTCCGGAAGTGGATCCTGTTCGAAGGAGGGATCGACCCCGCCGCCCTCGAGCTGGCGGCCCGGTACGACATTTTCCTGACCCACCGTTCCCAGATGCGCATCTTCCTGAACCTGTTCGGCATGGAGGAGATCGATCTTCAAGCGGAGGACCGCAGGCCGGCGGATCCGCCTCCCGGAGCGGAGCCGCTCGAGTTCGAGCTGGTCCTGCCGATGAAGGCGGACACGGAAGTGGTGGCGGCCCGGGTCGCGGAGGAAGTGGCGTCCTACGCGTCCCTGGACAAGGACGCGGTCGACCGGATCAAGATGGCGCTGTCTTACGCATCCCTGGACAAGGACTCCGTGGACCGAATCAAGATGGCCTTGATAGAGGCATGCATCAACGCGTTCGAGCACAGCGGGGCGGAGTCGGGGACGGTCCGTCTCCGGTACGTCCTGTCGCCGGAGAAGATCGAGCTGTTCGTCCAGGACGAAGGGAAGGGGTTCCGCGGAGGACGGACGGAGGAGTCCCGGCGCAACCGCGGCTGGGGGCTGAAGCTGATCCGGGAGCTGGTGGACGACGTCGAGATCATGACCGGCGACAAGGGAACCATCGTGCGGATGGTGAAGTACCTCGATTCCGGCATGGAAAAGGAAGGAGCGGGATCGCCGGGTCCCGAAGAGCGACCGCGATGAGTTACCTGAACGTCAGGACGCGCCAGGCGGATGGGGCGCTGGTGGTGTATATCGACGGCTATCTGAACAGCCTCCTGGGGGAGGAAGTGGAACGGGTGGTGCAGGAGACCCTCGATTCGGGGATGAGGAATTTTCTCCTGAACTTCGAGGGGACGCGCCTGATCAACAGCATCGGGATTTCCATCATCATCGACATCGTGGAGAAAATCATGGAGCGCAACGGGATGCTGGCGTTCTGCGCCTTGAGCCGCATCAACCGCGAGCTGTTCCAGATGACGGGAGTCGCCCGTTACGTCCGCGTGTTCGAACGGGAGGAGGAAGCGCTTGGGTATTTCGGCACGTCCGCCTGACAACGGCCTTTTCGGCGAGGAGCGCCTGCCCGCCGGGCGCCGGGAGGCGTTCAAGCTCAAGGCGCTGCGGGACTTCACGGTCTGCATCTCGCGGGCGCGCGACTTCGACGAGTCCCTCCACCTTGCCCTCATGGTCATCCTGGGGACGTTCTCCATCGCGAAGGGGGCGCTGTTCCTCGAAGAGCACGGGGAACTCCGTGCGAAGGTCTCCCGCGGTCTTCCCCCGGGGGTGCCGCCGATCGATATGTCGCGGGAGCTTGCCGCGGCGCTCCGCCGGTCGGGCCGTCCGGTCCTGCTGGGGCGGAAGACGGCTTCCGGGCCGGTCCGCAAGGCAGTCGGCGACATCGAGAGGGCGGTGCCGGCGTTCCAGGTGGAACATCTCTGTTCCTTAGGGACCCGGAACGGCTCCCTCGGCATCCTGGTTCTCGGCGCCACCATCACCGGGGAGGGGCTTACGCTCCGGCAGCGCGAGACGCTGAGCGTGATGACCTCCATCCTCTCCAACCACGTCGCCAACCACCGGGTCCTGGCGGACATTTCCCGCCTGAACGAGGTCCTTCGGGTCCAGGTGTCGGAGAATGAACGGCTCCTCGATGGAATGCAGGAAATTTTCCTGGACACGATCCGGGCGCTGGCGGCGGCGATCGAAGCGAAGGATCCTTACACGCGCGGCCACTCCGAGCGCGTGGCGAAGATCTCGGTGACCATCGCGAAAGGGCTCGACCTGTCGGAGGATGAAGTGCAGGCGGTCCACATCGCATCGATCCTCCATGACGTGGGGAAGATCGGGACGTCCCGGTTCATCCTGTCGAAGCAGTCTTCCCTGACGCCCGAGGAATTCCAGGAAATCCGGAAACATCCGCGGACGAGCTTCGACATCCTTTCCGAGATCCGTTTCCCCTATCCGAACGTCGCGGTCTTCGCGAGGGACCACCCCGAGTTTCTCGACGGATCGGGCTATCCCGACGGGAAACGGGACCGCCAGATATCCACGGGGGCGAGGATCATCGCGTTGGCCGACGCGTTCGACGCCATGGTCTCCGACCGTCCTTACCGGGACAGCCTGCCGCTCCTGGAAGCGCTCCGGGAGCTTAAGTCCCGCATCTACAGACATTACGATCCGGCGGTGGGACGGATGTTTTTCCGGGAGCTGCGCCGGGAGATCGCGGGGGAAAACGGAACCCCCCCCGTCTTCACCTCGCTGGCGAAACGCTACTCGCGCGAGGACGCGCTGGAATTCATCGATGGGGCGCTAAAGGACCTGAACTGACGGTTCAGGAAATTTCCGCGAGGAGCGCCCGGAGCGCGGCCAGCCCTCGATGGAAATGCTCCCTTCGGTGAGGTTCCAGCGTCAGGATGGGTGAAGCGCCCGTCTCCAGCGCCGCGTGCAGGACCCCCCGGAAATTGATCGAGCCCTCGCCCACGGGAAGGTGGTCGTCCCGCTGCCCCCGGTTGTCGTGGATGTGCATTTCGCGGAGATCCGGACCGAACGCTTCCAGCCACTTGTGGACGGGAAGGCAGGAAAAGAGGGCCGCATGGCCGGCGTCGCAGCAGAACCCGAGACGTTTCGACCCGAGCGCGTTCCGGAGCCGGAGAAGATGGTCGGGGACTTCGTCGAAGACGTTTTCCAGGAACAGGTCGACCCCGGTTTTCTCCGCCGCATCCACGACGGCCCCGAAGGTCCGGAGGGCGGGCTCGAACCACTTTTCGGCGTCGAAATCGTAGAGCCATCCGTAGTACCCGCCGTGGACCACGATCCCCAAGGGCCGGAAGACGGGAGCCAGCGCGATCGTTTGCAGGAGCCGGCGAACCGCCATCCTGCGCGCCTCCTCGTCGCGCGCACCGGGCCAGACCTCTTCGAAGGGCGCGTGAAACGTTGCGCTGCGCACTCCCGCCTCCCGCAACGTTCCCGCGGTCTTTTCCGCGGCTTCCTCCGTGAGGGCGTCGAGCGCATTTCCTGAAAAGTAGATCTCGGGCCCCACGCCGTTCCCGGCAAGAAGGCGGGCCGCATCCGTGGACTCCAGCATGGGGTAGGGAACCGTGGCGTGGATCGTCCAGACCATCCTTTGCGAGGCCTCCTTCCCGGCGTTCCTCGAACACCGGATCGACCGAAGATACCGCATCGTTCGCGGCGGAGCAACCCCGTCGTTCGGAAGGATTTCCCCGCGCCTCCGCGGCGAACGCGCGGGGAAAGGCATTCTCCTTGGAAACGCCATTTTGAAAATGCCTTGACATGTTATTGTATACTGCATACATTATCCGGCAATCCGTGAATGGAGGAGAGAATCGCCTTGCTGCAGAAACTGAAGATCCAGATCGATAACCACATGACCCTCCGGGAAAAAATCGTCGAGACGGTAAGGAGTGCGATCATCAATGGCCAGATCCCTGCGGGCACCCGCGTCGCGGAGCCCGATCTGGCCGACCGCTTCGGCATCAGCCGGACGCCGATCCGCGAGGCGTTCCGCCAGCTCGAGTCCGAGGGGTTCATCACCGTCGTCCCCCGGAAAGGAGCCGTCGTCGCCTCCATTTCGGCCAAGGACATCTCCGATTTCTACGACCTGAAGATGGTGCTCGAGGGGTACGCGGCCCGCTGCGCTACCCGGACCCTCACCGAGAAGGATCTGGCCAGGATGGAATCGCTGAACCGCCAGATCGAGGCGGCCGCCGCCAAAAAGGACCTGCGCAAGGTGCTCTTCCTCCACAACGATTTCCACGATGTCTTTCTGACGGCTTGCGGGAACGAGAAGCTTCATTCCATCGTCCAGAACATGGTGATGCAGTTCCAGCGGTTCCGGCTGATCCTGGCGATGCGGGGCAAGATCGAAGGGGTCATCCGGCAGCACCGGGACATCATCGAGGCCTTCCGGAAGCGGAATCCCGAGCTTGCGGAGTCTCTCGTGATAAAGAACGCCCAATACGGGAAGAAGATCCTTCTCCAGGAACTGGAAAAGGAGTGAGTCGGGGCACGCCGCCGATGCCCGAGCCGGACCGATTGCGCAGTCTCCCTTCCGTCGCTTCCCTGCTGGAAGCCCAAGAGATACGCCGGATCCTTCGGAAGACGCCGCGCGCCGTCGTGGTGGATGCCGTCCGCAGGGTCCTTTCCGCCTTCCGGCGGGAAGCGGCGGCCGGCGCGCCGTCCCGTAGCCGGGAGGAGTGGACGGCGCTGCTCGTGTCCCGCCTGCCCGCCGAAGTTGCCGCCGCCGAGGAGCCGTCGCTGCGGAGAGTGATCAACGCGACGGGGGTCGTCATCCACACCAACCTGGGGAGGGCCCCGCTGCCGGAGGAGGGGATCCGCGCCGTTTCCCTCGCCGCCCGCGGGTATTCCAACCTGGAGTTCGATCTCGCATCCGGCGGCCGCTCCTCCCGGCTGGTCCACGTGGAGCGCTTGATCCTCGGCCTCACCGGGGCGGAGTCGGCGCACGTCGTCAACAACAACGCGGCCGCGGTGCTTCTCTGTCTGGCGGGGCTGGCCAGGGGGAGGGAGGTTCTCGTCAGCCGGGGGGAACTGGTGGAGATCGGCGGATCGTTCCGCATCCCCGACATCATGGCCGAGAGCGGCGCGTCGCTCGTCGAGGTGGGGACGACCAACCGCACCCGCCTCCGGGATTACGAAAACGCGGCGACCGCGCGGACGGCGCTCCTCCTGAAGGTCCACCGGTCCAACTTCAGCGTTTCGGGCTTCACCGAAGAGGTTTCCACCGCCGAGCTTTCCTCCCTCGGGGCCCGCCTGGGAATCCCGGTGATGGAAGACCTGGGCTCGGGGGCCATCTTCGATTTTTCCGCCGCGGGCATTCCGGGGACGCCCACCGTCCGGCAGGCGCTTTCGCACGGCCCCGGGATCGTGACCGTGAGCGGGGACAAGCTTCTGGGCGGCCCGCAGGCCGGGATCATCGCCGGCCGCAAGGAGCTGGTGGACCCGCTGAAAAAGCACCCCCTCTCGCGCGCCTTGCGGATCGACAAGCTGTGCCTGGCCGCGCTGGCCGCGACGCTCGCCCTGTACGCCGACGAACGGAGAGCGGCGGCTTCCGTCCCGGTGCTGGCGATGATGACGGAAGGGGAAGGTGCCGTCCGCGCGCGCGCGCGGAAACTCGTCCGGCGGGTCCGGAAGGCCGGCGGGGCCGGGCTGCTCCTGTCCATCGAGCGGGCGGATTCCTCTCCCGGCGGAGGGGCGATGCCCGAGGTCCGGATTCCCACGGCCTGCGTCGCCGTGTCCCATCCGGGGATGCGCGTCGAGGACCTGGAGGAAACGCTCCGGCGAGGGGACCCTCCGGTCGTGGCGCGCATCGCGAAGGGGAAGCTGCTCCTCGACATGCGCACGGTCCGCGACGGGGAGGTCGCCGACCTCGCCGCGGCCCTCCTGGCCGCCCTGTCCGCGGGGTGAGAAGCGGCCGGACTCTCTATTTCAGAGATACGGTGATGCGGACGCAGGGCGCAGCGGGGGGAAGCCCCCCGCGAGCCCCAAGTCCGTATCACCGCATTTCCGGTTGAAGGGAGGTCCCTCCCCAGTGTATAAAAGGACATGCTGAACTCCGGCGTGCTCGTCCTCAACCGGGCGTTTTTCCCCGTCCACGTAACGAACGTTCGGCGGGCGTTCTGTCTTCTCTATTCCGGGCTTGCCCGCGCAATCAATTCCCAGTACGAAATGTACGACTTCCAGTCGTGGAGCGAGCTTTCCGTCCACACCCACGACGAGGCCGTGGGCCTCGTGGGGCGGGTGATCCGGGTTCCGAGGGTCGTCGTGCTGGTCGCCTACGACCGCGTCCCGAAGCGCACCGTCCGCTTCAGCCGGCACAACATCTTCGTCCGGGACCGCAGCACCTGCCAGTACTGCGGGAAGACCCACCCCCGGAGCGAGCTGAACCTGGACCATGTCATTCCGAGGTCCCGGGGCGGGATGACGACATGGGAAAACATCGTCTGCAGCTGCGTGCCCTGCAACAAGCGGAAGGGGGGGATGCTTCCCGAGGAAGCGGGCCTGCGGACGATCGCCCGTCCGGCCCGGCCCCGCTGGACGCCGGAATACGCGTTTTCCCTCCGGGGGCCGGTCCATCGGGAGTGGTTGCCGTTCCTCAACCTCGTGGACTTCACCTACTGGAACTTAGAACTCGAAAGGTGATCCGTCCCGAACAGGCCGGAAGGCGGGTGGGGCCGGAGTCCCTCCTGTTCATCGTCGGTCATCCCCTGTCCCATTCCTTGAGCCCCGCGATGCACAACGCCGTCATCGCCCGGCTCGGCCTCCCCTTGCGGTACGTCGGTATCGACATTCCCCGGGTGGTTCTCCCAGATTTCTTCCGGGTCGTCCGGGAAGGAAACTTCCTGGGCGGCAACGTTACGATTCCTCACAAGGAGGAGGCGGCCTCGCTGGCGGACGAGAAGTCGGAAGCGGTGGAGGTCTGCGGGGCGGCGAACGTCATATGCATCCGGAAAGGGAAGCTTCGCGCCGAGAACACCGACGGGCACGGTTTCCTGGACGCGGCGGCGGATGCGGGGTGGGGGAGGCGCTTCCGGCGGGTGGTCCTTCTCGGGGCGGGCGGCTCGGCCCGGGGGATCGCCTTCGAGCTGTGCCGCGCCGGGGCGAAGGAAATGACGATTCTCAACCGGCACCCCTCGCGCGGCGAGGAAATCGCCTCGATCCTTTCCCCCCGGTTCCCGGGAACGGCGATGTCGGCCGGAGAGCTGAATCCTGCCAGGATGATTGAGGAATTCCGCGGCGCGGACCTGGTCGTCCAGTGCACCTCCCTGGGGTTGTTCGGGGACTGGGAACATTTTCCCCTGGAGGGGGTAGAGAAAACCACACGGTTTGCCGATATAATTTATCGACGGGGCGGTACCGCATTGGTGCGCCTCTTGAAAAAGCGGGGGATTTCCGCGATCGACGGCCTGGCGATGCTGGCCCACCAGGCGGCGCGGAGTTTTTTCCTTTGGACCGGGAAAAGGGTCCCCGGGGAGGAATTTCTGTCCGTCGCGCGAAAAACAATTGCGGTTGGATGAGTCAAATTATGCTTAAATATAGTGTAATTTATATTTCTATATGGTGACTTTTCTATGTCCGTGATGGCTGCCAAAATAGGGGAAATGCTCCTCCGGGGGAACATCATCACCCCGGAACACCTCAGGAGCGCCCTCGAAACCCAGAAGAAAACGAAGGAACGGATCGGATCGATTCTCGTCAAGGCCGGTTACATCAAGGAGGAGGATCTCCTCTCCTTCCTCGGCCGCCAGTTCAACGTCCCGGTGGTCGACCTGTCGAAATACGAGATCAATGCCGAAGTGGTCCGCCTCCTGCCCGAGGACCTGGTCCAGAAGCATATGGCGCTCCCCATCAACCGGGTGGGGGCGAAGCTGATCGTGGCCGTGGCCGACCCCTCCAACATGGCGATCATCGACGCCATCGGGTTCAAGACCGGCTACGCCGTGGAGCTGGTGCTGGCGTCCGAGAAGGACATCACCTCGGCGATCAACCGGTTTTTCGACCAGTCGATGGAGTTCAAGGACATCATCTCGGAGCTGGACGAGGACCTGGAGGTCGTGCGGGAGGAGGACCTCGAAGCGGTCGATCAGGATAGCCGCGTCGACGACGCTCCCGTCGTCAAGCTCGCCAACTTCGTGCTGACCGACGCAATCAAGCGGCGCGCCTCGGACATCCACATCGAGCCGTACGAAAAGGAGTTCCGCATCCGCTACCGGGTGGACGGGGTGCTCTACGAGGTGATGCGCCCTCCCATCAAGCTGCGAAACGCGCTGGTCTCCCGCCTCAAGATCATGTCGAGCCTGGATATCGCGGAGCGGCGGCTCCCGCAGGACGGACGGATCAAGCTCAAGGTGGGGAAGGGGAGGGAGATGGATTTCCGCGTCTCCGTGCTGCCGACCATCTACGGGGAAAAGACCGTCCTCCGCCTTCTGGACAAATCCAGCCTCCAGCTCGACATGACGAAGCTGGGCTTCGAGCCCGAGCCGCTCAAGGACTTCCAGGAAGCCATCCATCGCCCGTACGGGATGATCCTCGTCACCGGCCCCACGGGCTCGGGGAAGACGACGACCCTCTACTCGGCGCTGGCGGACCTGAACAAGACCACCGACAACATCTCCACCTGCGAGGACCCGGTGGAGTACAACTTCGCGGGGATCAACCAGGTGCAGATCAAGGAGGAGATCGGCCTCACGTTCGCCGCGGCCCTTCGCTCCTTCCTGCGGCAGGACCCCGACATCATCATGGTGGGCGAGGTCCGCGACTACGAGACGGCGGAAATCGCCGTGAAGGCGGCCCTCACGGGACACCTGGTCCTGTCCACGCTGCACACGAACGACGCCCCCAGCACCATCACGCGGCTGCTCAACATGGGGATCGAGCCGTTCCTCGTGTCCTCTTCGCTCAACCTCATCCTGGCGCAGCGGCTGGCCCGCCGGGTGTGCGGGAACTGCAAGGAGGAAGTGAAGATCCTTCCGAAGGCGCTGCTGGACGCGGGGATGAAGCCGGAGCGGATCAAGCACGCGCACCCGTCCAAGGGAAAGGGATGCGACGAATGCAACGGGACGGGGTTCCGCGGGCGGGTCGCCCTTTATGAGACGATGCCGGTCAAGGAAGAGCTGAAGGACCTGATTCTGCGGGGAGGCTCGGCGATCGAGGTCAAGCGGGAAGCGATCCGCCTCGGCATGAAGACGCTCCGGCAGTCGGGGCTTTCGAAGGTCGAGGAGGGGGTCACCACGCTGGAGGAAGTGCTGCGGGTGACCGCCACCGATTAAGCGGGAACCGGGGAGAAGACGGCCATGGTATCCATGCACGAAATGCTGAGCGTCATGTGCGAAAAGGGGGCTTCCGACCTGCACATCACCACGGGGATCGCCCCCACGATCCGCGTGGACGGACGGCTGATGCCGCTGCCGTCCGAGCCGCTGACCCCGCCGGACACCAAGCGGCTGTGCTACAGCATCCTGACCGAGGCCCAGAAACAACGGTTCGAGGAGGAGAAGGAGCTCGACCTTTCCTTCGGCGTGAAGGGGATGAGCCGCTTCCGGGCCAACATCTACCTGCAGCGGGGGGCCGTGGCCGGGGCGTTCCGGACGATCCCGTTCCGTGTCCGCACGTTCGACGAGCTGGGGCTGCCGACGACGCTGAAGGAGCTGTGCAAGAAGCCGAGGGGGCTGGTGCTGGTGACCGGGCCGACCGGCTCGGGGAAGTCGACGACCCTGGCCGCGATGCTCGACAAGATCAACTCGGAGCGGCACGAGCACATCGTGACGATCGAGGACCCGATCGAGTACCTGCACCCCCACAAGAAGTGCCTGGTGAACCAGCGGGAAGTGAACGCGGACACCCAGACCTTCAAGAAGGCCCTCAAGCACATCCTCCGCCAGGACCCGGACGTCGTGCTCATCGGCGAGATGCGGGACCTGGAGACGATCGAGGCGGCGCTGACCGTCGCCGAGACCGGGCACCTGGTCTTCGCCACCCTCCACACGAATTCCTGCGTCCAGACGATCAACCGGATCCTGGACGTTTTTCCCCCGTACCAGCAGCCGCAGGTGAGGGCGCAGCTGTCGTTCGTCCTCGAGGGGGTCGTCTCGCAGATCCTCATTCCCAAGGCGTCCGGGACCGGAAGGGCGCTCTGCCTTGAGATCATGGTCCCCAACCCGGCCATCCGGAACCTGATCCGGGAAGAGAAGATCCATCAGATCTACTCCCAGATGCAGGTGGGGCAGGCGAAGTTCGGGATGCAGACGATGAACCAGGCGCTGCTCGCTTCCTATCTGCGACGGGACATCACGCTGGAGGACGCCGTCGGAAGGAGCTCCGATCCCGACGAGTTCCGCAATCTCCTCACGGCGGCGCAAAGCGGGGGCCCGCAGGGCGCGGGTCGAAGGATGTAGGACGCAGGGAAGATCCACGGAGGATACGATGCCGAAATTCGTCTGGGAAGGGAAGACCAAGGCAGGGAGGACCCTCACGGGGGAGCTGGAGGCGCCCAACGAGGCGTTCGTCCTCGCCCAGCTTCGCAGGCAGCAGGTCGTTCCCGTAAAGGTGAAGCCCAAGGCCGCGGACCTGCGCATCCGGATGCCGTGGTTCGGCGGGAAGGTGTCCCAGAGGGAGCTTGCGATCTTCACCCGCCAGTTCGCCACGATGATCGACGCGGGGCTTCCCCTGGTCCAGTGCCTGGACATCCTGGGGATGCAGCAGGAGAACCAGACGTTCAAGAAGATCATCCTGAAGGTGAAGGAGGACGTGGAGAGCGGGTCCACCTTCGCCGACGCCCTGGCGAAGCACCCGAAGACCTTCGACGAGCTGTTCGTCAACCTAGTCCAGGCGGGCGAGGTCGGCGGGATCCTGGACACGATCCTCTCGCGGCTCGCGGCCCACATCGAAAAAGCGTTGCGGCTCGCCAAGAAGATCAAGGGGGCGATGGTGTACCCATCCACCATCGTCGCCAAGATGTTCGATGACTTCGGGCAGGCGCTGCCCGCCCCCACGCAGGCCGTCCTGGCGATGAGCGCCTTCACCCGGAAATACTTTTTGCTGGGGATCGTCTTCGTCGCGTTGGCGGTCGTCGCCATGCGCTGGTATCGAAACACGGAGAACGGACATCGGAACATCGACCGCATCTACCTGAAGCTGCCGATCGTCGGGCCGCTCCTCCAGAAAATCGCCGTGGCCCGGTTCGCCCGCACGCTGGGCACCATGGTGAGCAGCGGCGTCCCGATCCTGGAGAGCATGGACATCGTCGCGAAATCCGCGGGGAACCGGATCATCGAGGAGGCCATTCTCAAGGCCCGCATGAGCATCAGCGAAGGGAAGACGATCGCCGATCCCCTCTCCGAGAGCAAGGTGTTCCCCGCGATGGTGACCCAGATGGTGGCCGTGGGGGAGGCCACCGGGGCGCTGGACACGATGCTCAACAAGATCGCCGAGTTCTACGACGAGGAAGTCGACATGGCCGTGGAGGCGCTGACCTCCCTCCTCGAACCGCTCCTGATGGTCTTCCTGGGAGTCATCATCGGCGGGCTCGTCGTCGCGATGTACCTGCCGATCTTCAAACTGGCAGGCGTCGTCGGCGGGTAAGGGGTGTCGACGAGCCGGCGGGAGGGAGCCGCGGGGGGGCGCAACCTCCTGCTGGTGCGCACCGGCATCACCTTCGCCCTCCTGGCGTCGGTGGTATCGGTCCATTTCCAGGAGCCCGAGCTTATCCTCGCGGGCGGGTTCAAGTACCTCTACGCCGCCGTGGTCCTCTCCTACGGGTGGCTCCTCCTCCGTTTCGCGCTTTGGGGCAGCGCCGATCCGTCGACGCCGGTTTCCGTGGTGCAGGCGGCGGTGGACGTGGCGTTCGTATCCGTCATCGTCTTCGCCACCGGCCTGTACGACAGCGTCTTCGCCTTCATGTACATCGTCGTCATCCTCCTGGGAAGCTTCGAACTCTTCCTGCGGGGGGCGATGATCTGGGCCGTCCTCTCCGCCGTCTCCTACGTGTCGATGCTGTATCTCCAGAAGCAGGGGATCCTGTTGCCTCCCGGCGTCGAGACCGTGCACCTTGCCTGGTCCCAGTTCCTTCGCTCCTCCCTGACGAATTCCATCGGGTTCCTGCTGACCGGGCTTCTCTCCGGCCTGCTGGGAGAGGACATCCGTCGGACGCGCCAGCGCGTCCTGGCCCGCGAGGACGACCTGCAGAAGCTGGAATCGTTCCACAAGCACGTGATCGACAACATCCCCTCGGGGATCCTGACGTCCGACACCCGGGGGCGGGTGAACCTCATGAACGACATGGCGTGCGGCATCCTGGGCGTCCATCGGGGGGAGGTGACCGGCAAGCGCGTCGAGGAGGTCCTTGCGGGGCTGGAGCTTTCGGATCCCCGGGGGGAGTCGCGCCTTCCGCGTCCGGAGATCTCCTTCCGCCGCTCGGACGGATCGGAGATCTTCCTGGGGTTTTCCTCTTCCCCGCTGAAGGATGCGGAAGGGGGGGTGATCGGCCGGGTCGTGATCTTCCAGGACCTGACGCCGGTGAAGCAGATGGAGGAGCGCATTCGCATCTCCGACCGGCTGGCGGGAGTGGGGGAGCTGGCAGCGGGTCTCGCCCATGAGATCCGGAACCCCCTCGCCTCCATCGCCGGCTCCTCGCAACTGCTCCGGGAGTCGCCCGAGCTGACCGACGACGCCCGGACGCTGCTGGACATCATCGAGCGGGAAAGCATGCGGTTGAACGGCCTCATCTCCGATTTTCTCGCGTATACCGGCCCGTCCCTGCGCAATATCGGGGCCGTGAACATGGCGGACGTGATCGGCGACGTCACGGAAGCCATCCGGGCGGGCGAGGCGCGGGAAAAGGGGGTGACCGTGGAGAATCTCGTCCTGCGGAACCTTGTCGTCGACGGCGACGCCGAGCAGTTGAAGCAGGTCCTCTGGAACCTGGTGCGGAACGCCGTGCAGGCCACGCCCGCCGCCGGGCACGTGCGGATCGACCTGTTCTCGCAGGTACGGCACGGGGAACGGTATGCCGTGACGACGGTGAGCGACACCGGCAAGGGGATCGATCCCGCCAACACCGCCAGGATCTTCAATCCCTTCTTCACCACCAAGGAAGGGGGGACGGGGCTGGGGCTCGCCATTTCCCAGAGGATCGTCCAGATTCACCGGGGGTTCGTCGAGGTGCGCTCCCAGCCGGGGCACGGGAGCATCTTCTCCGTGTTTCTTCCCGAGAGGAGGAGGGATGAAAACGGCGGCGGCCCCTCTTCCTGAAAACGGGGTCACCGTCGTTGGGGCCGGCCTGGCGGGTTCGGAAGCTGCGCTTGTCCTATCCGCTGCGGGGGTCCCCGTCGAGATCGTGGAGATGCGGCCGGCGGTTTCGTCCCCGGCCCATCGGACGGCTTGGTTCGCGGAGTTGGTGTGCAGCAATTCCCTCGGCTCCGAGGAGCCGTCGTCCGGCAAGGGACTCCTTAAGGCCGAGCTGAGGGAGCTCGGATCGAACCTGATGTCCCTGGCCCGGCGCGCCCGGGTCCCCGCGGGGAAAGCACTGGCGGTGGACCGGGAGATCTTCGGCCGCATGGTGACCGAGGCGGTCCGTTCCCGGCCGGACATCCGTGTGAGGGAGGCCGAAGCGCGGTCGATCCCCGATGCCCCTCTGGTCATCCTCGCGTGCGGCCCCCTGCCTTCCGACGCCCTCTCGGCCTCGATCGGGTCCTTCCTGGGCGACGCGGGATACTATTTCTACGACGCCATCTCGCCGATCGTGGACGCTTCCACCATCGACCTGCAGGCCGCCTTCACGGCCGACCGCTACGGCGCGGGAGAAGGCGATTACCTGAATCTCCCGATGACGCGCGGGCAGTACGAAGACTTCCTGTCCGCGCTGCTTTCGGCCCGCACGGTCCCCGCCAGGGAATTCGAGGAAGAGCGGTACTTCGAATCCTGCATGCCCCTGGAGACGATGGCGCGCCGGGGGCCGGAGACGCTCCTGTACGGGCCGTTGCGCCCGGTGGGGCTGCGGGATCCCCGCACGGGGAAGACGCCGCATGCCGTGGTGCAGCTCCGGAAGGAAAACGCCGCGGGGACGATGCTCAACCTCGTGGGGTTCCAGACGAAGCTGGCGCATCCGGAGCAGGAGCGGGTGTTCTCCCTGATCCCCGGCCTCTCCCGTGCGAAGTACCTTCGGCATGGGTCCGTGCACCGGAACGCCTTTCTCGATGCGCCGCGCCACCTCCATCCGTGGCTGGAGTGCCGCAAGCGGCCGGGGCTGTTCTTCGCGGGGCAGGTCGCCGGCGTGGAAGGGTACGTCGAATCGATCGCCGCGGGGTTCGTCGCGGCCGTTTCGGCCGCGGCCAGGGCGCAAGGGCGCGAGCCCGCCGCCTTCCCGGAAGCATCGATGACCGGCGCGCTTCTCCGGCACATCGCCGCGCCCCGCAAGGGAGAGTTCCAGCCGATGAACGCCAACTTCGGCCTCCTCCCGGAGCCTCCTTCCGGCAAGAAACGGGAGCGGAAGGCGAAACAGGCCGCCGCGGCGCTCTCCGCGATCGCGGAATTCCGCAAAAGCTTCTTCAAATTTAACCCCTTGTGTGTTACATAAGTCTTTTCCTTTTTTGCGAAAGGGACGGCGGAAGGGGATGGGATCGGCGATTCGCCAGTTCTCGCAGTATCTCCTCTCGGAGAGGAACGCTTCGAGGGAGACGGTGCGTGCATATCTCCGCGAGATTTCCGAATTCCGATCCTTCCTCATGGCGACGGAGGGGAAGGATCCCGAAAAGGGGAAGGGCGGCTGGAAGTCGGTCACCGCGGCGGACCTGCGCAGGTTCCTCTCCGCCCGTTTCCCGGGCCGGAAATCTTCCACCATGGCGAGGAAGATTTCGGCCATCCGCTCGTTCTTCTCGTTCCTGATGGGCCAGGGGGAGATCCCGGGGAACCCCGCCGCTTCCATCGCGGCTCCCCGCAGGGAGATGCGGCTTCCCGAGTTTCTCCCCGTGGACGAGATGATGGACCTGCTGCGTTCCCTGCCGGAGGGCGGCGAGCGGGAAGCGCGCGACGCGGCGATCCTGGAACTGCTCTACTCCTCCGGCCTTCGCGTGGGGGAGCTGGTCTCCCTTCGGAGGGAGGACGTGAACCTCGACGAGGGGACGGTCCGCGTGTCGGGAAAGGGACGGAAGGTCCGTGTGGTCCCGGTCGGCGAGAAGGCCGTCGGGGCGTTGAAGGAATATTTGACGGCGCGGCGGCGCCGGGAGGCGCCGCAGCGGGACGCGCTTTTCCTGAATCTGCGCGGAGGACCCCTGACGGCGCGCAGCGTGGCGCGGATCCTCGATGGGGCGCTCCGCCGGGCGACGGTCGGAAGACACCTGTCGCCGCACGGCCTGAGACACGGTCCATCCAGGAGATGCTGGGGCACGCGTCGTTATCCACGACGCAGCGATACGCACGGGTCAACGTGAGCCACCTGTTGCGCGCCTACGAAGGGGCCCACCCCCTTTCCCGCGCGGGGAGGAAGCCGTGAACGGAATGCGGGGAACGACGATCGTGGCGGTTGCCCGGGGCGGACGCGTGGCGATGGCGGGGGACGGGCAGGTGACGATGGGAACCACCATCCTCAAGCAGACGGCCCGCAAGATCCGCCGGCTGTACGAGGACCGGGTGCTGGCGGGGTTCGCGGGGGGCACCGCGGACGCCATCACGCTGTTCGAGAAGTTCGAGGGGAAGCTTTCGGAGTACCGGGGGAACCTGCGCAGGTCGGCGGTGGAGCTGGCGAAGGAGTGGAGAACCGACCGGGTGCTTCGGCGGCTGGATGCGGTCATGGTCGTGACCGACGGACGGGACCTGATGCTGCTCTCCGGGAGCGGAGACGTGGTGGAGCCGGACGACGGGGCGATCGGGATCGGCTCCGGCGGCCCGTTCGCCCTGGCCGCGGCCCGCGCGATGCTCCTGCACACCGAGCTGTCGGCCCTGGAGATCGCGCGCGAGGCGCTCCGCATCGCTTCCGGGATTTGCATCTACACCAACGAGAACGTGTCCGCGGAGGAGATCTCGACGCCATGACGCCCGTGGCAAAGGAGCCGTGGGGCGGCCGCCCGCTGATCCCTAAGGAGATCGTGGCGGAGCTGTCCCGCCACATCGTCGGACAGGAGAAGGCCAAGCGGGCGGTGGCGATCGCGCTTCGGAACCGGTGGCGCAGGATGCAAGTCCCCGAAGAGCTTCGGGAGGAGATCGCCCCGAAGAACATCATCATGGTGGGGCCCACCGGCGTGGGGAAGACCGAGATCGCGAGACGGCTGGCGCGGCTGGCGCAGGCGCCCTTCCTCAAGGTAGAGGCGTCCAAGTTCACGGAAGTGGGGTACGTCGGCCGCGACGTGGAGTCCATCATCCGCGACCTGGCGGAGATCGCGGTCCACCTCGTCCGCACGGAGGAAATGGGAAGGGTGGCGGAGAAGGCCCGGGCGAGCGCCGAGGAGCGCCTCCTCGACATCCTGCTTCCTCCGCGCCCGGCGGTCCGTCCGGCGGGAAGCCCGCCCGCGGAAGCGGAAGCGAAGCCGGAGGAGTCGCGGGAGCGGCTGCGGGCGATGCTCAAGGAAGGGAAGCTGTCCGAGAGGACGGTGGAGGTCGAAGTGAGGGAAAGCGCCCTTCCCGCCATCGACCTCATCGGCATTTCGGGAGGGGGCGGCATGGAGGGGGTCGAGGGAAACCTCCAGGAGATGCTGGGGAACCTCTTTCCCAGGAAGGTGCGCAGGAAGAAGATGCGCGTGCCGGAGGCGCTTGTTTTCCTGGAAACCGAGGAGGCCGCCCGGATGGTGGACATGGACCGGGTGAAGCAGATGGCGGTCGAGCGGACGGAGCAGGCGGGCATCGTCTTCGTCGACGAGATCGACAAGATCGCAGGGAGGGGGTCCGCGACGGGCCCCGACGTTTCCCGGCAGGGGGTGCAGCGGGACCTGCTCCCCATCGTGGAGGGCTCGAACGTGAACACGAAGTACGGGATGGTGCGGACCGACCACATCCTGTTCATCGCGGCGGGAGCGTTCCACACGGTGAAGCCGTCGGACCTGATCCCGGAGCTGCAGGGGCGGTTCCCGATCCGCGTGGAGCTCGAATCGCTGACGAAGGAGGATTTCGTGCGGATCCTCACGGAACCGCAAGGAGCGCTCACGCGGCAGTACGCCGAGCTTCTCGGGACCGAGGGGATCCGTTTGACGTTCGCTCCGGATGCGGTGGAGCGGATCGCGGAGATGGCCTGCGAGGTGAACGAGCGCACGGAGAACATCGGGGCGAGGCGGCTCTACACGATCATGGAAAAGCTCCTCGAAGACCTGCTGTTTTCGGCGCCGGAGATCGGGGAGCGGGAGATCGTCCTCCGGAAGGCGTACGTCGACGAGAAGCTCGCCGACATCGTCCGCGACGTCGACCTGAGCCGGTACATCCTGTGACGAGGGAAACGGGAGCGGGGATGAAAGGGTACATACAGAAGGCCGAGACGCTCATCGAGGCGCTGCCGTACATCCGGGAGTTCTCCGGGAAGACGGTGGTGGTCAAATACGGCGGCGCGGCGATGGCCGGCGAGGAGCGGATGGCGTCCTTCGCCGAGGACATCGTCCTCCTCCAGTACGTGGGGATCCGCCCGGTGGTCGTGCACGGGGGCGGGCCGCAGATCGACCGGATGCTGGCGCTGCTCTCGATCCCCTCGGAGCGGAGGGAAGGGCTGCGGGTGACCTCCCCCGAGGCGATGGAAGTGGTGGAAATGGTCCTGGGGGGGACCGTCAACAAGAAGATCGTCGCGCTCATCAACCGGTTCGGGGGGAAGGCGGTCGGCCTCACGGGGAAAGACGGGTGGCTGATCCGGGCCAGGAAACATTCCACGCCGGGAAGGGACGGCATGCCGCTCGACCTGGGGATGGTGGGGGAGGTTACGGGCGTGAACCCCGACGTCCTCCGGGGGATGGAGCGGGACGGCTTCGTGCCGGTGATCGCACCGATCGGCGTGGGTTCGGAGGGCGAGGCGTACAATATCAACGGCGACACCGCCGCCGCGGAGGTGGCCGCCGCGGTCGCCGCGGAGAAGTTCATCCTCCTGACGGACGTGCCCGGAGTCCTCGACCGGAAGGGAGAGCGCATCTCCACGATGACCGCCGACGATGCGGATGCGGCCATCCGGGAGGGGCTGATCACCGGGGGGATGATCCCCAAGGTGGAGTGCGGGCTGACCGCCCTCCGCAAGGGGGTGAACAAGGTGCATATCCTGGACGGCCGGGTCCCGCACAGCGTCCTCCTCGAGATCTTCACGGACGCGGGGATCGGCACGGAGATCACCGGGGCGCCGGGGGAAGGGGGAAAGCCGTGGGCACCGAAGAAATCATCGAAATGACGGGGAAGTACCAGATGGCGAATTACGCCCGGTCCCCCGTGGCGTTCGTGCGGGGCGAGGGGGCGAGGCTCTTCGATGCCGAGGGGCGGGAGTACCTCGATTTCCTGGGCGGCATCGCCGTGGCGCTCCTCGGACATACGCATCCGGAGGTGACGCGCGCCATCACCGTGCAGGCGAGGAACTTGCTGCACGCCTCCAACCTGTTCCACGTGCCGGTCCAGTCCGAGGCGGCCAGGCTGATTTCGGAGGGCACCATCGGCGGGAAGGTGTTTCTCTGCAACAGCGGCACCGAAGCGAACGAGGCGGCGATCAAGCTGGCGCGGAAGTGGACGGCCGACCGGGGGAAGGAAGGGGCCCACGAGTTCATCGTGCTCGAAGGGTCCTTCCACGGCCGGACCTACGGCGGCCTCTCCGCCACGGGGCAGCCGAAGTTCCACAAGGGGTTCGAGCCGATGCTGCCGGGGTTCGTCACGATTCCGTTCGGAGACATCGCAGCCCTCGAGGACGCTCTCACGGAACGTACGTGCGCCTTTCTCTTCGAGCCCATCCAGGGGGAGAACGGCGTCCGGATGCACCCGCCCGACTACCTTCAGGAGGCGGAGCGGATCTGCAGGGAGAAAGGGGTTCTTTTCGTTGCGGACGAGATCCAGACGGGGCTCGGGCGGACCGGCGCCATGCTGGCCTGCGAACGGTTCGGAGTGGCGCCCGACATCGTCACCCTGGCCAAGGGGCTCGCCAACGGCCTTCCTCTGGGGGCCGTGGTGGCGCGGGACGAGGTGGCGGCCGCGTTCGGCCCCGGCTCGCACGGAAGCACCTTCGGAGGCAACCCCGTCTGCTGCGCGGCGGCGAAGGTCGTCCTGGAGACCTTGAGGTCGCCCGGGTTCCTCGCCGAGGTTTCCCGGAAGGGGGATCTCTTCAGGAACGGGCTCTCCGAGCTGGCCACGCACCGGACGGACATACGGAGGGTCCGGGGGATGGGCCTGATGCTCGCGATCGAAATGGAGGTCGAGACGAAGGAGATCGCGCAGCGGTGCCTGCAGAACGGGCTCGTCGTGAACGCCACATCGGGGAACGTGCTGCGCTTCCTTCCGCCGTTGACCGTCAACGACGGGGAGATCCGGCAGGCGCTGGTCCTGTTGCGGGCATCCCTCCCCGCGGGGGGACGGAAGTGAAGAAGGACTTTCTCCGGATACTGGACCTCACCGGCCGGGAGCTCCTCGCGCTCCTTGCGGCCGGCCGGGAGTGGAAACGCAGGGGGGGGCGCCGGGGGGCGCCGCGCCCGCTGGCGGGAAAGACGCTGGCGATGATCTTCCAGAAGGCCTCCACGAGGACGAGGGTGTCGTTCGAAGTCGGCATGGCCCGGCTGGGAGGGCACGCCCTGTTCCTGTCTCCCGCCGACACCCAGATCTCCCGGGGAGAGCCGGTCCGCGACACGGCACGGGTGCTCTCCCGGTACGTGGACGCCATCATGATCCGGACGTTTCTCCAGGAGACGGTGGAGGAGATGGCCGCCCAGGCGGCCGTTCCCGTGATCAACGGACTGACCGACCTCCATCACCCCTGCCAGGTCCTCGCGGACCTGATGACGGCGCAGGAGCGGGGGTTCGACCTCCGCGGGATGAAGGCGGCCTTCATCGGCGACGGCAACAACGTGGCGAATTCGTGGGTGGAGGCGGCCCATCTTCTCGGGTTCTCCCTGCGCCTGGCCTGCCCGAAGGGGTTCGAGCCGGACGCCGGGGTCCTGCGGGAGGCCTCCGCGGCGGGGAGAGGCGACGTGCGGGTCGTCCGCGACCCCGCCGAGGCGGCAAGGGACGCCCACGTCCTGTACACGGACGTATGGACCAGCATGGGACAGGAGAAGGAGCGGATACGGCGCCTCAAGGCGTTCCGCGGCTACCGCATCGACTCCGGCCTGCTGCGTGCCGCCCGGAAAGACGCGATCGTCATGCATTGCCTTCCCGCTCACCGCGGGGAGGAGATCACGGATGAGGTGATGGAAGGGCCGCAGTCGGCCGTGTTCGACGAAGCGGAGAACCGGATGCACATCCAGATGGCCCTCCTGGCGAAACTCATCCCACACTAACCGACGGAGGAAGCGGCATTGGGAAAAGCGAAGAAGGTCGTTCTCGCGTATTCGGGCGGGCTGGACACCTCGGTCATCCTGCGCTGGCTGATCGAGAAGTACGAATGCGAAGTGATCGCTTTCGTGGCCGACCTGGGGCAGGGGGAAGAGCTTGCCCCCGTGCGCGCCAAGGCGAAGAAGACCGGCGCGTCGAAGGTGTACGTCGAGGACGTCAAGGACGAGTTCGTCCGCGATTTCATCTTCCCGGCGCTCATGGCGAACGCCGTCTACGAGGGGTCGTACCTCCTGGGGACTTCCATCGCCCGCCCGCTGATCGCGAAGAAGCAGATCGAAGTGGTCCGGAGGGAGAAGGCCGATTCCGTCTCCCACGGAGCCACCGGCAAGGGGAACGACCAGGTGCGGTTCGAGCTCACCTACTACGCCCTCATGCCCGGCATCAACGTGATCGTGCCGTGGAGGGAGTGGGACCTCAACTCCCGCACGGACCTCGTGAACTACGCGAAGAAGCACGGCATCCCCACCCCGGTCACCGCGAAGAAGCCGTACTCCAGCGACCGCAACCTGATGCACATCAGCTTCGAGGGAGGGATTCTTGAGGACCCGTGGGCCGAGCCGCCCGCGGACATGTTCGTCCTGACCCGCTCTCCCGAGAAGGCCCCCAACCGGCCCGTGTACGTGGAGGTGGATTTCGTGAAGGGGGTCCCGACCGCCGTCGACGGGAAGCGGATGGGACCGGCGAAGCTTCTGGCGCATCTCAATGCGCTGGGGGGAACGCACGGGATCGGACGGGTGGACCTGGTGGAAAACCGGTACGTCGGGATGAAATCCCACGGCGTGTACGAGACGCCGGGCGGGACGATCCTCCACGTCGCCCACCGTGCGGTCGAGTCGGTCACGCTCGACCGGGAAGTGATGCACCTGAGGGATTCGCTGATCCCGAAGTTCGCGGAGCTCATCTATTATGGATACTGGTATTCCCCGGAGATGGACCTGCTGAAGTCGATGGTCGGGCAGACGCAGGAAAACGTCACGGGAACGGCGCGGCTCAAGCTGTACAAGGGGAACTGCTCCGTCGTCGGGCGGAAGAGCCCGGTATCCCTCTATCGGACCGATTTCGCCACGTTCGAGAAGGAGACGGTCTTCAACCAGGCGGACGCGACCGGCTTCATCAAGATCAACGCGCTGCGCCTCAAGATCCGCTCGATGCTGAAGAGCGGGAAAGGCTGATCCGCAGATGTCGAAGAAGAAGGCCTGGGCAGGACGGTTCGACGCCGGCACCGACCGGTTCGTCGAGGAGTTCACCGCCTCGATCCCGTTCGACGTCCTTCTCTACCGCCAGGACATCGCGGGGAGCATCGCCCATGCGCGGATGCTGGGAAAGCAGAAGGTCATCCCGAGGGCGGAGGCGGACCGGATCGTCTCGGCGCTCGAGGCGATCCGGGAGGAGATCGAATCCGGGAAGCTGTCCTTCGACCTGTCGCAGGAAGACATCCACATGGCCGTGGAGCAGCGCCTCATCCGGAAGCTGGGGGCGTCGGGCGGGAAGCTCCACACCGGGAGGAGCCGGAACGACCAGGTCGCCCTGGACCTGCGGCTCTACCTGAGGGAGGAGATCGACGGGATCCTTGCGCTCTTCGCAAGGGTCAAGGAACGGATCCGGCTGCGCGCCGAGGAGTTCTTCGGGGTCGTGATGCCCGGCTACACGCACGTCCAGCGGGCCCAGCCGGTCCTCTTTTCCCACCACCTGCTGGCGTACCATGAGATGTTTTCCCGTGACGAGGAGCGGTTCCGGGACGCAAGACGGCGCGCGAACGTGTCTCCCCTGGGATCGGGCGCGCTGGCCGGGACGACCTTCCCCCTGGACCGGGAGTCCGTGGCGCAGGAGCTGGGGATGGACGGGGTGTGCGAGAACAGCATCGACGCGGTTTCGGACCG
>JACRMU010000028.1 GCA_016219515.1 Deltaproteobacteria bacterium
CACGCTGCCGGTGGTGCGCACGCCGGGGATGCGCTCGTTGATGCGGTTGAAAGAGCGCAACAGCGTGCTCTTCCCGCATCCGGAGGGTCCGATCAGACCGTGCACGATCCCGGGACGCAGTTCGAGCGACACGTCGATGAGCGCCTGGAACGTGCCGTACCACAGGTTCAGACCGCGCGTTTGAATCGCGAGCTGGAGGGACGCGCTCATCCGAAGATCCCCTGCACGTACTCGTAGGTCTTGCGGTCACGGGGCCGGTCGGAGAAGATGACGTCGCTGCGATCGAGCTCCACGATCTCGCCCTTCCACATGAACATCGTCCGGTCGGCGAGCCGGCGCGCAAGCGTCCGCGTGCCGATGACCGTGAGCGCGTAGACGAACAGGAAGACGCCGAGCGAGGGAATCTTCCGGATCAGCAGGTAGACGGGCAGGAAGGTAAAGAGGGAGCCGAACGCCAACCCGAACAGGAACCCAGCGGAGTTGGGGATGAAATAGGGGCGCGAGAGGAAGTCGAGGAGAGAGGAGGGGGAAAGCCGCGAGACCCCCTTCGGCTCCTTCATCCCCAAGGGAAAGAGGGCGGAGAGGAACGCGATGACGGTCGCGGACAGGAAGAGGCCGTGATACCCCGCCCGCCCGATCAACCACTCCCCGAGCCACCCCCCGACCGCCGTCGGAAGGAAGAACGAGAGGCCGAACACTCCGAGCGCCTCCCCGCGACGGTCCGCGGGCGCCGCGACGGCGATGTAGGCGTACGAAGCGGTGGCGAAGAAGGAGTACGCCGCCCCCTGGAAGATGCGGATGGCGAACAGGTGCGCCCCCCGCTCCGTCACGAACAGCCAGGGGATCGTGGAGGCGGAGGCGAGCAGCGCCCCGGAAACCAGGAACGCGGTGCGCCCCCCGCGGTCCACGAAGAGCCCGTTGACCGGCTTCAGGGCCACCGATACCAGCGTTCCCGTCGCCATGATGAGCCCGATCTCCCCCTCCCGGACGTTCAGCCGGTAGAGAAACGGGGGGAGGAAGATGAAGACCGTGGCGTACAGAGAGTAGAGGAAGTTGGAGGCGTTGAGGAGGAGGTAGTTCCTGTCGTAGAGGGAGCGTGTCATAGGAGAAGTTAAGGATAGTACAAACTCAGAAGGAAATCCCTGCGTCCTCGGTGAGTCCCAATTTCGGTACGATATCGCCGGCGACCTCGAAACGGAACGTTTTCCCCGCTTTCTTCTTGAGCAGGAATTTTCTCCTGGCGAGGTCGAGCAGGTCGGCGCGGGATGTCCCGTACGAGATGTTGTGCGAGTTCCGATGCGACAGGATCGTGTAGGTTGCGTCCGGATGTTTCAGGGCATGCCGAAGCAGGGCTTGCTGGCGGTGGTTCAGACCTGCAATCCGTCGCAGGAGCTCCGCAGTGCGGCGGGCCTCTTCTTGTTTTCGCTTCAAGTAGAGGTGCAGTTCTTCCAATGCCAGCAAGATTGCTCTGGTGTGGTACACGAGGAAATAGGTCGCATCGTTTCCGTCCCTCTCGGAGTGCAGAAACGCCCTCGCATAGAGCCCGATGGCCTTGTGGATCACCCTCGATATGCTGATGTATTCGAATAGCCGGTAATCGCGGGAAAGCATGAACCAGTAAAAAACCGCCCGGGCCGTCCTTCCGTTGCCGTCGACGTACGGGTGTTCATAGGCAAGCCAGAAATGGAGAAGAACGGCACGGATGACGGGATGGATGAAAGGGTCGTCGCGCGCATCGTTCGCAAAGGCAAGGAACGTTTCCATCCGTGCGGGGAGATCGGCGGCGGCGGGAGGGACATGCAATACTTGACCGTCGCTTTCGTCGATGACCACGATTTCATCCGATTCCGTACGGAATCGGCCGGACGCGGAGGTATCCTGCAATGTTCCCTCCGTCATTGACATCTGAAGATCGTGAAGCATCTCTATCGTCAACGGCTGTTTTATGTATTTCTTGATCTTCTGGATCGTGACGTAGTTGTTCAGGATCATCCGCTCGGCCCGATTCCTCGGTGATCTTCCGGTTCGGAGCATTTCCTTGGCCACTTTTCGCGTCGTGGCGGCTCCCTCGATCTGGCTGGAAGCGATTGCCTCTTCCATGAGCGAGCTGATGAGATATCTTTCTCTGTTTTCCGACGGGAGGTCCGGGTAATCCGAGGCGATACGTCCCCCGGCGTTCTTGTCGATCATGTGAAGTTCCCGCAGTACGGTATCGGGAAGCCAGAATCGAAATGGATGTCCTTTCATGTCGAGAAGCGGGATGGATTGCATTTTCATGGATCGCGCCAATTTCACAAGCGCCCATAAATGTTCGGGGCGAACGCCTGCGGGCGGTTTCGAGTATTTCGCTTTTTCCCATGGCAGATACTCATCGTTAATGCGCGCCACAATCGCCTGCATTTCGGTAGAACCCAACAGAGGAACGATCTTATCGGTTTCTTTATTTAAAATGTCCTGCCAGTCCGGCGGGGGTTCGGGTAGCTTCATGCCGTCCCTTCAACTTTCACGAGATTGATATTTCGCTGATAGTATCAACCAAATATTAATTTATGTCAAATTGATATATGGTTGAAATATTCGCTGTAAGCTAATGATACATAATGTGTTTTATGTATCATCTCCCTCGTGCGGAACGAGTGGTTACGAGGTGGTTAACGACTGGCGGCCACACCTGTTTCCACCGCTTCGCGACGAGCCCTGCGAGAAATGCAGGTTTAGTCTGGTACCCTGTCGTTAATTCATGGAAAATGGCCGTATGAAGCCGCTTCGCATCGCCCTGGCGCAGATCAACACGACCGTCGGGGACATCGCCGGCAACGCGCGGAAGATCCTGGAGTACGCGGACCGGGCGAAGGGCGCTGGGGCGGGGATCGTCGTCTTCCCCGAGCTTGCGCTGCCCGGGTATCCCCCGGAAGACCTGCTGCTGCGCGCCTCCTTCGTCGAGGAGAACCTTTCCGCGTGGCGGGCGCTCGCCGGGAAGATCTCCGGGGTCGCGGCGGTGGTGGGGTTCGCCGACCGGGGGAAGGACGGGAAGATCTACAACGCGGCCGGGATCGCTTCGGGAGGTCGCGTCCGGGGCGTCTACCGCAAGATGCACCTTCCCAACTACGGCGTCTTCGACGAGGTCCGGTACTTCCGGCGGGGGAAAGAGCCGCTCCTCTTCCGCGCGGGACGCCAGGCGATCGGCGTCACGATCTGCGAGGACATCTGGGTGCGCGGCGGCCCGCTCCCGCGCGAGGCGAAGGCCGGCGCGCGACTGGTCCTCAACCTCTCCTCCTCTCCCTACCACGCGGGGAAGTGGGAGATCCGCAGGGAGCTGGTGGCAGGCCACGCGCGGCGCACCGGGAGGCCCGTCGCCTACTGCAACCTGGTGGGAGGGCAGGACGAGCTCGTCTTCGACGGCGGCAGCATGGTCGTCTCGGGAAAGGGGGAGCTTCTCGCGCGGGCAGGGATGTTCGCCGAGGAGCTCCTGGTGTGCGACGTGGACGGGCCGGGCGAGGGAGGGGCGATCGCCCCCGTCCTCGGGGAAGAGGAGGAGATCTTCCACGCGCTGGTCCTGGGGACGCGCGACTACGTCGGGAAGAACCGGTTCCCGGGCGCGATCATCGGGCTGTCCGGCGGGATCGATTCTTCGCTGGTGGCGGCGATCGCGGTGGAGGCCCTGGGCCCTTCCCGCGTGACCGGCGTGACGATGTCGTCTCCCTACACGCTGCCCCAGAGCGTGGAGGACGCCCACGCGCTGGCGAACCGCTTGGGCATCCGGTGCATCGACCTCTCCATCAGCGACGTCTTCTCCGTCTTCGGCACAACCTTGGCGGGGGAGTTCCGGGGCCTTTCCCCCGACGCCGCGGAGGAGAACATCCAGGCGCGCATCCGCGGGACGCTGCTGATGGCCCTCTCCAACAAGTTCGGCTCGCTGGTGCTCACCACCGGGAACAAGAGCGAGATGAGCGTCGGGTACGCCACCCTGTACGGGGACATGGCCGGCGGGTTCGCCGTCATCAAGGACCTCTACAAGACGATGGTCTACCGGGTCTCCCGGTATTACAACGCAAGGAGGGGAAGCGCGGTCATCCCGGAGCGGGTCCTCACGCGCCCGCCGTCGGCGGAGCTGCGGCCCGACCAGAAGGACTCCGACTCGCTGCCCGAGTACGACGTCCTGGACCCGATCCTGCGCATGTACGTGGAGAAGGACCGCAGCGTCCCGGAGATGGTCGCAAAGGGATTCCCCGAGGGCGTCGTGCGGAAGGTCGTCGCCCTCGTGGACAAAAGCGAGTACAAGCGCCGTCAGGCCCCCCCCGGCGTGAAGATCACCCCGCGCGCCTTGGGCAAGGACCGCCGGATGCCCATCACCAGCCGGACGAACGGGTAGATATTTCATTCGAGAATTTTCACCCGTCTCTTGACATACCAAGGTCGTTCGACCTTGGGGATAAAACATTTGCATCCGCCGTTGGGTTAGATATAATGGAAACGCAAATTCCATTTTGAGGCGCAATATGGAAGTTATTGACCGATTATTCGATCCACCCAAAGGGCATTACTTTCTCTTCGGTCCCAGGGGGACAGGGAAATCGACTTTCGCCGGGCGGCATTACCCTGGAGCAGTTTCCGTCGACCTGCTTGATCCAGAGGCGGCCCGCTCCCTCTCGGCACGGCCTGAGCGGCTGCGGGAGATCCTTGCCGCCCGGAAGCCCGTTGGCTTCGTCGTGATCGACGAAGTCCAGCGGGTCCCCGATCTTCTGCCTGTGGTCCATGCTCTCATTGAGGAGAAGGCAGGCTGGAAATTCATTCTGACGGGATCCAGCACCCGGAAGATCCGGCGCGCGGGAGTCAACCTCCTCGGGGGACGCGCCATGCTTGCGACCATGCACCCGTTTATGGCCGCCGAACTCGGAGATGCGTTCCGGCTCGACCAGGCTCTAAAGGAGGGTCTTTTGCCCGTCGTCGTCTCGCCAGATGAGCCGGCACGGACCCTCGGAGCGTACCCGGCCCTCTACCTTCGAGCGGAAGTCCAGGCGGAAGGGCTCGTCCGGAACGTCGGGAATTTCGCGAGATTCCTGGAGGCGGTCAGTTTTTCCCATGGCGCCGTCCTGAATGTCGCCAACGTTGCCCGCGAGTGCGAGGTGGAGCGGAAAGTCGTTGAGGGATTTCTTGGAATTCTTGAAGACCTCCTTCTGGCATTCCGTTTCCCCGTGTTCACCAAGAGGGCGAGAAGGGAAATGTCATCCCATCCGAAGTTCTTCCTTTTCGATGCCGGCGTCTTCCGGTCACTGCGCCCCGCGGGCCCGCTCGACCGTCCGGAGGAGATCGAAGGGCAGGCGCTGGAAGGGATCGTGGCCCAGCATCTCCGGGCCTGGGCGGCCTATTCAGCGGTTCGGAGAGACCTGTTCTTCTGGAGGACCCGCGCCGGTAGCGAGGTGGATTTCGTCGTTTACGGGCCCGAAGGACTTTTCGGCATAGAGGTCAAGAATGTCCGGTCGATACGCCCTTCCGACCTGCGGGGCCTGCGTTCTTTCCGCGACGAATACCCTCAGGGAAAGGCTGTCTTGCTTTACCGGGGGAAAGAGAGGTTCCTCAGGGATAATGTGCTTTGTGTTCCCTGCGGTGAGTTCCTCGGAAGCCTTCACACTCGACTGTCGATCGACAGCCTGTTTCCGCCCGGCTCTTAGCGGCTTTCCCGGGAAAACACTGTAAAGCGAATGCTCCGCAGGTACGTTGTCGTTATTACGAGAACTCTACTTTCCGGTTGCGACGGGTGCCGGAACCGCAGTTGGAAGATTGCCTTGCACTTTCTTGAAGAAGGACGCATAAAATTCCTTGTCGTCTATCGTGTTGGTCTCCACAACCGCCGTGGTGTTATAGCTTCCGTACGGTATGGGGATGAACAGCAGCCAGAAGTATTTGACATGGGAAGACGTTTTGGAAATTTCCTCCGTCGCCGCAACCTGTAGCCGCGTGCTATTGTCCGCCATGGGAAACAGGAAGCAGTCCATGCTGATCGCGCACGACTTCCCGCCGTCTCCAATGATCTTTTTGCCCTTTATGACATTGACGCCATCTTTGGCCTCGGCCTGGAAACCTTTTGCGGCCAATGTCATAAGAACGGACTTCCTCACTTCCGCTTCGCTATTGCCGAGAGTAATGGAGTTTCCCTCAGCATCCTTGAACGCCTGCTGGCGAAGCGATCCGCACGCCGCCAAGACGAACGCCAAAACGACGACAACCACAAAGCCCGATCTCTTTTCCATGGTCTTCTCCGCATTGATCTCTTGAACGAGGAACCTCAGGTTTCGATTATCCTGTTCCTCATCTATTGCCGTGCAGAATTAAATTTTGGTGAGGGTCGGTAATTGAAGGGGCGGTATGCGGATCGATGCTCATAATGCCGGGTTCAATGGAAAACCATCGTCCATAAGCCGGGACACTTTCAGCGAATTTTCCGATCTCGTCCTGGATTCCATCTGTTCCGCACAACATGATTTAGTTCCTCTTAATTATTGGACTATATGTCCTATTGTCAATAGATTATATGCTCTTATTGTCCGATTGGGAGCCGCCGGACAAAATGCCAATATCCACGGCATGTTCAAACTGAAGGACGCTCAAGCGGAGAAGCGTCCGAGACTACATATGCACCTACGTCAAGGGTGACAGCATGTCGCCGACCCTTCGGCCATTCCCACAGGGGCTGCCCTTCCAGGCGGCATGGCGGGGTCCCCTAATTTTGGTCCTGGGTATTTCCCTGCTCTTCCCGCGCCGAGCCCCTCCACCGGATCACTCGCGTGTTGCGGCACAGGCACTGGAAAATGATAACGGGCGGTTTCCCGACCGCCCCTCCAAGGACGCACATGAGTTTCACGACATCGATGTCGACAATCCTGCCGCAGCATTTGCACGGAGGGAGCGCTTTCCCTGAATATAGCCTGCTCCGTCGATTCATCCGTTGCCATCCCGTGCGCCGGCGTCATGGAATGAATCCTGAAAGCAATCTTCGAATCCCAATGAACGGAACTCCGATGTCCGGCGCGGAGATAAGGTTTTTCGCCGGAAGGTCCAGTTCAATATAGGACATTATGTCCTATTGGTCAACAGAGAAAAGGCCGTATTGTCCGATTGCGGTGCGGCGGACAAAATGTCTAACATTCACGGCATGTTCAAGCGGTTCCGGGAGACGATTGCCGAGTCGATGAAAGCCAGGAAGCTGAAGCGCGCGGATCTGGCTCGCATAACGAAGATCGATTTTTCGTATCTCGACAGACTCCTGAAGGGGAAAGCGAGATTCAACGAAGGGCATATCGAAACGATATGCAACGCCTTGGGAATCGTGCCATGGGGCAAGCCGGCCCCGGTTCCTGTGCGGATCACCTATTCCGGTAAATTCAAGGATCCGGATCTCCCCCGGAAGCGGGAGTCCGATTATCTCCCCGTGCCGATCGTCGAGCCGAGGGTGGCCGCGGGGAATCCGGAAACCGTCACGAGCGAGCAGGTCATCGACATCGTTTTCATCCATCGCAGGGCCCTCAAGCGCAGGAGCGTCCGGGACTACATCTGCACCTACGTTAAAGGCGACAGCATGTCACCCGTTCTCCGCGACGGGGCCATCGTCTGCATCGACACCAGGGCGAGGCCGGAGGGGAAAAAGGTTCCGAAGGACTCCATCTGGGCCGTGAGGAAAGACGACGGCACCGTGGTCAAGCACATTCAGATCCAGGACAAGACGATCCTGCTGGTGTCGGAGAACCCGGCGTACGATATCGAGTCCATAGCCGGCGGCGATGTCATCGTAGGGCGCGTTGTAGGGGTGTGGCAGAACCTGGTTTAAGCCATAGCGAGCCTCGCCCCTTCCGCCATCGCCGCGAGTTTCCCGAACGCCACGTCGCGCGGCAAGTGGTTCAGGCCGCAGTCGGGGTTCGCCCAGACGCGCTTCGGGCCGAGGATCCCGATGACGCGCCGCAAAGTAGCGGCCACTGCGTCGGCCGTCTCTACCTCGTGGCGCTGGACGTCCACGACGCCCACGCCGAGCGTCTTGTTGGCGGGAAAATCGCGCAGCACGGAAAGATCCTCCACTCCAAGCGACGAGAAGGCCATGAGGAACGCGTCGACCTTCGCACCCTGAAGGACCGGCAGGATCGCGGAAAACTCGGCAGGGAAGATCCGCAGCCCCATGTGCGCGGAAGGGTCGGGGTTGTAGTTTCCCTGGCAGAGGTGAAGGGCTCGCTTGGCGCGCTTGACTCCGCGAAACGCCGCGTTGATCGCCCGGATCCCCCACGACTGGTCGGCGGCGAGGAACCACAGGATCGGCTCGTCCAGCTGGATCACTTCGCAGCCGGCCTCGTCCAGCTGCCGCAGCTCCTCGTTGATCACGGCGGCCATGTCCATCGCCAGCGCTTCCGGATCCCGGTAGTGCTCGTCCCAGGCCACCCGCGCGAACATGTGTGGGCCCGTCATCGCGATTTTCACCCGGCGGATCGTCGTCTTCCGGAGGAATCGCAATTCCTCCAGGAGCCCGAGCGGGGCGGGCGCGCGCCGCGAGACGACGACCGGCGCGGGCAGTGACGCCTCCGGCGCGACGGGGGAGATGCCGGACTTGGGGCGAAGCTCTCCGGAGAACCCCGGAATTTTCCCCGCAAAATGATGAATCATCGCGTTGGGGGGACCGAAACGGTTGTCGTCGCGGCGGAACATCTCGCCGTCGCTTACGATGTCCACCCCGGCTTTCTCCTGGTCCTTGATCGCCGCCCGGGCGGCAATAGATTTCGCCTCGCGGAATGCATCGGAGGTGATTTCCCCTTTCGCCACGGCTGCCTGGAGCGCCGGGTACCAATCGGGGACGGTGTACGAGCCGATGACCGTCGTAAGGATTTTCGCTGCCATGGGGGGTCTCCGATCGTATCGTATTGATAAGGGAACGGTCTCCCTTAGATGCGATCCGGGGCCTTAGCGGACGTTGATCGTGCGGTATTTCGCGATGCGGACGAGGCCCGGTTTCGCCCCCTTGAACTTGGAGACGTGCCGCGCTTCCGCCAGGAATACCGGTACGTTGCTTGCCCCCTTCGCCTTGCTGTGGAAGACGGCGAGGCGCGCGGCCTCATCGATGACTTCCTTCGGAATCTCTTCCTTCGGCTTGACTTTGACGAGGACGTGGCTGCCGGGGATCCCCTGCGCGTGCAGCCATAGGTCGTCCGCCGCGGAGAGTTCCTTCACGATGCGGTCGTTTCCCACGTTGTTCTTCCCCACCAGGATCGTGTAGCCGTCAAACTCCAGGCGCTCCACCTGCGGAGGCGCCGGTTTCGGCGCGTCCGGGCGCCGCGTTGCTTTCTTCCCGCTCTTTTTTCCCTTTTTCGGCGCGTACGCCTGGGAGAGCTCCTGCCGGACGGCGATGAGCTCCTCGCGGGCACGTGCCGACGCGAGCTGGCCCTCCAGGGATTCCAGGTAGTATACCGACTCGGCCACTTCGCGCTTCCGCTTTCGTACGGCGTCGACGGCCCTCTTCGCTTTTTTGTGGAGCAGGAAGTACCGGTTCATGTTCTCCACGGGCGTCTTCGCGGGATCGAGCGGGATCCCGCGAAATTCCCCGAGCCCCTTGCGCAGCTCTCCGAGGCAGGCCTTGATCGTCTCGCCCCGCTCCCCGCCCTTGAGCCCTTCCGCGAGCCGCTCCTCGTCGCCGCCGACGTTTTCCAATTTGTGCCGTTCCTTTTTCAGCAGGGCGGAAAGACGCGATTGGAGCTGCTGCCGCAGGATGGCAAGCTCCCGCGCGGCCGCCGTTTCCGAGTAGAAGGCGTCGGCCGCCTCGTTGGCGGTCCGGAACGGGGAGAAATCCGCGAATCCGGCCCCGGGGCAGGGGAAGGGGAGGAGCCGTTTCTTCCCCGACGGGAGCGTGCCGATGCCGGGGGAGAAGTCATCCGTCTCGTACCGGCGGACGAACTCCCGGATCGCAGAAAAAAGCTCCGCGGGTCTCTCCTTGCCGCGCTGCGCCGCCTCGAGGGCCAGCTCCCTCCCGAGCCCCGGGATTTCCTGCTGGAGGGCTCGGGGGAGGGTTTCCCGGGAGAAAGCGGGCGAACCGATCCGCTCGGCGTCGGCCTGCGTGAAGTCCGGCGGAAAGGTCCGCTCGGGCCGGGGAAGCGGGCGGTATGGGATCCCCGCGGCGACCTCGCGGATGCGGCTTTCCTCGGGCGACACCGTACGCAGCGCGTCGAGGATCGTCCCATCGGCGTCCGCGTAGATCAGGTTGGCGTGGCGGCCGTAAAACTCGGCGTAGAGGGTCGTGCGCGGATGGAGGGCGTCCGGGCGCAAGGAGACGAAATCGAGCCGGACCAGCCGGTCGAACGGGGCGACGGCCAGGCCTTCCATCCGCATCCCTTCCAGATGCCGTCTCAGGAACTGGCAGAACCTCGGGGGCGAAGGCGGGTTGGGGACCTTCCTTGTGGAGAGGTGGATCCGGCAGAGCTCGGGATCGGCGGAAAGCAGGAGCCGCTTCTCCTCACGGCCCGTCCAGAGCGTGAGGACGATCTCCTTTTCCGCGGGCTGGTGGATTTTGGAAACGAGCGCGCCGCGCAGTTCCGCGGAGAGCTCGTCCACGATCTTCTTCAGGAGAAAGGCGTCCATCGCGGTTCCATTCTACGCCCGTCTCCCGGTTTGCGGGACGCCGCGCCGTTACAGGGTCGGGGACTCCTCGGGGGGGAGCATCGCCTTCCGGCGCTCCCCGACGGCGAGGACGCGCTCCTTGTGGAACTTGACGATGTGCTCCGCCGCCTCGCGCGGTTCGTCGGTGAGGAAAAAGAAGTCGAGGTCCGACCGGGAGATCGTCCCTTCCGCCACCATCGTGGTCTCCATCCACCGGATGAGCCCCCCCCAGTACTTCTTCCCCATCATCACCACGGGGAAACGGCGGATCTTCCCCGTCTGGAGGAGCGTGAGGGATTCGAAGAACTCGTCGAGCGTGCCGAACCCTCCCGGCATGATGAGATAGCCCGAGGCGTACTTGACGAACATCACCTTGCGGGAGAAGAAGTGCCGGAAGTGCAGCGACTTGTCCTGGAACCTGTTCATCTTCTGTTCCATGGGGAGCTGGATGTTGAGGCCGATGGAAAGTCCCTTGCCCCGCTTGGCGCCGCGGTTGGCCGCCTCCATGATTCCCGGGCCGCCGCCGGAGATGATGGAGTATCCGCTCCGCGAGAGGATCTCGGTCGTTTTTACGGTCATCTGGTAGGACCAGTCGTTCCGCTTGGTGCGCGCGCTGCCGAAGACGGAGACCGCGGGGCCGATGTTGCGGAGCGATTCGAACCCGTCCACGAACTCGCTCATGATGCGGAAGACGCGCCACGTCTCGACTCCCGAAAACTCCTCCACGGATCCTCCCGGCTTTTCGTGCCTCAATTCACGAATACGATCGCAACCGCGCGGCGCAGCCACGCTCCCGGTGCCGGCCGTAATCGGTGAACGGAGACACTATGATTTTTTCGACGTCTTCGCGTAGAACCCTTCGAGCACTTGCACGACGTTGCGGCTTCCGCATTTCGGGCACTTCCGCTTCCCCTCCTCGTATTCCCGGAAGGAAAGGATTTCCAGAAACTGTTTGCCGCATTTTTTGCAGACGTACGAATAGGTTGGCATAACGGTTCCTCCTTCCAACGGGAGTGCGGGGGAACCGCGGGAATCCCCCCAATTGTTTAGATTACATGAAGATAAGGGGGAGGCAAGGGGGATGAAGGACAAGGATGAACATTGCGGGCCGGTTCCGGCATCATAGTCGCATGGCGTATAGTGCGTTCATGGATTACCGGGAGGTGCTGGTCACCGGCGGAACCGGGTTCGTCGGCACGCACGTTTGCCGCGCGCTGATCGCGCGGGGCTTTCTCCCCCGGCTGCTGGTCCGGCCGGAGTCCGAAGGACGGATTCCCGCGGACGTACGGGAAAAGGGGCGGGTCACGCTGGGGGACGCGACGGACCGGGAGTCCGTCGAGAACGCGGTGCAGGGGACGACGGCGGTGGTCCACCTGGTGGGGATCATCCGGGAGTTCCCCGCGCGAGGGATCACCTTCGAACGCCTCCACGTCGCCGCCACCCGGAACGTCGTCGACGCCGCGGCACGGTGGAATATCCCCCGCCTTGTCCACATGAGCGCGCTGGGGGCGCGGGCGGGAGGGGCGACAGGATATTTCGACTCCAAGGGGCGGGCGGAGGAGTACGTCCGGCAATCCGGCCTCTCGTGGACCGTCTTCCGCCCTTCCGTCATCTTCGGGCCCGGGGATCAATTTCTCAACGAGCTGGGGAGGATTCTCTCCAAGGCGCCGTTCATCCCCGTCCCGGGGGACGGAAGGTATCGCCTGCAGCCGGTGTTCGTGGGGGATGTGGCGAAAGGATTCGCGGACGCGCTCCTGCGCCCCGAAACGGAAGGGCGAACGTTCGAGGTGGGCGGCCCGGAGCAACTGACCTACGGGGAGTTGCTCGACCGGCTGGCGGCCTGCACCGGGTGCCGGGCGCGAAAAATCCACATCCCGCTTTCCATTTTGCGCCCCGCCGTCCGGCGCCTGGAACGGTTCGAGAAGTTTCCCTTGACGACGGATCAGCTCGAAATGCTTCTTGCCGGAAACGTCTGCGACAACGGGCCATTCTATTCCGCCTTCCGCTTTGCGCCCCTTCCCCTGTCGACCTACCTCTCCGGCGGGAAGGCTGTCTTGGGCGTGCGATAGGGCAAAACGTTTCCCATTAGGGCAATAATAGGTAATCCATTTCCCAATTTTCCCCTTTCGGCTTTCTCTCTAATAAAATCTTTTGTAAAAACAGGTAGTTAAAATCATTTCTCTTTGGCCCGGAACTTGCGTTTTCTATAGGAAGAGACCAGCCGTCGGAAGGAGACCGATGAAAGCGACAATCTGTGGGCTGCTCGCGCTGTCATTTCTCTGGTGGTTCCCTGCACCGGCCAGTTCTTCCTATTCCTATCAAGACATTCATCCCACGGGCTGGGTCGAATCGCACGCGATTTGCGTCAACGGACAGGGAGATGTCGTCGGTTACGGGCTCAACTCATCCGGGATGCGTGGGTTCCTGTGGTCCTCCGGCGGCTTCGTCGAGCTCCTTCCCCCCGGGGCCTCTTCGGCGACGGCTTCCTGGGTCAACAGCCAGGGAGAGGTGGCGGGGAGCGCGGTGATCGGCGGACAAATCCATGCGTTTCTCTATCGCGGAGGGGCCTACATCGATCCGACGCCGGGTTGGGCGTTTTCCGAGGCATCCCATGTGGGCGAGGATGGGGCGGTCACCGGCAACGGGGAACTGGGCGCTTTCATCTCCCGGAACGGCGTGGTGGAAATTCTCTCCGGGTTCGACACCGTGGTCGGCGCGAACACGTCCGGGCAGGTGCTCGGGATCTCCGGGAGCGCGACCAGGCTCTTCGTCCCGGGAAGCGGCTATATCAGCCTCTCTCCGCCGGGAAGCAGCTCCGTGGTTCCGCGCGGGCTCAACGAATCCGGGCTCGTGGCCGTTTCCTCTCTCCAGGCGAATACCGAGAAGGGCTACATCTATTCCGGCGGATTCTATGTTTTCATGACGCCTCCGGGTTGGTCGTCTTCCAACGCGATGGCGGTGAATAACCTTTCACAGGTTGCGGGATACGGAGTATCGCCCGCCGGGCTCCGCAGCTTCGTGAGATCCGGGGCCGGCTATGAAGAACTCTCGTTTCCTGGATGGAACGCGACGGAGGCGGTTTCGATCGGCGACTCCGGGCAGGTGGCGGGGTCCGGGGAAACAGGTTCCGGGGAAACACACGCCTTCCTGGCCTCTCCCGTGAATGCCGCGGCCGCGGAAGGCGCGGGAGCGTCGTTCGGCGGTTCCGGCGGAGGGGGCGGCGGGTGCACCGTGGCTGCGGGCAGCGTCCGCACTCCCTTCAATTCTTCCGCGGCGGCGAATCTCCTCGTGCTGCTCTTCCCGCTCCTGCCGCTGCTGTTTGCGCGCAAGAGAGCGAAGTGAACTGAAGTTCCTCCCGCCGCTCTCCGCAGTGAGATGAGGGAGCGGTTGCGGGAACGATCCCCCGCACGGAATTGGTCAGGAAGATCCGGTCCGCCTTCCTCAGATCCTCGGGGAACAGCGTTCTCTCGGCGGCGCGCAGCGTCCGGTCCGAAAGGATCCGGCGCCGGAAGACCCCCTCCAGCAGCCCGCTTGCGGCGGGAGGCGTGTAGAGCCGCCCGGAGATTTCCACGAAGAGGTTGGTGATCGCCCCTTCGGTGAGCTCGCCGCGTTCGTTCAGGAACAGCGCTTCGTCGAACCCCTCTTCCCTTGCTTTCCGCAGTTCCCCGTCCCGCCAGGCGCGGCGGGTCGTCTTGTGCCGGACGAACGGATCCCGCGAGGAAACGGTCGCCTCCGAAATCTTCACCCGATACGGAGCGGATCGCGTCCCCGCCACGGGAACCTGCGACAGTTCGACGGTCGCTTCTCCGTCCCGCCGGAGCAGCAGGCGCACCCTGGCCGCCGTCTTGCGGTTCCCGGCGGCCGATTCCAGCCGCTCGAGGACCGCCAGGGACCTGCAGCGAAACCCGAAGTACCTGGCGGAAGAGGACAGGCGCCGCAGGTGATCGGCAAGGAACCGGAACCCGTCCTCCGGAGTCCAGAGGAGCGTTTCGATCAGCTCGAAGTCCAG
>JACRMU010000029.1 GCA_016219515.1 Deltaproteobacteria bacterium
ACGGCGCATTGGCAAGGAAAAGGGAGAGAACGAATACGGAGCCGACGATGCTTGTAAAGGAAGGGAAAATTCCTTTTTTCATTGAGAGTAGGAACGGGGAGCGGACCGTTTGGTAAGGGATCGGATTTTCATCTCCGGGCACCCTCCCCGGCAAAGTCAACGGTTGCGCTCAAGGCTTTCGCGTGACGCGAAAAGGGGATCCCCTGTTTGATAACAAAATAATGGAGGTTAATCCATAACTATTTCCCTCCCGAACGCCCCTCTCACGGATTGAGGAGGAGCGGTCGGGAAGGATCCGTCCCGGCCTCAAACGGTCCGGAACAACTCCGTGGCGGGGATCATGAACCGCGTGTTGACGGGGCGCGCGGGGCGGTTGTCCAGCTTCGTGGGGATCCCCGGCCGCAGGAGGGAGCGGAAGGGGTGGTCATCGACCACTGTCAGGTGCTGGCGGATCAGGCGCTCGATCGCGACGAGCAGGGAGCGTTCCTCGATGCCGCAGAAGGAGATGGCGATCCCGGACGCCCCCGCCCTGCCGGTCCGCCCGATCCGGTGCACGTAGCTCTCCGGCTCCTCGGGCAGGTCGAAGTTGACCACGTGGGACAGGTCGACGATGTCCAGCCCTCGCGCCGCGACGTCGGTGGCGACCAGCACGCGGGTCTCTCCCTTTTTGAACTTCGCCAGGGCGCGTTCCCGGGCGCTCTGCGTCCGGCCGCCGTGGATCGCCTCCGCGCGGACGCGCGCGCGGACGAGCTGGTCGGCGAGCCGGTCGGCCCCCCGCTTCGTCCGCGTGAAGACCAGGGCGTTGCGGGCGGAGTCGTCCGACAGCAGGTGGCGCAGCAGTTCTCCCTTGCTCGACTTTTCCACGTAGTAGACGCGGTGCTCGACGTTCTCCGCGGCCGGCGAGGAGGCGGGCGCAACCGCCACGCGGACCGGGTTCCTCAGGATCGTGTCGGCGAGGCGTTTGATTTCAGCGGGGATCGTGGCCGAAAACAGAAGGGTCTGGCGATCGGCCGGGGTCTTGGCGATGATCTGCCGGACGTCCGGCAGGAACCCCATGTCCAGCATCCGGTCGGCCTCGTCGAGGACGAGCGTCCCGACCGATTTCAGACTCAGGATCCTCTGGGATTCGAGATCCAGGAGCCGGCCCGGGGTGGCCACGAGGATGTCGACGCCGCGGCGCAACGCTTCCTCCTGGCGGCCCTGGCTGACGCCGCCGTACACGGCGGCGACCCGAAGGCCGGTAAGTTTCCCGTAAGAGACAAAACTTTCGGTGACCTGGCCGCACAGCTCACGGGTCGGGGTCAGGACCATTCCCGCTGGACGGGCGTCGGGGTTTGGTACTTCATGCCCTCGAGGGCACGCATGATTTCCGGGCATAGCCCGAACCGTTCGAAATTCATAAAACTCCTTTTTTTTGGAATCCTGTTCTTCCTAAAGGACAGCCTTCGGGAGAAGCGTCACGGCCGCTCGGCCATTATTGCGAGGCCGCTTCCGCGGAACAACCTGTCGGGAGGGGCTTGCGATTCGTGAGGATTCACTTTTTTTTGCACAATAGCACAATGGGAAGGGGATAGCAACCGGTATCCATCCCCCACCGGCATCACCACTCCCTTGCCCAATTCACCCGCAGCAGCTTGGAGTCCTCGGACCAGCGGTACACCACGATGCCCTGGCAGGCCTTGCGCACCTCGCGGCCGATCCGCTGGGCGAGCTTTTCGTCGGTCGTCGCGATTTCGATCGCGTCCCCTTCTTCCGTAAGGGAGACGATCCGCGCCAGGGGATTGAAGCCCATCGCCCGCTTCTCTTCGTTCCGCACCAGGTTCAGGATCTCCTTCCGGTGGTCGCGAAGGTAGCCGCCGCTAAGAATGACCATGCCGGACGGGAATCCGTCGGCGATCTTCCGGCATGCCGGGCACTTCTCCTCCACCGCGGCTCCCGGTTTCCGGGTCAGCGCGGCGTATTCCTTTTCATCGAAATACCACCGCTTGTTCCGCCGGATGGCGCGGCACCCCGGACAGGCGCCCACGGACGACGCTCCCTTGCGGGGGAGATAGGGATCGGTCTCGCGGTCGACGTTTTTTCTGCTGGCGGGACGGAAACGGCTGAGAAGGGCTTTCATTCTCCGACCTCCCGTGTGGACATAACGGTTGGGTGCGGCAACCGCTCTTCCATTACGATTCCCCTCGCGCGAAAAAAGTTCCCGCCCGCTAAACCAAACGGACGCCTTCCCCCTCCCTTCGCAGGATCAACGGTTTCCCCTCCGCCGCCCGCCGTGCGAGCTCCCCTTCCGCGCTCATCGCCCCGATCGGGCCCCGGACGTGCCGGTCGATCACCCTCCCCAGCTCCCGGATCCCGTATTCCGCCTTGTAGCCGGCGCCCGCGAGCCAGTCCTTCGCCTCCGGCTCCACATCGAGACGGACGGCGTTCACGTTGAGAAGGTGCTCCACCAGCACCGACAGGTGGTGGTCCAATACCTCGCGGACATCCTCCCGGGAAAGGGGACGGAAGACGATCTGCTCGTCGATCCGGTTCAGGAACTCGGGCCGGAAGCGCCTGCGGGCCTCCGCCAGCGCCCCGGCGGCCAGCGCCGCCCGGTCCCCGGCGAGGAACCCCATCTCCTTTTCCACGCGGATATTCGCGGTCATCACGAAAACGGCGTTGCGGGCATCCGCGGTCCGCCCCTGTCCGTCGGTGATCTTCCCCTCGTCGAACAGCTGGAGGAACAGGTCGTAGACCCGCGGCGCGGCCTTCTCCACCTCGTCGAGCAGGACGACCGAGTACGGCGTCGTCCGCAGGCGGCCCGTCAGCTGCCCCCCTTCTTCGTACCCGACGAACCCCGGCGAGGCGCCGATCAGCCGGGTGACGCTCGAATTCTCCTGGAATTCCGACATGTCCAGCCGGATGAAGGCGCGCTCGTCCGAAAAAAGATAGGCGGCCATCCGCCGGGCAAGTTCCGTCTTTCCCACCCCCGAGGGGCCAAGGAAGAGGAACACCCCAAGAGGTCGCCGCCGGTCCCCCAGCCCGGCGTGCGCCAGGAGCAGCCGCCGGCAAACCCAGGAAACGGCGCCCTTCTGGCCGATGACGTGCCGGTTCAGGTACTCCTCCATCCCGCGGATCCGGGATTCGGTGATCCCCCCCATCCCTCCCCGCACCACTTCCATGGGGATTCCCATCTTCTCCGCCACCACTCTTGCCACGACCTCGGCCTTGACCACCGCGACCCCCATGGGCCCCACCCTCTCCGACTCCACCGCCAGGGAAAGCAGGGGGACCCGGCACTCGGCGCAGGCGCGGTCGAGAAGGTCGATCGCCTTGTCCGGCAGGTAGTGCGTCGGATCGAACCGGATGGAAAGGTCGACCGCCGCGGCGACCGCCTCGTCGGTGAGCGTCACGCCGAAGTGGGATTCCCGGTGGGCCCGCAGGCCCAGGAGGATCTCCATCGTCTCGTCCCGCCCGGGCTCGGCCACCTGGATCGGCTGGAAGCGGCGCTCGAGGGCGGGATCCTTCTCGATGCTGCGCCGGTACTCGGTGATCGTCGTCGCGCCGATGCACCGCAGTTCCCCCCGGGCCAGGGCCGGCTTCATGATGTTCCCGGCGTCCATCGGCGCACCTTCCGCGCGGCCCGCCCCCACCACGGTGTGGAACTCGTCGATGAACAGGATCACCTCGGGGTGGCTCCGCACTTCCTCGATCAGCCGCGTCAGGCGTTCTTCGAACTCCCCCCGGTATTTCGTCCCCGCCACCAGCTCCGCCATCGAAAGCTCGATCAGCCGCTTCCCGCCGAGCACCCGCCGGTCGCGCCCCATGGCGATCCGCTCCGCGAGCGCCTCCACGATCGCCGTTTTCCCGACGCCCGCTTCGCCGACGAGAACGGGGTTGTTCTTCACCGGCATCAGCAGCACTTTCAGAAGCTGCCGCAGGGTGGTCCGGGTCCGCTCGGAATCGACGAACGGCATCAGCCGTCCCTCCCGCGCAGCCCGCGTGATGTCCCGTCCGTACCGGTCCAGCGTGGGCGTATCGGAAACCCGGGGTTCTTCCGCAACGGCCACGGGAACGGAATCGTCGCCGCCCACCCGCTGCTTGCCGTACTCGGCGTCATCCGCAAGGATTTCCTTGTAGAGCGCATCGGGGTCGATCCCGGCCCCGGCCAGCACCGCGGAAACGATGTGCCCGGGATCTTCCAGGATCGCTCCCAGCAAGTGCGAAAGGCGGGTTTCCTCTCCTCCCCCCGCCCGCTCCGCCAACTCCTCGGCCCTGCGGAAGATCACCTTGCAGGCGTCGCTCCGGTGCATCGCCTGTTCGGAATGCTGGACGTGCCCCGGCCGGAGCCTCGAACGGATCCCCCGGCGGAACGTCATGGACGATATACCCATCCCTCCAAGGACCTTCTCCACCCCATCCGCCTCGATGCGAATCGCCCCGGCGGGAAAGGACTCCGACTTGGAATACCGCAGGAACCCAAGCGCTTTGTGGAGACTTAAGATTCCGATCAGCAAGTGCTCGCGCTCGATGAACGGATGCCGCGCGGTCGCCGCCTCCGAAGCGGCGATCTGCCACGCCAGCCCTGCAGCGGCGGATAGTTTCGGCATCATGGTCTCCTATAAATAAAACAACAAGAACGGCTAACTGCGGGGGAAGGTCTTTTCCGTACTATTTCAATGCATCGTAATAACAAGATTCTATGCTTCGTGCAGCAACCGGGTCAAGAAAAGCGAACTCCCCCGGTCGAAAACGAAACGGCGGCCCCGCGTGGAGGGGCGCGGGGTCGCCGTTTTAACCCGGAGGGAAGGGTTGCCCCGGGGATATCCTCATAGCCATATGGTTCATACGGCTATATGATGATTGGGATAGCATCAAGTTTCATGCCATCGATTCGAATGGAAAAACCCTTTTATTCCGGTACCGTGGATTACAGAGAAGCCGAAGGCAAACCATGTTTGTCATGGAGATTACATTTATGTAGCAAGCCGGCGAAAGTGTTCACGCCGTGACTTCGGGGGTGTCCAGGACTTCGCGTATCTTGCGCACCAGGTCGCCCGGACGGAACGGCTTCTGGACGAAATGCATGCCGGGGTCGAGTACGCCATGGTGGATGATGGCGTCTTCCGTGTAGCCGGATATGTAGATCACCTTGATCCCCGGCCTCGAGGCCAGCATCCTTCGCGCCAGTTCCCGCCCGTTCATTTGAGGCATCACCACGTCGGTGATAAGCAAATGGATCGTCCCGTTGTGCTGCCCGGCGATCCGGACGGCCTCCTCCCCGTCGCAGGCGGGCAGAACGGAATAACCTCCCTGCTTCAGGATCTCGATCACCAGTTCGCGGACCAGGCCCTCGTCCTCCGCCAGAAGAACGGTCTCCGCCCCTCCCGGCAAGGAGCCGGCAGGTCCCCGCACCGCGGAAGCATGCTCCATCTCCCCTCGAAGGACTTTCGGCAGATAGATCTTGAACGTCGTGCCCCTCCCCGGCTCGCTGTAGGCCCATATGTAACCGGAACTCTGCTTGATGATTCCATACACGGTCGAAAGCCCCAGCCCCGTCCCCTTTCCGACCTCCTTCGTGGTGAAGAACGGCTCGAAGATCCGGCTCCGCGTGGCCTCGTCCATTCCGCATCCCGTGTCGGCGATCGCGATCATCACGTAGGGGCCGGGCTCGACCTGGAGGTGCGTTTGCACGTACATTTCGTCGAGCATGACGTTTGCGGTTTCGATGGTGAGCTTGCCCCCCTCGGGCATGGCGTCCCGGGCATTGACCACGATATTGACGATCACCTGCTCGATCTGGGCGGGATCGATCCTGACGTTCCAGAGATCCTCCCGGAGCGACGTCTGCAGGTCGATGTCCTCGCCGATCAGCCGCCGCAGCATTCCGTCCAGGTCGGCGACCACGCCGTTCATGTTCACGTCCTTCAGCTGGAACACCTGCTTCCGGCTGAACGCCAGAAGCTGCCGGGTCACCGCGGCGGCCCGGTCGGCCGCGTGCTTGATCCCCTCGATTTCCTGCCGCCAGGGGCCGTGCTTGGGGAGCCCGTAAAGGATGAGCTCGCAGTACCCCGTGATCACCGTCAGCAGGTTGTTGAAGTCGTGGGCGACCCCGCCCGCCAGCTTCCCGATCGCCTCCATCTTCTGGGATTGCCGAAGCTGCTCCTCCATCTCGATCTCGTGGGTAAGATCGCGCTTCACGCCGACGTAGTTCACGATGCGTCCCGAGGCATCGCGAACCGGAGAGATCACCGCAAACTCTTCGAACAGGCTCCCTTCCTTGTTCCTGTTGACGAGTTTCCCCGACCAGACCTTGCCCTGCTTGATGGTATTCCACATGGATTGGTAAAATTCCCGGTTCTGCTTTCCGCTCTTGAGGATCCTCGGATTCTTCCCAAGGACCTCGTCCCTGCCGTAACCCGAGAGGCGCTCGAAGGAAGGATTGACGTACTGGATCGTCCCTTCCGGGTCCGTGATGACGACCGCTTCCCCCGCCTGTTCGACCGCCATGCCCAGCCGCGCAAGGTTTTCTTCCGCCTGCTTCCGGATGGTGATGTCCTGGGCCACGCAGACGACGCCCTCGAAATCGCCGGCTCCGCCGTACATCGGGGAAGCCGACAGGAGCATGGGGATCTCCTGTCCTTGCACGGTCGCATAAGCGATTTCCCGGTTCCTGATGAATCCCCTCTCTCTCACTTCCTCCACGATCGAGCCCCGGCCGTTCGCGTCTCCCCCGAGGATCGACTCCATGGACTTTCCTATCAGTTCCTTCTCTTCGTACCCCAGGAGGGAGCAGATCGCCGCGTTGCAGTTCCTGATCGCCCCGTCCGGGGAGACGATGAGGAGGGTGTCGATCATGCTGTTCAGTATGTTGTTCACGTAGTTCTTGGAAACCGTGGTGCTCTCCAGGTCCACGGCCAGCCGGTTGAAGCTGTCCACCAGCAGCGCGACCTCGCCGCTCGCCCTGGCCTCGACGTGCGTGGAGCGATCGCCTTGCGCAAGGCGGTCGGCGGCATCGGCGAGCTTGGTCACGGGGCCCAGCACTTTCCGGGAATAGGAATACATCGTCGCAAGGCCGAGCGTCAGACATGCGAGGAGAGCGACCACCGAGAACAGGATGATCGACTGGACGGGGGAGAAGCACTCCCGGGCGGGGACCTGGGAAACGATATACCAGTCCCACGGCTCGAAGTACTGCCACGAGGCGATGATGTCGGTCCCTTGCCACCAGTACCGGATCGAGCCCTCCCGTTTTTTCAGGATCTCCGCCACGGGCGCGTGCCGGGAGCCATCCTCGTCGGCCGACGCTTTCGGGTGAAGCACAATCTTTCCGGCGGAATCGATGACGTAGGTAAAGCCGGTCGTCCAGGCGCGCATTCCCGCCAGGACGTTTCGCAGGGAGCTCAAGTCCTGCAGCTTCACGCCGACGAACAGGACGCCGACCACCTTCCCGTTCACGAAGATCGGATCGTATTGCGTGGCGCACCAATCGTTCACGACCTTATTGCGGCCCCGGTAGATCTTTCCCGCCCGGTTCGCCTGGAAGACCGGGCTGTCCGAGCCGATCGTCGTCCCGACCGCGCGCGAGCCGTCGTGCCTTCGCACGTTGGTGGCGACGCGGAGCATGTAGGTATCGGCCATCCGGAAGATGGTGGCAAGGGATCCGGTCAAGTTGCTCGTGTGGTCTACGACGGAGAAATCCTTCCCCTCTTCGGGGATGACGCGCCCGGCCCGGTCGAAATTCTCCCGAAGGACCATGGCGTCCTTGCCGAGTTTCCCCTGCGCGAACTCCTCGTTCATCCGGCACATCTGGACCACCTTGGAGGTGATCCCCGCCAACCGGTCCTGCGCTTCCGCTTCCAGGGTGGTTTTCGCTTTGAGGGTCAGAAGAAACGCCGTGACGACAAGCGGGATCGTGATTGCGAGTCCGCCGATGAGCACCATGCGGGTACTGATCGAACTCCACCTTCCGCCAGCAGCCATCCGATACCCCCACCCAAGACGACGCCCATCGGTTCGAACTTCTCAAAAAGAGTCAGGTGCCGGAAGATCCGCCTCCCACATTCTTTATTATCGGAAAATCGGCGATGAATATCATTTGTTTTATTTGGATAAATTCACCTTTGTTATCGATATCTTTTACCATTTTATCGTCTCCTAATCGAACGGGCGGAAATTCCACTCCGATCCGGCAAAATCCGGATAGTGTACCGTCTCACAAATAGCTTGACGCGCCGAGAGCCGAGACGATGCACCAAGATTCGGAAAGGGGGATTAGACCCGGAATTCGGTGAGGGTGCGGAAGGCGTCCACCCGTTCGGAGATTTCTTCGGGGGAGAGGTTCTGCAGCCGCTCCGTGCTGAACGCCTCGACGGTGAAGGAGGCGATGGCGCTCCCGTACATGGTCGCCAGCCGGTAGTCCATGTCCGACAGTTCGGACCCGTCCCGGGACGCGAGATACCCCATGAAGCCGCCGGCGAAACTGTCTCCTGCGCCGGTCGGGTCGAAGATCGTCTCCAGCGGGTAGGCGGGCGCGGCGAACATCGTCCCGTCGGACAGGTGCAGGACCCCGTACTCCCCGCGCTTGATCACGACCCGGCTCGGCCCCCAGCCCATGACCGTGCGCGCCGCCTTGACGAGGTTGTACTCCCCCGAGATCTCCCGGATCTCGCTCTCGTTGAAGACCACGATGTCCACCTTCCCGATCACCTCGCGCAGGCATGGTGTCCAGGGCGACCAGCCGGGGCTTTCGCACCTGGTTCAGTATGTCCATCTGGAGGCGCGGGGCGATGTTCCCGAGGAAGACGTACGGGCTGTCGCGGTACTCCTCGGGGAGGACGGGCGCGAACTCCTGGAAGACGTTGAGCTCCGTCTTGACGGTGTGCGCGGTGTTCAGGTCGTATTCGTAATACCCTTTCCAGTGAAACGTTTTCCCGTCGGCGATCGCAAGCCCCCGGGTGTCGATGGACCGGGAGGAAAGCATCCCGATGACTTCCCGCGGGAAGTCCTTTCCCACCACCGATACCAGCCGGACCGGAGTCAGATAGCTGGCCGCCAGGGAAAAGTAGGTGGCGGAGCCGCCGACCACCCGCTCCACCTCCCCGAAGGGGGACTTGATGCTGTCGAACGCCATCGATCCGACGACCAGAAGACTCATCTGAAGGGCCGCTCCTATAAGGGAGGAATAATGATGACCACGGATAATCATATCGCAACCTGCGTGCTCAATCCCAACATTACGGCAAGATTGACGCAGGGCGCAGCGTGGGATTTCGAATCTATGGCGGGAATATTCAGATTCGAACTCCGAACCCGCCGCCGACCGAATAAGGAGGAAAAGGGCGACCTTGCGGAGCCCGACAGGCGGGTGAGGCGGGCCGCAGGGGCCGATGGCGTGATCGCCGAGGCTCAGGCGGTCCACGGAGCTACGTTCGCGCCCTGCGTCCGCGTTGCCGTATCCCGGAAGAAGGAGCGCTTAGCCTGCCCGGGCGGAGACGTCGACGATGACGGCGAGCAGGAGGCCCAGGATGTAGAGGACGGAGGCGCCGAACGCCTTGCCGAAACGGCGGGTCGCCACGATGTTCCGGTAGCAGGAGAACAGGAACCATCCTCCGAGGATCAGCGCGGCGGCGGCGAAGTACGGCGAGCAGTAACCCAGCCACCACAGGCAGAGGGAGAGCGGCAGCAGCGCGGCGGCGTAAAGGAAAACGAGGATCTTCGTGTAGGGCTCCCCCAGCGCGACCGGCAGGACCGGGACGCCCGCCGACCGGTACTCCTCCTGGCACTTCAGCGCCAGCGCCCAGAAGTGGGGGGGCTGCCACATCAGCATCAGCAGGAAGAGGAGGAAGCCGTCCGCCCCGATGCGCGGCTCGATCGCGGCATACCCGATGAGGACGGGAAGCGCCCCGGGGATCCCGCCGGGCACCGTCCCGTAGGGAGAGCGACGCTTCAGGTACAGGGTGTACAGCAGGGCGTAGCCGGCGACCGCCCCTAAGAGAAGCAGCGTCGCCGTGGGGTTCAGAAAACGGACGGAGAGCGCCAGGGAGCAGGCGATCAGGACCAGGGAAAAGAGAAGCGCGCCCCGGTTGCCGACCTTTCCCAGCGCCTCCGTTCTTGCCGCCACTCGCCGCATCCGCGAATCGATCTCCCGGTCCAGGATGCCGTTGATGACCGCCGATCCGGCGGCCGCCATCAGGATGCAGGCCAGGCACAGGAAGCCGAGTCCGGCCGGCGGCAGGCCCCGCCCCGCCAGCACCATCCCCGAGAGCCCCGCCAGGGTCACCCCTCCGGCGATCCCCGGCTTCGAGATCAGCAGCGCGGACGCAGCAACGCCCTCAGAGCGGGATTCCCGCCCCGGGACGGCCCTCGCGCCGACCGTCACCGGTTCCAAGACAGCGCCTCCCCCCCCCGCTTGACCTCCCGCGCCCACAGGTGGAAGAGCACGACCAGCATCCCCAGCGCGATGGCCATGTGCAGCGCCGTGGCCAGGAAGTACAGCTTCGTCAGCACCACCAGTCCCCCGACGGCGACCTGCCCCGCGGCCAGCAGGAGGAGCGCCCGGGCAAGGCCCTTGCTCTCCCCGGGCCGCCGGTCGAGGGCTACCGACGCGTACAAGGCGATGACGGTGAGAAATACGAGCGCCGCCAGCACGCGGTGGGAAAAGTGGATCAGCACGTGGCCCGTCAGGACCTTCGGGAAGAGGCCGTCGGGGCAAAGCGGCCATTCCGCGCAAGCGAGGCCTGCGTCGGCGTGCCGAACGTAGGCCCCAAGGCCCGCCAGCAGGAACACAAGGGTTCCGACTCCGAAGAACAGGGCCGACCGGCCCGACAGGGAGAAGGCGGGCGGGTCCTGAACCCCGTCGAAGGAGGCCATGTAGACCGCCAGCAGGAACACGGCCAGGCCCAGCATGAAGTGCACCGTGGTGAGCTGCACCGGAATGTGGAAGAGAACCACCGCGCCTCCGAGCACGATCTCCACCGCCAGGAAACCGGCCGCCAGGAGGGGAACGGCCCTCGCCGCGCCCCGGTAATCCCTGAACCGCTGCAGGCAAAGCCCCACGAGGAAGACGCCCGCGACGGCTGCGATCACCCGGTGGAGAAATTCCATGTAGATGTCGACGCGGAACGGCGGGAGGACCTTGCCGTGGCACAGGGGCCAGTCGGGGCAGGCAAGGCCTGCTTTGAGGCCCGCCACGAGGTTCCCCCAGACCAGGAGCAGAAAGAACAGTCCTACCGTCACTCTGCCGAGCATCGTTCCCTCCAGTGGTACGGCATCTAAACTAACGGAACAGGGTGTCCGAGAGCGTACCGGCGATGATAAGAACGAGAAAGAGAACGGGAACCAGCGCGAACGTCCACACCAGCCCGCCCTCGTGTTTCAGGTGCATGAAGAACAGGGCGACCAGCGACGCCTTCACCGAGGCGATGAGCAGGGCCACCGCGACGTTCCAAAGCCCAAGGTCGACATAGGAAACCGCCACGGTCGCGCCGGTCAGGACCAGCAAGGCCGCGAAGATCGCCACGTAGACTCCGTATCCCGCGCCCCGCCCCTTCTCCATCGCTCCCCTACCCGATCAGGTACAACATCGGAAACAGGTAGATCCAGACCAGGTCCACGAAATGCCAGTATAACCCCGAAATCTCGACGGGCGTATGGTAGCTCTCCGAGAACTTCCCTCGCCCCGCCAGGACGAGCATCCCTCCCAGAACGAGCATTCCTCCCAGGACGTGGAGGCCGTGCAGCCCCGTCATCATGAAATAGAGCGAGAAGAAGATGTCCGTTCCGGGGAACAGCCCGTGGGCGAACTTCTCCGTCCACTCGAAATACTTGATCACGAGGAAGACGCCCGCCAGGAGGATCGTCAGGGAGAGAAAAAGCTTCAGTAGCTGTTGCTTCCCTTTCCGGATGGAAGCGATCGCAAGCGCCACGGTCAGGCTGCTGGCGATGAGGACGACCGTGTTCGCCGCCCCCAGGAGGCGATTGAGATGCACGAAATCCTTGTGGAACATCTCCGGGAACTTGAGGCGGAACACGATGTACGCGGTGAACAGGCCTCCGAACAGCAGCACCTCGGTGGCGAGAAACGTCCAGATCCCCAGCTTGGCGGCCTCGTACGCCACGGCGGGGCTGACGTGCCCGGACGCCTGCCCGCCTCCTTCCCCCGCGAAATGCGCCGTATCCTCAGCCATCGCCCGCCGGTTTCCTCTTTACGTACCCGTACGGCCAGTCGGTGACGACGGGGATCGCTTCGAAGTTCTCCGGCGGCGGCGGGGAAGCCGTCTGCCACTCCAGCGTCAGCCCCTTCCAGGGGTTCGCGGGGGCCGGATCGCCACGGAAAAGCCCGCGGATGAAGTTCGAGAACATGACGAGGATCCCCCCCGCCAGGATCCACGACCCGACCGTCGACACGATGTTCAGGAACTGGTACTGCGGCGGGTACTCCGCCCACCGCCGCGGCATCCCCTTGAAGCCCAGGTAGAACTGGACGAGGAAGGTGAGGTTGAAGCCGATGAAGGTCAGCAGCCAGCCCCAGCGCGCCAACTTTTCGCTGAGCATCCTGCCGGTCATCTTGGGCCACCAGTAGTGCAGCCCGGCCAAAAGCCCCATCACCGTCCCCCCCATCATCGTGTAGTGGAAGTGGGCCACGATGAAATAGGTGTCGTGGAGGTGGACGTCGGTGGCGAGCGCCCCGAGGAACATCCCGGTGAGCCCGCCGATGATGAACAGGAAGATGAAGGTGAGGGCGTACAGCATCGGCGACTCGAAGGTGATCGAACCCTTGTACATCGTGGCGATCCAGTTGAAGACCTTGACCGCCGTCGGGACCGCCACGAAAAACGTCAGGAAGGAGAAGATGATGCTCGCCGTCTTCGACATCCCGCTGACGAACATGTGGTGGCCCCAGACCAGGAACCCGAGGAACGCGATGGCCAGCGAGGAGTAGGCGATCGCCCGGTACCCGAAGATGGGCTTCCGCGAGAAGACCGGGATGACCTCCGAGATGACCCCCATGGCGGGCAGAATCATCACCTACACCACGGGGTGGGAGTAGAACCAGAAGAAGTGCTGGAAGAGCAGCGGGTCCCCCCCTTTCGCGGGATCGAAGAACCCGACCCCGAAGAGCCGCTCCATCGCGAGGAGGAGGAAGGTGATCCCCACGACCGGGGTGGCCACGACCTGGATGATGCTCGTGGCGTACATTCCCCAGATGAACAGGGGCAGTCGGTGCCAGGTCATCCCCGGCGCCCGCAGCTTATGGACGGTGACGATGAAGTTCAAGCCCGTGAGGATGGAGGACATCCCCACGAGGAAGATGCCGAAGGAAAGGAAGGCGATGTTCGCCCCGGTCTTCGCCGAATAGGGAGTGTAAAAGGTCCATCCGGTGTCCATCGGGCGGAAGAGGGAGCCCAGGATGACGAGGATCCCCGCGACGAGGATCCAGTAACTTGCAAGGTTCAGCCGGGGGAAGGCGACGTCCCTCGCCCCGATCAGGAGGGGGATGAAGAAGTTCCCCAGCCCCGAGGGGATCCCCGGGATGATGAAGAGGAAGATCATCACGGAGCCGTGGAGGGTGAACAGCACGTTGTACGTCTGGTCGCTGAAGATCGCCTGGCCGGGGTACATGAGCTTTATCCGTATGAGGAGCGCGAAGATCCCGCCGACGAGAAAGAAGAACAGGGTGGTGTAAAGATAGAGGACGCCGATCCGCTTGTGGTCCAGGGTCAAGGCCCAGGACCGGAACCCCTTTTCATCGAGATATCCGCGGGAACGGCCGTTTTCCGGCACCGCCATTCCGGCCGCCGTGGTTTCCGTCATTCCTTATCTCCCGCCATTATATCGCCGTCACCCTATGCGATGACGGCGGGGGAAATAAGTTTGCGTCCGAGACGGACGGTTATTTCAGCGTCTTGATATAGGCGATGATCGCCGCGACGTCGTCGTCCGGAATC
>JACRMU010000030.1 GCA_016219515.1 Deltaproteobacteria bacterium
GTCTCGCGCGTCCTGACCGTGGATCTTCATGCGGGCCAGATCCAGGGCTTTTTCAACATCCCGGTGGACCACCTGTACGCGGCGCCGGTGATGCTGGACTACATCAAGGCGAACTACGGCAACGACATCGTGATCGTGTCCCCCGACGCCGGAGGCGTGGAGCGGGCGCGCGCCTTCGCCAAGCGGCTGCATTCGCCGATGGCGATCATCGACAAGCGGCGCGTCGCCCCCAACGTGGCCGAAGTGATGAACATCATCGGCGAGGTGGAGGGGAAGACGGCGATCCTGCTCGACGACATGGTCGACACCGCGGGGACGCTGGTCATGTCGGCCGACGCCCTGAAAAAGAAGGGGGCGAAGCGGGTGTTCGCCATGACCACCCACGCCGTGTTGTCCGGGCCGGCGATCGAGCGCCTGGAAAAGTCGTCCATCGAAGAGCTGGTGGTCACCGACACCATTCCGCTCGGCGCGAAGGCCTCGTGCAAGAAGCTTCGGGTCCTGTCGGTGGCCGGCCTCCTGGGGGAGGCCATCAAGCGGATCCATTTCCACGATTCCGTGAGTTCGCTGTTCGTTTAGTCAGGAGGAGACTGGCATGGCCATGATGGAACTGGCGGCGGCGCGTCGCCTTGGCACCGGCAAGGAGATCAACCGGAAGAGGCTCGTCCAGGGACAGGTCCCGGGCGTCATTTACGGGAAGGGGCTCGAGACGCGGCCGCTGGAATTCCAGCGGCGCGAGCTGGAGAAGTTCCTCACCACCGCGCGGCGGGGGACGGTCGTCGTCAAGATGAACGTCACCGGCGACGACGGCGTGAAAGAGTCGTTCGCGGTCCTGAAGGAGGTCCAGTCGGACCCCCGGACCGACCGCGTCATCCACGTGGACTTCTACGAAGTTGCGCTCGGGCAGAAGTTCCGGATCGAGGTGCCGCTCAAGGTCCGCGGGAAGGCGGCCGGGATCGAGCTGGGAGGCGTCCTCGAGCAGGTCGTCCGCTCCCTCGAGGTGGAGTGCACCCCCGACTGCGTTCCCGAGTTCATCGAGGTGAACGTGTCGCACCTGGGGATCGGACAGTCGCTGCAGCTGGCGCACCTGACGTTCCCCGAGGGCGTCCAGCCGGTCGAGAAGGACATGAAGATGACCATCGCCTCGGTTCACACTCCGAAGCTCGAGGAAGTGGTCACACCGGCGCCGGAGGAAGGCGCGGAGGCGGTGGAGGGCGCCAGTGTTGCGGAGCCCGCTGAGAAGGAGAAAGAGAAGCCGTAGCCGCCCGGATCTCCTGGTCGTCGGCCTGGGGAACCCGGGCCGGAGGTACGGCAGGACGCTCCACAACGCGGGGTTCATGGCGGTGGAGCTTTTGGCGCGCTCCCTGGGGGCGCGGCTTGCCAGAACGGGAGAGCTCGAGTGCGGGACCGGCGAAGCGGATGGAGTCGCCGTCCTGCTGGCCCGGCCGCTGACATACATGAACCTGAGCGGCCTCGCGGTGGCGCCGGTGTACCGGGACTGCGCGGAATCCCCCGGGGACCTGATCGTCCTCCACGACGATCTGGACATCCCGCCGGGGCAAGTCCGGTTGAAGCGGGGCGGCGGGACGGGCGGGCACAACGGGTTGCGCTCCCTGCAGGAGTCGCTGGGGACGCCGGCGTTCCTGCGGGTCCGGATCGGGATCGGACGTCCTCCCGAAGGGGTCGATCCGGCGGACTTCGTTCTTTCGCCGCCGGCCCCGGAAGTCCGCGAACGTTTTCTCGGCGGAATCGCCGCCGCCGAGGAAGCCGTCCTCGACGTCCTGCGGGACGGCTTCGACAAGGCGATGACGCGCTGGAACGCCCGGCGCGCAACTCCCTCCCCGCAAACGGGCGAGGGCGACATACTCCTTGCTCCCGGCGGAAAGACCGGGGGCTCTATCAGCCGAAAGGAGGCTAAGAAATCCCATGCCGAAGAAGTATGAAACCGTTATCCTGTTCGACCCCGAGCTCCCCGAAGAGAAGCGAAAAGAGTTCCTCGCCAAGCTTGCGGGAGTGATCGGTTCCTACCAGGGGGAGGTCCTCAAGCAGGACGACTGGGGGAACCGGAAGATGGCCTACCCGATCCGCAAGAAGGTCAACGCGTTTTACACCTTCCTTCTCTACACCGGTTCCCGCGGCGTGGTGGAGGAAGTGGAGCGCAACATCAAGATCTTCGACGGGATCCTGCGCCACCTGACCTCCCGCGTGGAAATCGAGATCAAGGGGAAGGCCGCCGCGGCGGAAGCACAGGCCCCTTCGGAAGAACGTCCGCCGGCGGAAGGGGCTCCTCCCGCAGCCCCGACGCAGTAGGGAGAGGGGGCGCAAATGGTCACCTTCAACCGGGTCATCCTGGCCGGCAACCTCGTCCGGGACCCGGAAATCCGCTATCTGCCTTCCGGCCTCTCGGTGACGAGCTTCGGGATCGCGGTCAATTCCCGGTACCGCCAGAACAACGAGGTCAAGGAAGACGTGTCGTTCTTCGACGTCGTGGTCTTCGGCAAGCAGGGAGAAAACTGCGCGGAGTACCTTTCCAAGGGGCGGCCTGTCCTGGTGGAGGGGCGGCTCCGGCAGCGGCGGTGGGAGGCGGAGGGAGTCAAGAAAAGCAAGATCGAGGTGGTGGCGCAGAATGTGCAGTTCCTCGGCGCTCCCGGCGGAGGGGCGGGCAAGAGCGCCCCGGAAGGCGCGCCGGCTTCGGGCCCCGAAGGCGTGGACGACGACACCCCGTTCTAAACGGGCGGGGCGTGACGATATCATTCATTCAGATCATCAGGAGGAAGAGGAACGATGAGTGCCCCAATGAGACCCCGGCATAACGGTCCCCGCGAAGGCGGCGGCCCGGGAGGGCCGAAGAAGCGTTACGTCCGCAAGAAGTTCTGCCGGTTCTGTGCGGAAAAGGAGCTTCAGCTCGACTACAAGAACGTCTACATGATCAAGCAGTTCGTCTCCGAGCGCGGGAAGATCGTCCCGCGGCGCATCTCGGGGGTCTGCGCCCGCCACCAGCGGAAGCTGACCGTGGAAATAAAGAAGGCGCGCATCGTGGCCCTGATCCCGTTCACCGCCACGCAGGTGCGGTAGGAGGGCGGCATGAAAGTCATCCTGCGCGAAGACGTGGAGAAGCTGGGAAAGGCGGGCGACGTCGTCAAGGTGGCCGACGGGTACGGGCGCAACTTCCTCATCCCGAGGCAACTGGCGGTGCTGGCGAACGTCCGGAACCTGAAAACCCTCGAGCACGACAAGCGGGTGATCGAGGCGCGGGTGAAGAAGTCCCTCAAGACGGCCGAATCGCTGGCGTCGAAACTCTCCGCCGTGTCCCTTACGATCTCGGCCAAGGCGGGCGAAGAGGGGAAGCTGTTCGGCGCGATCAC
>JACRMU010000007.1 GCA_016219515.1 Deltaproteobacteria bacterium
CATTCAGCAGCACCGTGACCTCGACACCGCCATTTTCTCGCTCGAGCAAACCGGAGCGAGTGACCAGTTGCAATTGCGCCGCCTCAAGAAGATGAAGCTGGACATCCGGTACACGGTCGTTCCCGACCCGGATTTCAAGCTGGTGGACCTGTTCCGGATGGCGGCGGCGCCGCTCACCGTCATCATCGATGCCGGCGGGATCGTCCGGTACCGGCACGAGGGGTACGAGCCGGGAGACGAAGTCAGGATCGAGGAAGCGTTGAAGAGCGCCCTGGCGGGGGGAAAGGTCTCCACGAAATAATCTTCCCGTTGCGCGGCGCTGTTGCTTTCCGTCCGCTGGGGGTGCATACGTCATCGAAGGTCGCCCGTTCGTCATGAACGGCGGGTTTTCCCGGAAAATCGCCCTGCTCCTCGTTGCCGCGGCGCTTGTCATCCCCCCGTGGAGCGATGGAGCGTCGCCTTCGGCGCCCCCCGCGCCGACCGGCCGTCCGAAATATACCGGTTCGCAGAAATGCGCCGTATGCCACCAGATCTATTACAAGGGATGGGTGAAAACCTTCCACAGCACCGTCATCCAGGATGCCAAGAAAGATCCGTCGGCCATCGTCGCGGACATGAGCGTTTCCGACCTCCCCTTTAAAAAAGAAGACATTTTCCTCACGATCGGCGGGCACTGGGACCAGAGGTATCTGACCCGGATCGACAACGATTATTACGTCCTACCGAAGCTGTGGTCCGTCCAGAGCAGGAAATGGCGGCCCTACAGCACCTATGGGTGGCAAAGGCGTCCTTACTCCAGGTACTGCGTCGGATGCCATTCCGTCGGGTTTAACCCGGCCACCAAGGAGATCGAAGAACATGCCGTCGGGTGCGAATCGTGCCACGGCCCCGGCGGGGAGCATGTCGAAAAGCCGTCGGAATCCAACATCGTAAACCCCCGGCGCCTCTCCGTGAAAAAATCGGAAGAGGTCTGCGCATCCTGTCATGTCCGCGGGAAGGACGTAACCGGGGAGTACTGGTTCCCCATCGGGTGGACGCCGGGAGAGGACCTTGCGAGCTACCTGGTCCCCCTCGACAAGAAAGAGGGGGAGAGCGGCCACGACGCCATCCACCGGCTCTGGGACAAGTGGAAGGCCGACCGGGAGGCCCAGGCCAGGGCCCGCTGCGAGGTCTGCGGCATCCACCAGAGCGTGAAGCCCCAGGGGGAGCAGATGAGCGTCAACGCCTTATGCACAAGATGTCATGAATACCAGGACCGCCTCTCGCAGCATACCCGTCACAACTCCGATACGCGGATCGGCTGCTCCGACTGCCACGAGCAGAAGACGCCCGAAGCGAACGAAAACAAGGAGGGAGACGTCCATTCCTACTGGTACTTCCTGATTCACCCGCAGAATTGCTGGGATCCGGACATCTTCCGGAAATGCGCGAAGTGCCACGCCGACAAGACAGTGCGGTGGGCATATGATATCTTTATCAGTTGGAAGAAACCTGTGGTTCTGGACCATTAATCGCTACCGGGGGGAGCAGGGGATGAGGGGGAGATGCAGGACGGTTCTGGTCCTGGTATTGCTTGCCGCGATGGCGTCGGCGGCGGTCCCGGCGGTCGCCCAGGATACGGCGATGCGGATCAAGATCGGAGAGAAGGCGCCCAACTTCAAGCTGAAGGACGTGATGACCGGCAAGGTGGTGACCCTCTCCGAGTTCGCCGGGAAAAAGGTCGTGATGCTGGAGTTCTGGACCGTCTGGTGCGATATCTGCAAGCGGGAGATGCCCAACCTGGTCCGGCTCTACTCCCGATGGAAGGGGAGGGGGTTCGAGCTTCTTTCGATCGTCCTTCCTTCCGGAAACGTCGAAGACATCCGCAAGATCGTGAGGGAGCACAAGGTCAATTACGGCGTTCTCCTGGACGCCGATCTTTCCGTGTCGACGAAGTCCTACGGCCTTGCAGGCCCCATCCCGCTCAAGGTCGTCATCGATTCCAAGGGGGTCGTCCGATATACCCACGTGGGGGACTATCCTCCCGGTGAGGACGAACTGCCGTTCGTGATCGAGGACCTGTTGAAAGAGATGGAAAAAGGGAAATGAGGGCAGCGCTTCTCCTGTCCCTCTCCCTCCTGCTTCTGTGCAACTCCGCTCCGGCGGCCTCCGGCGGCAAGACGATCGAAGTGGGCCAGCGCGTCCCGGAATTTTCCCTTCCCGGCATGGATGGGGCGCAGATTTCCTTCGAAAAGGACATCCGCGGGAAGGCGCCGCTTACCCTCCTGTTCTTCATGACCACGGCGTGCAGCGCCTGTTACGAAGAGCTGAAGGAGATCAGCGAATACGCGGGGAAAAATCCGGGGAAAGTGGACATCTGGTGCGTCGCTGTGGACCTGCGGGGGGCGCAGACGGTGGCGCCGTTCCAGCAGGCGAACCGGTTCCGGGCGAGGTACCTGATCGACACGAAATTCTCGCTGCCGAGGGCGTTCGGCTTCAGCTATACTCCCTCGCTTGCGGTCGTCGACGCGAAGGGTTTGCTGGTTCACAAGAAGGGGGGCTATTCTCCGAACGAGCGCGTATCCGATCGGATCCGCACGTTTCTCAAGTAGGGGCCCCGATGCGCCGCAGTCCCTGGACATTTCTCATGATTGCCGTCGTTCTGTGCCTTGCCGGCGGGGCGCAAGGGTTCGGTCCCGGCGCGAAGGGGTACGTGGGATCCGAGCGGTGCAAGGAGTGCCACGAGGGGATCTTCCTTCAGTGGAAGCTTACCCCCCACGCCAATATGCTGCGGGATGCCAGGAAGAACCCGCAAGCGGTGGCGGCCAGGGACTATTCGGGCGTTCCTTTCAAGCGAGCGGACATTTACTGGACGATCGGAAGCCACTGGATCCAGAAATACCTGACGTTCATCGACAATGATTATTACGTCCTGCCCAAGTACTGGAACCTCGTCGCGGGCAACTGGGAACCCTATTCCATCTTCAACTGGCGCGAGCGCCCGTACGCCATCCATTGCGACGGTTGCCATACCACCGGGTTCGACCCCGCCACGAAGTCGTTCTACGAGCCGTCCATCGGCTGCGAGGCGTGCCACGGCCCGGGGGAGAAACATCTTGCCGGCGGCGCCCCCGGGGATATCGTCAACCCGGAGAAACTCTCCAAGGAACGCCGCGACATGATCTGCGAAGCATGCCACACCGACGGCAAGGATACGAAAGCCGGCGGGCAGTTTCCGTTCCCGGCGCTTTACCGGCCCGGGGAGGACCTCAACCTGTACTTCACGGATTTTTTCGCCCCCAAGCCGAAGTCGAAAAAATGGTACTGGGGGACGATGGACTACAGGGAGCGGCACCGGATGTTCCTGTTCTGGCAGTCCAAGTTCTATTCGACGACGCGCGCCTGCGACGTCTGCGGCTTCGACCGGGGGATGACGGTCAAGGAGGAGCGGTATATGTCGCGGGACGAATACTGCGGCACCTGCCACGGGAAGATCTACAAGTTGTCCTCCGTCCATTCGCGCCATCCCCCGCATGCGGTCCAGTGCGTCGATTGCCACGTCCCGCAGGTGACCGACGGGGGAAGCCGGTACAGCATCCACGACCACAAGTTCGACTTCTCCGGCCCGGAACTGCCCTGCACGGAATGCCACGAAGCGAAGGACGTGCAGGGGAAAAGCGCGACGGGGCACGATTTCCACTTCGAGCGGGTGCGGAGCCGGAAACCCTTGACGCTGGAGCAGGCCTGCGCGAAGTGCCATTCGGAGAAGGACATCGAGGGAGTCCTCAAGGACTGGAAAACCGTCCGTGGGGAAAGGAAATAAGTGCCCGAGCCCGTCCACTCCGCGCAACCCCCGAAAGCCTGGTGGGATCTCTCCCCGGAAAGGAGAGGCCGGCTCGCGGTGTTTCTGCTTTTCATGATCTCCCTCGGCCTCCTCACGAAGATCTTCACGAGCGATTTCGGGACGCACATCGCTCTCGGCAGGGAGATCGTCCAGACCCGTTCCGTAGCGGACCGTGAGTTTTTGAACTACCCCTCCCTGGGCGTGCAGAACGTCAACACGGTTTGGGGGTTCCAGGCGCTGCTGTACCTCGTGTTCAGCGCCGGGGGGACCTACGGGGTATCCTTCCTTTGCTGGGCCGTGGTGTTCGGGGTCTTCCTCCTCATCCATCGTTCCACCACGATTCGCGGAGCGGACCCCTTGATCGCCGTCGCCGCGATCTTCGCTTTTTCGGGATTTCTCCGCATCCGCATCCAGCCCCGGCCGGAGATCTTCACCTACCTGTTCATCGCGCTGACGATTTACCTGTTCACGGAACATTTCTACGGGGAGAGGAAAAAACGGCTCTACCTCTTCCCGGCGATCATGCTCGTCTGGGCGAACATGCATTCCGCGTACCTCATCGGGTTCATCCTGTGCGGAGCGTTCATCGCGGACGCCCTCGCGCGATCGGCCTGGAACCGGCAGTTGCAATGGCCGCTGCTGAAGAGCCTGCTGGCCTCTCCCGTCCTGGTGGGGGTCGCCGGACTGATCGTTTGCGGGCTGAATCCCGCGCACTATGACGCGATACTTGCCCCGTTGCACCTCCTGACGAAAAGCGGCGGGACCGACCAGGTGCACATGATGATCTCGGAATTGACGCCGGTGAAGGGGACCGGATTCTATTCGTATTACAAGGCCGCGGCGGCGTTTGCCGCCGCCACGATGCTCCTCGGCGCGGTCGGGAAACGACTCTATTTGCTGGACATCTTTCTGTTTGCGATTTCCTTCAAGGGCGCCTGGGACTCCGCGCGGGCCGTTTCCATGATGGGTCTTTTCCTTTCTCCGGGCGTGTCCCTGCAGTTGACGGGCTTCCTGGCGAAGACGGCCGAATGGTTTGCCCCCAAGGGGAAACCGGCGGAAAAATCCCGCGAGAAGACATCGGGGAAAGAGAAAGCGGGAAAAAAGGAAAAAGGAAGGGAGAAGCGGAAGGAGGAGGAGAGGGCCGGGAAACAGGATCCCCCCCGCTTCTCCTGGGGGCGGACGGCCGTGACGGCGGCGACGGTCCTGGCGCTCGTGGCGTTCGGAGGCACCACGATCGTTTTTTCGCTCGGCCAGCTGCAGTACGGCGTGGGGCTCACGGAGCACAAGTTCTCGCTGGGGGCGGCCGAGTTCCTTCGGAGGAACCCCGTTCCGGGGAACATGTTCAACTTTTTCGACATCGGCGGGTTCCTCGACTGGCAGCTCTATCCGAAGGCGCTCACCTTCATCGACGGGCGGACCTACAACGCCGCGGTGTTCATGGAGCACCAGACGGTGACGGCGGCGTTCCCGGGGTGGGAGAACATCCTCGAAAAATACGGGGTGACCCACATCGTCACCAAGGCGGTCGACTCCGCGGGGATGACCCTGCCGATCATCCCTGCGCTTTTCAGCCATCCGAACTGGTCGCTGGTTTACGCGGACGGGCTGTTCGTCGTCTTCGTCCGGAACTCGCCGGAGAACCGGGAATACCTTCGCAAATTCACCCTGCCGAAAAACATGTTATGGCACGAGGTCATCTGGGAGTCGTACCATTACATGTTCCTCGGGGTGAGCCCCGTGATTGCGTACCAGAACATGGCCACCATGTACGAGATCATGGGAAATTACCCGATGGCGGTCCAGTCGTTGAAGTCGGCCCTGCGCGAAGCGGACGACCCCTTCCTCCGGGCGCGGCTGATGCAGATCGAGCAGGGGAGCAGGGCCAGGTAGGAGGGGAAAGCCGGCCGAAGGATGCAGGGGAATGATCAACGCGATCAGCATCGACCTGGAAGACTGGCATCATCCGGAACTGGTCCGAAGGCATGTCCGGGGCGACCCCCGGCCCCAGGCGCGCGAGGCCACGGAACGGATCCTCCTCTTGCTGGACCGGTACCGCGTCAAGGCGACCTTTTTCCTCCTGGGCGACGTGGCGGCGCGCGATCCGGAGCTGGTCCGCCGGCTCCACGGCGAGGGGCATGAGATCGCCTCGCACGGGATGAGCCACAGGCCGTTGTGGGAGCTGTCGCCTTCCGGTTTCGACGAGGAGCTGAAGACGTTCGGCCGCCTCCTCCGGGGCATTTTGGGGGAAGACGTTCCCCTGCGGGGGTTCCGCGCGCCGACGTTTTCGCTGGACGACCGGACGAAATACGCCCTGGCCTGTCTCGCGGAAAACCGCTATCTCTACGATTCGAGCGTTTTTCCCTTCCGGAATTACGCGTACGGCGTAATGGACGCTCCGTGCGGGATCTACAGGCCCGATTTCAACGATCTGCGCGGAACGGACGAACGTTCGCCGATCGTCGAATTCCCGCTGACGGTGTACCAACGGGGCCGCCTGCGGATGCCGGTCAGCGGCGGGTTTTACCTTCGCGTCCTGCCGTATCCGTTGATCCGCCGTCTCCTGCGGGACGTGAACCGGACCCGTCCCTTCGTCATCTATTTTCACCCCTGGGAAACGTTCCCCGGCACTCCCCGCCTGAAATCCATCGGCGCGAAAGATTCCTTCATCACGTATCATGGGATCGACGGATGCCTTGCAAAGGTGGAAAAACTGCTGCGGGATTTCCCTTTCGAGCCGATGTGGGACGTCATCCGGCGCCAGGTGCGATAGGCGATGCGCGTCAAGGAATACTTCGAGAAATGCGCGGACCGCTTCGACGGGTTCTACAAGGAGGAGAGGAGGGGGGCCTTCCAGCAGGCGGCCCACGCCGTATTCCGGAAACCGGGGCTCGTCCGCCGCTTTCAGGCGACCGTCGATTTCCTGGGCGACGTAACGGGCAAGACGATCCTTGACGTCGGCTGCGGCTCCGGAATCTATTCGATCTATTTCGCCCGGCAGGGGGCGAAGGTCATGGGACTGGATTTCTCCTCGAGCATGCTGGCTCTCGCCCGGAAGAACGCCGCGGAAGAAGGCTGCGCGGTGGAATTCGTCCCCGGCGATTTCCTTGCCTTCGAAGAGGGTCGCCGGTTCGACCATTTGCTGTTCATCGGCGTTTTCGATTATGTGAAACCCGAAGACCTTCCGGCGTATTTTGAAAAGGCGGCGGGGATCGCGGACGGCAAGATCGTCGCGACGTTCCCCCGGAAATACGCTCCCCAGTCCCTGATCCGGTATTGCTGGCTGCGGCGGCAGGACTGCCCGGTGTATTTCTATACCCGGAAGCAGGTGGAGAGTCTGGGGAACCGGTTCGATCGCCCGGCCCGGTTTCGCGCCTGCGGCCCGATATGGACCGTGGCCTTCGAAAAGAGGACCGCGTGACGAAGGTGCTGCATCTCGGGAAATATTATCCTCCGGAACCCGGAGGCATCGAATATGTGCTGAAGCATCTCCTGGAAGCCACCGGCTCCCGCTTCGACAATTACGCCATCGTGGCGGACAAGGGCTCCGGGCACAGGGAAGAGAAAGGGGCCGGGGGAACGGTCTATCGACGGAAAGAGGCCGGAACGATGTTCCTGACTCCGATCCTTCCGGGGCTGGCTTCCTTTCTTCACGGGTTGAGGAAACGGCACGGGTTCGATTGCATCGTCCTTCATGCCCCCAACCCGATGACCTCGATCGCCCTGGCGATTTCCGACATGGTCGCTCCTCTCCGGGAGAAACTCGTCGTTTTCTATCATGGGGACATCCTCGTCGACGCCGCGCTGCACCGGCTGGCCTATTCCCTTTTCCGCCCCATCGAACGCCGGCTGCTCCGGAAAGCGGTGCGGATCATCGCCACCTCTCCCCACCAGGCCCGGTTTTCCGGGAACCTGAAGCGGTTCGAGGGCAAGGTGGAGATTCTGCCGCTGATGGTGCCCGACGACTGGGGGGCCGGAACGCCGGAGGAGACGGAGGAGGCGCGGAGCATCCGAAGCGGGTTCGGGACGCCGCTGGTCCTTTTCGTCGGGCGGCTGGTCGCATACAAGGGGCTGTCCAGCCTGATCTCCGCCGTTCCCGAGGTGCCCGGAGCCTCCTTTTTGATCGTCGGGGACGGCCCTCTCGAGGATGACCTGAAGAAGCAGGCCGTACGGCTCGGCGTGTCGGACCGCGTGCGCTTTCCCGGGCGGGTGCGGAACCTCAAGCCGTACTACATGGCATGCGATCTCCTTGTCCTTCCCTCGGTGTCCGCGGTGGAAATGTTCGGCCTGGTCCAGCTGGAAGCGATGAGTTTCGGAAAGCCGGTGGTGACAAGCGACCTGAAGACCGGCGTGACCTATGCTAACGTGGATGGGGAAACGGGGCTCACGTTCCCCGCGGGAAACAGCGCGAAGCTGTCCGAGGCGTTGAACCGCCTCCTCTCCGACGACCGTCTCCGGGAACGGATGGGGCGGTACGCCGGAGAGCGGGTGAAGCGCGAGTTCCTTTCCTCGGTGGTTGGGGGAAAGTTCATCGGCATGATAACGGAGCTTTGCGGAAAGGGCGACCCCGCATGACCGCGATGGCCGGGAAGGGGATCATCGTCATCCCCGTCTTCAACGAAGCGGAAAACATCGCGGGCGTGATCGGGGAGATCCGGGCGGAAGGGCTCGGGCTGGACATCGTCGTGGTCGACGACGGGTCCTCCGACCGGACGAGGCAGGTGCTTTGCGAACTACCGGTGCAGGCCCTGTCGCATCCGATCAACCTGGGATACGGCGTTGCCGTCCAGACCGGGATGCTTCATGCGGTGCGGAGGGGCTATGACTTCCTCGTCCTGATGGATGGGGACGGCCAGCACGTCCCGGGGGAGATTCCCAAGCTGCTGGCGGGGCTGGAAGAGGGGGCGGACATCGTCATCGGTTCCCGGATTCTCTCCGGAAGCGAGAGTTACACGATTCCGCCGCTGCGCCGCGCCGCGATCCGCTTCTTCTCCTTCCTTGCGAAAGCGCTGGGCGGCGTCGACATCCGGGACGTCACCTCGGGTTTCCAGGCGATGCGCCGTGACGTGTTTTCCTTCCTTGCAAGGGAATACCCGGTGGACTTTCCGGATGCGGAAGTGGTCGTCATGCTGGGGCTGAAAAAGTTCACCGTGGCCGAAGTGCCGACGCAGTTCCGGCGCCGCGAGCGCGGAATATCGATGTATTCGAGCCTGGGGACGGTCCTGTACTATCCGTTCAAGTCGTTCCTCGCGTCGGTGATCGTGCTCCTTCGGCTGTTCCGCGAAAGAAGGGAGGGGTAACCCATGTCCTTTCAGGCAAAAACGATGATCACGGTGCTGCTTCTGGCGAACGCGGTCCTGGTCGTCGATCTGTTGCGCACGCGCAGGCTCACCGAATCGTACACTCTCCTCTGGCTCTTCGTCATCGCCTGCACGACGGGAGCCACCTGGGCGGACGGCTTCCTTCGCCACCTCGCGTGGTTTTTCGGAGCGGCCGTTCCGCTGTCCGCGCTGACGCTGCTGGGTCTTGCCTTCATTCTCGTCATGCTGATCTTTTTCTCGATGAAGATCTCCAAGTTGACGAAGGAGTTGAAGGACCTGGCGCAGGAGGTGGCGCTGCGGATCCCTCCGTCGCCTTCCGGCGATTCCCGCGAATAAGAGGAAAATGCCGAGCATCTATATCGACGGGATGTTCTTCCGTTCCTCCGGGATCGGGCGGTGTTACGAAAATCTGCTGAGGGCGCTGGACGGGTCGGAAGACGTGTCCCGGGTCTGCACGATCGTCCCAAGGGCCCGGGAGGCGGAATTCCGGCGATCGTTTTCCTCCGGCAAGATCGACGCCCGGTTCGTCGGCTTCTCCTACCTCGGATTGTCCGATTTTCTGCGAAAGGGATTCCTCATCCGCGCCTTCCGTCCCGCTCCGGAACTTTTCTACTTTCCCAACATCAACGTGCCGTTTTTCTGGAACGGCAGGACCGTTTCCCAGCTGCACGATCTCATTCCGCTCACCCGTTTTACGGATTGGCCGCGGAGGCACAGGCTTGCATTCCGCCACCTGGCGGGGCGTGCGCTTCGCAAGTCGAGAATGACGGTTTGCGTATCGGAGTTCGCAAAGGGACAGGTGATGGAGGAATACCGGGTCTCCGGAGACCGGTTGCGGGTGATCCATAACTGGATCGATGACGGATTTCTGCAGGCGGCCGCACGGGCGGGTTCGGAGAAGCCCCTCGTGGAGGGGGATTATCTCCTCTACGTGGGGAACCGGTCGTCGCACAAGAACCTCAAGACGCTGATGGATGCGTTCCGGCTCCTCTCGCCCGTTTTCCCCGGCCTGAAGGTTGTCGTCGTCGGCGCCAGGATGCGGCCGCAGGACGATGTGGATGCGGCGGCTTCCGATCCGGGATTGGCGGGACGCGTTGTGCAGGTCCCCCGGGCATTGGATGAGCGGCTCCGGAATTACTACGCCTTTGCCCGCGCGTTCGCGTTCCCGACGTTCGTCGAGGGGTTCGGAATTCCCCCTCTCGAGGCGCTTGCGTTCGGCGTTCCTGCCGTCTGCTCGGACATCCCCGCGATCCGGGAGATCTGCGGAGACGCGGTCCGTTACGCGGATCCCTTCGACCCGGGTTCCTTCGCCCGCGAGATCCATTCCGCGCTCTCGGACCCGGAATCGAACGCGGTCTTCAGGGAAAAAGGCCTGAACCGACTTCTGCTGTACCGCAGGGAAAGGGCGCTCTCCCGGTTCCTGGAACTTTTCCGGAGCTGCCTGGAGAGCTGAGGAGAAGGGAAGGCGCGGCCATGATATCATCTGCCGGGCAGGGAATCGTTTTCATCATGGGAATCGAACGTTGAATATCTACGTGGACGGAATGTCGTTTCTCGAATCCGGGATCGGGCGCGTCTATGCCAACGTGCTTCGCGCGCTGCTCGATGCGGACGGGGTGGAACGGATCAGCACCGTCGTGCCGGTTTCCAGGGAGCGGGAATTTCGCGGGATGTTTTCGTCTCCCCGGCTGGAGGCGCGGTTTGTTCCGTACGGCCAGGGGAGTTGGAAGGAATTTTTCGTCAAGGGAAGGACGATCGGGGGGATTCACCCCAAGCCCGACCTGTATTATTTCCCCAATTTCTATGTCCCGTTCTTTTTCAGGGGGAAGTTCCTGGCGACGATCCACGACCTGATCCCCATCTATCCCCTCTACGACATCCCGGAATGGAAGAAAGCGGCGGTTCGTTTCCTCATGCGGCGGAGCCTTCGGAACGCCGCCGGCTGTGTCTGCGTTTCCCGGTTCACGCGGGATGAAGTGGTGCGCATGTTCCGCAGCGACGGGAAGAAACTGACGGTCATCCACAACTGGATCGACGACGGTTATTTGGAGTTGGCGGGCGTTTCGGCGGAGGACGAGGCTCCGGCGGTGGAAGGGGATTACCTTCTGTTCGTCGGGAACCGTTTCGTTCACAAGAATCTCGGAACGCTCGTCCGGGCGTTTTCGCTCCTCCGTTCCGATTTTCCCCGCCTGAAGCTGGTGGTCGCCGGAGCAAGAGTGAGGAAGGTGGACGATATCGATACTGCGGTCAAGGACCTTGGCCTGGAAGAGAAGGTGGTGGAGATGATCCGCCCCGGAGATGCCGTCGTAAGGAACCTTTACCGTCATGCGAAAGCGTTCGTTTTCCCTTCCCTCGTCGAGGGATTCGGCTTCCCTCCGCTGGAAGCGATGGCGTTCGGAGTGCCGGTGGTGTGTTCGGATATCCCGGTGATCCGGGAGGTGTGCGGAGATGCGGTCCGCTATGCAGCCCCTTCCGACCCGGCCGCTTTTGCCGATCAGATCCGGAACGTTTTCTCGGAGAGGGAGCCCCGGCAGGCGATCCTGAGAGGGAAAGAACGCGTCAAAACGTTTCGAAGGGAAACCGCCATGAAGCGGTATCTGGATCTTTTCCGCGCCTGCCTCGAAAACTGATGCCGGGTCCCGCCGGCCGCCCGGAACGGGAAACCGAGGCCGTTACTTCAGCGCCTTCTCGATCTCTTTCTTAAGCTTGTCGGCCGTCACCGCGCCGACCACGCTGAAGGAGATGACCCCTTTCCTGTCGACGAGAAAGAGGGCGGGCGTCCCCGCGACCCCGTAGGGATCGGCCACCGTGAACGAATCGCCCGCGAGCTCGTCGAACACGATGCGGAATTGAATCTTCTCGTTGGCCACGAATTTTTCGATCGCCTTCTTCATCTCCTTGCCGTCGAGGTTGACGCCGATGACGTGCAGTCCCCTGCCCTGGTAAAGCTTCGCCATCTGGTTGATCATCGGCATTTCCTCGCGGCAGGGACCGCAGAAGAAGGACCAGAAGAAGAGCAGCACCGGGTCCCTTCCGCAGCAGTCCTTGAGGCGGAATTCCTTGTCGGAAAGGTCGCGGACGACGAACCCGGGCGCCGGCGTCCCCCGGGGGAGCATCTCGATCCCCTTGACCGTGGGAATCTTGGTGTAGGAACCGGATTTGCTTTCCTGTGCGATCGCGGGGAAGGCGACAAGGACCAGCAGGAGGGAAAGGACTGCCGGAACGGCAAGGGATCTCTTCATCGCCATGGTGTCCTCGCTTACTTTTTGATTTCCTTCACTGCCTGGGCGACGACGTTGCGCAGGGACTTTTCGTCTCCCTTTTTGTAGCCCACGTGGTAGAAACGGACCTTTCCGCTCGCGTCGATGAGGAGCGTCGTCGGGAGGACCATCGCGTTGAACGACTGGGCGACCTGCCGGTTCTTGTCGATGATGACGGGGAAATTGATCTTCGTCTCCATGCCGTCCAGGAACTTCACGACGCGGTGGGTCCCGAACGAGTCCAGGTTGACCCCGATGACCAGCAGACCCCTTTCCCTGAACTCGTTGTAGATTTCGATCAGCTTCGGCATCTCTTCGATGCAGGAGGCGCAGTAGATGGACCAGAAGTCCAGGATGATGACCTTTTTCCCCTTCAGCTTGGCGTAGTCGATCTGCTGGTTGTCGACCGTCTGGCCGGTAAACGAAGGGGCCATGTCCCCCTCCTTGATCCCCCCCTTCCCTCCGAAAAACGCTCCTGCCGGACCGACGGCCAGCAGGATCGCCAGCGCGGCAATCGCCAACCGGATCGGGAGTCTGGGATTCATTTTGCGGGGTCCTCCGAACTGATTTTTCTGTTTATAGCATAGCGGTCGCGTAAAATGAAACAGGAAACGCCCGCCCGGGTCCGGAGCCGGGCGGCCGGCTTGAGAATATTTCTCCGGCAATGCAACCTATCGGCAAATTACGGTTATCTTATTAGGAAAAGTTTTCTGCGCCCAAGGCGCATTCCGGAAAATGCGCAAAGCGCCGGCCTGCTCCGCCGCGTACAAAGCCGCTTCCTCAGAATGTCCTGCGGGCGACGTTTCCCGGTGATAATCTATACGGGTAATGTCCATGCGCACTTTTCGACGCATTTCCCAGTGGGCGGTATTCCTGGTCTTCGTGTTCCTTTTCCTGAACACGGAATACAAGGACAACGACGTTCTCCCGTATGCGGTCAACGTATTCCTGCGGCTGGACCCCCTCGTTGCGGCGGCTGCGGCGATTTCCGGGAGGGCCCTCATAAGTCTCGTGTGGCCCGCGCTGGTCGTCGCGGGGCTCACGATCCTCCTGGGCCGCTTCTTCTGCGGATGGGCATGCCCGATGGGTTCCCTGCTGGACGCCGTCGATGCGACTCTCTTCGCGCGCTGGAGGCGAAAGTTCGCGGTTCCCCCTTCCTGGCGGCGATGGAAATATCTGATCCTCGTTTTTCTCGCGGGATCGGCGCTGTTCACGCTCCAGTGGGTTTTCCTCTTCGATCCGATCAGCATCCTCATCCGCTCGTTCGCGGTTTCCCTGTTCCCGGTCCTGAACCGGATCGTGCACGACACGTTCGGGGCCCTCTATGGGACCCATGCCGGCCCGGTGACCCGTCTCTCCGAGCCGGCATACGATTTTCTCCGGGCCCACTTCCTCGCCTTCGAGCAGCCGATGTTCCGGGCATCGGCTCCGGTCGGACTTCTCTTTCTCGCGATCCTGGCGGCCGAGTACTATCAGAAACGGTTCTGGTGCAGGAACCTCTGTCCCCTGGGGGCGTTCCTGGCGCTTCTCGGAAGGTTCGGCCTTTTCCGGAGACGGGTGATGGAGGATGGCTGCACACGGTGCGACCTGTGCGAGAAGAGCTGCCGGATGGGGGCCATCCGCGATGACGTCGAGACGTTCCACGGCGAATGCGTCGGATGCATGGATTGCCAGGCAATCTGCCCGGAAGAGGTCATCCGGTTCTCCGGCAAGGAGGGGCGGCGGGAGGCCGCCGTGGACCTTTCCCGCAGGGGCGTCCTCGCGTCGGCGGCCCTCGGCGTGGCGACCGTGCCGTTCTTCCGCGTGGAGGCGCATCGGAAAGCCGCCGATCCGGGCGTGATCCGGCCCCCGGGCGCGCTGGCCGAGGACGAGTTCCTCTCCCGCTGCACGCGGTGCGGCGAGTGCATGAGGGTGTGCATCGCGAACGGGCTCCAGCCCACGTGGTTCGAGGCGGGGCTGGAGGGGATGTGGAGCCCCGTCCTGGTTCCACGGATCGGGTATTGCGAATACAACTGCACGCTCTGCGGGCAGGTGTGCCCCACCGGCGCGATCCGCCGGCTCCCCCTCCCGGAAAAGAAAAAGGTGAAGATCGGCCTTGCGGAGATCGACCGGAGCCGCTGCCTGCCGTGGAAGGGGCAGTCCGACTGCATCGTCTGCGAAGAGCACTGCCCGACGGCGAACAAGGCCATCCTCATGAAGGAGGAAAAGGGGATGACGATCGCCGGCGAGGCGAGGGTCTTCAAAAGACCCTACGTCGACGAGGAGCTGTGCATCGGGTGCGGGATCTGCGAGACGAAGTGCCCGTTGACCGACCGTGGCGCCGTCTACGTGACCTCCCGGGGCGAGTCGAGGGCGGTAGCCAGGGTATCGTGAACGTGCACAAGATCCTGTTGCAACCAACGCGGATCGTTCCGGCGGATTTTCCGTGAGGATCGCCCGCACCATTATTCTTTCCGGACGGGAGGAAAAGTGACAAGGGCCAGGTGTCTTTGGAGCCGGAGGAAGTTCCTGCGGCTGATGGGAGGGGCGGCGGGAATGCTGGCCGCCGGGGGCGCCGGATTGACCGAGGGAGGCCACGCCGTGCCGGAAGCCGCCGCCGCGCCGGGAGCCGGCGTGAAGGTGGCGGTGGCGTCGGGAGCGGCCCCTTCGGAAAACGTCGCCAGGGCGGTGGCGGCGCTCGGCGGCATCAAGGCGTTCGTCTCCCGCGGAGACGTGGTCGTCCTCAAGCCGAACATCGGGTGGGACAGGACGCCGGAACAGGCGGCAAACACGAACCCGGAGGTGGTCGTCGCCCTGGCGGAGATGTGCCTCTCCGCGGGGGCGAAGGAAGTGCGCGTGTTCGACCGCACCTGCAACGACCCCAGGCGCTGCTATGTGAACAGCGGCATCCAGGCCGCCGTGGAGGCGTTCGCGAAAAAACGCGGCGCGTCCGGCGTGGTGCGGGTCTACCACGTCGAGGACCGGAAGTTCCGGAGGACCGCGATCCCGGGCGCGTTCGCCTTGAAGGAGTGGGACCTCTACAGGGATGCGCTGGAAGCGGACAAGATCGTCAACGTCCCCGTGGCCAAGCACCATACGCTGGCCACCGCGACCCTCGGCTTGAAGAACATGATGGGAATCATGGGCGGGAACCGGGGACAGATCCACTACAACCTCTCGGATTGCCTCGTGGACATCCACCGCCGCCTGCCCACGAGCCTGACGGTCATCGACGCAACGCGCGTGCTGCTCCGCAACGGCCCGTCGGGGGGGAACCTCGCCGACGTCCGCGCGCTGGGCAAGGTGTTCGCCTCCCCGGACGTCGTGGCGGCCGACGTCGTCGCGGCGGAAAGGGTCTTCGGATGGAAGCCGAGCGACGTGGCGCACATCCGGAAGGCGCTCGACGCGAAACTCGGCGTCTCTTCTCCCGCGCAGATCCGCGTGGTCGAGGCGTGAGCCTGATGTTCGAATACGCGAAGCGAAGGGGGAGAGATGATCCCTAAGCGAAACCCGGAAATCGTATGGCGGCTGGAAAAGGGGATTCACGAGATGGCGTGGGATAAGGCGCGCAAGGATGAGGACTTCGAGGATATGGGCGTCCTCACGCTCATGATCAAGGGGGCGATCCACCAGTTGAACCTGGTCGGCGCGGAAATCTGGATGCGGATCAACGGCGTCAACTCGCTGAAAAAAATCTCCGGGGACATCGCCTCCCTGTTCGGCTGGGAGAAGGAGGAGACGGAGGAAGCCGTCCTGGGGTTCCTGAAGGGGATCGAGGAGCGCGGCTGGGTGACCCTCTCCGGGAAGGGCGGCCCGGCCCCGCCGAAGTGGAAGGCGCATTGATGCGTTCACGTCTCTCCTCTCCGGAACTCCCGCGGGAAAAATCGGGGGCACGTCCTTCCGTCCGTGTTTTCCGGTTACAATAAAAGAACTTCACGTCAAGCAAGGAGAGCGCGTGGAATATTCCCTGCCGATACGCGTGCGATGGGACGTCGACTTCCAGGGGCGGTCCGGCCGCGCGAAGCGGATCGCCCGCCAGATCCGGGAGGCGTCCCCGTTGCATGTCGAGCTCCGGATCGAGGGAGGAAAGGGGATTTCCGAGCTTCCTGCGATCTTTGCCGAAATCCACAAGTGCAGCCCGCGGATCGAGACCACTGTGCCCCTCTCCCCGGCAGCCGTCGCGGTTGCGCGGAGGGGATATCCCCAAATGGATTTCCTCTGGGAGGTGAGCGCCCGCGAGCCGTTCCGAAGGCTCCTCCCCTCGGGGGCGGATGCGATCTCCTTCGTTCCCGACGAGGAGAACCTGGCGTACCTTCCCGACGTTTTGGAGGAGTTCGCGGACAGCGAAACACGGACGCTGCACCTGCCGAACGTCAACGCCGTCCGCGCGCTTGCATTGAAGGGGCACGTCCCCATCCCCATGCCCGACCGGCTCCGCGAGGCGGGGCACAGGATATCGGCGCTTCGGATCCGCCTGGAGGGCAAGAAGCTGGTCGCGCACGATTATTTCCTCTGGAGGATCCTGCGGGGCGCGTTCCCGGACGAAGTGGCGGGAAGGGTCGAGTTTTCCGGATGCCAGGCGGCCTCCGCGCTTGCGCATGTCGACTGGGAAGGGAACGTCTACCCCTGCGATTCCCTCCCCATCCGCCTGGGGAACCTCCAGGAGGCGACGTTCGAAAAGATCTGGAACGCCCCGGCGAGATCGCGGATCCACGAGGCGATCCGCTCCGTGCCGACCTCCTGCAAGCCGTGCGAACAGAGGGAGGGTTGCCTTTCCGGTTGCCGGGGGCATGCGTACGCCGCCTCCGGCACGATGGACGCTCCCGACCCCTCCTGCCCGGAGAAGCCCGTCCCCGCGTCGAAGTAAATCCTCCCCCCGGCAAAAGGGATATGTTGTAATTTGCGGGATGGCCTTCGACGACGATTCCAGGCTCGCCCGCAGGGCCCAGAAGGGGGATCGCCAGGCGTTCGAGGCGCTCCTCGATAGGTACGAGCGTCCCATCTATTCCTTCATCTACCATTTTTTCCAGGACCGCGCGCTCTGCGAGGACCTGACGCAGGAGACCTTCCTCCGCGCGTACCGGTTCATCGGGTCGTTCCGTCCCGGTGAGAAGATGTCCACCTGGCTTTACTCGATTGCCAAGAACCTCTGCATCGACGAACTGCGGCGCAGGAAGAAGGGTACGGCCGTGGACATCGACGCGGTCGATCCCGATCTCCTCGTCGCGGAGGGGAGGGACGGCGGCAATCCCCTGGTTGCCGCCATCGATCAAGAGCAGGGAGAGATCCTCCGCAAGCTCCTCCTTCGGGTCCCGGAGAAGTACCGTATGAGCATCATCCTGTTTTATTTCAATGAGCTGAGCTACGAAGAGATTTCCGCGATCATGGAAATATCCTTAAGCAACACGAAGATACTCCTGTTCCGCGGGAAAAGGATGCTGGTGGAACTGTATCGGAAGGAAACCGGCGGGAAAGTGTAACAACCCGCCGTATTTCCTTGTACTAAAAGGGAGAATCGGCAGGACGGGGGGGAAAGCCGTGAACGGTTGCCGTAAATACGAGGATCTTCTTGCCAGGTACATCCACGGCCAGGTTCTCCTCCAGGAGGTAGAGGACCTGGAAGGACACCTGGCCATGTGCGCGGCCTGCGAGAAGCTTTACCGGGAAATCGCGGACATCGATCGAGTCCTGCGTGAGATGCCGGATAAGTCCGTCGAACCTCCGGCCCATCTCCGATCGAAAATCGTTGCGAACCTGCAGGAGGAGGAAAGAACCCCGGCCTGGCGGCCCTGGGGGAAATGGGCGGCTGCGATCGGGGCGGCCGCCGCGTGCCTCCTTGCGGGCGTCGTGCTTTACCGGGGAGCCGTGACGAAGGAATCCCGCGTGGCGCCCCTTCCTTCCGCGGCGCCTCCCGCCGCGCAGTCGCCGCAGGAAACCGCTCCCGGGGCTTCGGCGAAAGCCCCCGCTGCGCGGCCCCCGTTGTCTTCCGCCACGGCGCCGGCTCCTTCTCCCCACGCCGTGGAACTCCGGATCGTTCGCGAGGTAAAGATCTATTTCTACCATCCGGCCGCGTCGAAGGTCGCCGTGACCGGCGATTTCAACGGCTGGAATCCCGAAGGCGTTCTCCTCACGGCATCCGGGGAGCCGGGGGTATGGAAGACGACCTTGCGGCTCCATCCGGGGGCCTATTCCTACATCTTCATCGTGGACGGAAACCTCCTCGTTCCCGACCCCAATGCCCCCGACCAGATGCCGGACGGATACGGGGGGACGAATTCCATCCTGCTGGTCAAGGGAGGAAACTCCGTGTGAGGTTCCGGGCGGTCTTCGCATCGGCGCTCGCGGCGGCGCTTTGTTTCCTTCCGCTCCCGGCGTTCGCGCAGCACGCGGCCATCGAGGATCTCTGCCGGCTCCACGGGATCGAGCGGCAGGAGAACATCGTTCGGATCGGCGAGGCGTACGCGGCGGCCCGCAAGGCCGGCATCGGCGAGGAGGAGCTCCTTCCTTTCCTCGAGGAGATCCTGAAGCACAAGCTGGACTGCCCGCAGATGGTGCGGGTCCTCGCCGCCGCCACGAAGCTGCGGGAGGAGGGGCTTCCCTATTTCGTCGTGTTCAGCAAGGTGAGGGAGGGAGTCGCCAAGGAGGCGGCGCCGGCGCTGGTGGTCGAAGCGGCGGAATCGAAACTTAAGACTTTATCCGAATCGCGCGATGTCTTAAAATCCCTCGAGGCAAACGGGTACAGGATTCTCGATTTTCAGAATGCGGCAGTCATCGTTTCTTCCTATATAGAGAAAGGATATACATCGGGCGAAATCGTTTCACAAATCCGGAAGAAGGGGATCCAGGGAGCGGGATTTGCCGCGCTGTCCGGGGTGGTGGAGAGAAAAGTGAAGCGGAAAGAACGCTGACCTTGCGCAGATTCGCCATCTGGGCGGTGTTCCTGGCCGTCGCCGGGGGGTGGCTCCTGTTTTCCTCCAGCGGACAGGCCGGGATCGGGGTCGTCGGAAGTCCCCACGATTTTTCCACCACGACGCCGGGGCCCTGGACCCGGGACAATTCCGCATACACCTCGGGGGGGATCGCCCCCTCGGGCGTCTGTTCCGCCTGCCATGTGCCGCATTCCGCGAAATACGCCCCCCTGTGGCCGAGGGACCTTTCCACCTACGACAACGCGCTCCTGCTGGATGGAAGCGGCGGGGCGACCGGGAAGCCGAATTACCGGAGGCCGATGACCAATCAGTGCTTCGACTGCCATGACTACCACCAGACGACCACGGAACGGATCGACGACCTGCCGAACTTCTCGAAGTTCTCCAGCGTGAGCTCCGGCCACAAGCCGCAGAACATCGCGTTCGGTTACACCACACCCACGACCGGAAAGGACCTGAACTCCACGATGAAGGAGGACATCCCGGCGGGATCGGTGTCCGGGTATTATGAAAACACCCCGCCCTACCAGACCCAGCCCACGAGAAATTACGGCGCGACCGACAACGTCCGCCGACCCCTCGACAACACCACCTTGAGCCGGACCGGAGGCCATTACTTCAAGTCGGGGGACCCCAACGCGAGCGGCGGGATCTATAAGGGGGACAAGCTGCCGTGCAGCGACTGCCACGAGCCGCACATGTGGGACGGCAACGGCGCCTGGCAGGCGTTCATCCGGAGGAGCTGGCCCTCCGGGAGCACGGTCGCCACCCGCCTTCAATCCTGGACGGGGCGGGCGAGCACCTACATGGCGAACGCGCCGACCCCGACCGGCGCGACCCGCAGCGACCTCGACAGCAGAACGATCTGCGAAGCGTGCCACGGGTCGGCGGACAGCGGCAATCCGCCGGTCACCTACCCCCAGATCAACGACTCCACGTCCCCGAACCCGTATACGAACAATCAGCAGATCGTCGCCGCGCCGTCGACGGTTTCGGAACACTTCAACTCGAGGTCGCAGGCGGCCTGCGTTTCCTGCCACAACCACAACAACATCGGCGCGAGCTGCTCCCAGTGCCACGGCTTTCCGCCGAGTTCCACCGCTACCATCAAGTACCCGACGAACTTCACGCGCGTGCCCAATCCGGACAACGACGCGGACACCTCGACGCGGGACTCCCACGCCATGCATTACGGGGCGAAATCGGGGGAGACCCGGAATGCCGCCGCCGGGTATGTCTATGCCTTCGATTGCAGCACCTGCCATTACGGCTCGGCGCTCGGGACCGATTCGGCCATGGGGCACCATCAGGACAACCTGGTCTCGGTTGTCATCCAGGGGATCTATACGAAAGCGCCGAACGGCCCGGCCGGAGCGTACGACAACACGAACTATTACAACCAGGGCCCGGGGTTCCCGTTCCCGCCTACTCGGACGGGCCTGCTGGACAATACGAACGTTTCGCCCAACGGATGGGGGGCCGGGTCCCGCTACGGCGGCAACACCTGCCGCAATGTCTACTGCCACAGCGCGGGTCGGGCGCTCGCATCGATGACGCTGAACAACGACAACGACTTCCGGTCCCCCGTGTGGGACAACGGCCCCAGGCGCTGCAACGACTGCCACGGAAAAGGGACGGACAACACCGCCGTCAACTGGGGAATGCCCAGCTATGCGAACGGGGGAGCCGGACTCGACAACGCGAACTCCCATTCCGAACACGTGGTCGACAACAGGATCGAGTGCTCCGTGTGCCATGCGGGGACGGTCACGGGCACGGGGGCGAGCCGCGCCATCGTGAGCACGGTGCCGACCCTGCACGTGAACCGGGTGCGCAACGTGCAGTTCGGCGGGGGGGCGACGGGCACCTACGACAACGCGACGAAACGGTGCAGCGTCGCCAGCTGCCACGGAGCCGGCAATCCCCAATGGGGCGGCACACTGGTCGGCTGCAGGGCGTGCCATTTGTCGAACAGCCCGGACACCGATTTCTACCTGAGCGGGACCGACAACCTCTATTCCGGCTCGGCGGTGACCAACATCGACAACACGGAATGGACATGGTCGGGGCATGGCCGGCCCACCGCGTCGGGGGCCTACGAGAAGAGCGGCTACCCCGCCGCGAACTTCGACGGGGCCGCCGGCTCCGGCGACTCCTGCTACTATTGCCATAATTACTATGTGGCGCACGACAACTCCGTGAATCCGTTCCGGCTCAAGGACCAGACGGGGGCCGCCTCCTACCTGGCGACGCTGGGCTGGAACGCGACCTGCATGGTCTGCCATTTCCACTCGTCGACGCCGACGGCGAACCAGCCCCCGGGGTACCGGCCCGACAACACGTACACGCTGGTGAGGGCCGCATCCTCCTTCGTGGACAACGCGCATTACGGCACGAAGCATACTTCGACCAACGGCGGGAAGTTCTGCTGGGACTGCCACGATCCCCACGGCGACCGGACCCAGACCAACGGGAACAACATCTTCATGATCCACGGCGGTTCCGCGTCCCGCGGCGGGACCGCGGTCGGCTCGCTCCTGCGCCAGAGCGACAATGTTTTCGGCATCCGGGGATCCGCGGGCCAGCTCACGACCAACTACCCGGTCTTCACCGACAACGCTTCCGGCGGCAATTACGTCGACAACAACACGCCGAAACGGGGGGTCTGCCAGGTCTGCCACACGCAGCCGACGACCGGACACTACCGGTCGGACTATTACGACGGCCACAATCTAACGGCGCGCTGCACCTCGTGCCATCCCCACAACGCGGGGTTCGCTCCCAGCGGGGGGAGAAACATCGAGCAGTTCATGGACAACGTGACGGGCAGCCCGTCGACGAACTACGAGGACCGCTCGCGGCACCCGCTGACCCTTTCGGGAAAGACGTACCCCGCGGAGGTGAACTGCCTGGGCTGCCACGGGGTCTCCGGCACCACGAGCGTTTCCAACGAGTGCCAGACGTGCCACTACGAATACCGCGCTGCGGACAACACGGCGCATCCGAACTCCGTGATGGCGTGGGCGACCCCGGCCGCGCCTGCGACGCTTTATGCCGCGTACCCCTCGGGCTCGATCAAGGACACGTCGCAGGGGGATGTCTGGTGCCTGCTGTGCCACGGGGTATCGAGCGGCCCGCAGCTGAACGGCCGCACGCCGCCGAACGTTCTCTCCGGCGGGCAGGTCTGGAGCGGGAGCGGCGCCTCGGGGCACGGGGCGGCTGCAAGCCTGTCGGGGGGGACTGCGGGGCCGCCGGCGTACCATTGCGGCGACTGCCACTACTCGACGGCGACCCGGACGGGCAGCTCGGAATCGCGGGACCAGCTGGCGGGAGGGTTCCACGGGAGCGTGAACCGGAAGCTGGTCCGGAACGACAACGCCTCGATCCAGGAATATCCGCACCCGGCGTCGGCAGACACGCGGTACGACAACACGGACGAGCGTTCGACGCAGATGGATTCCTGGTGTGCGACCCAGTGCCACAGGAATTCGACCGACGGCATCCCCAGGAACGACAACGTGGTGGCCCACACCTGGTCGATGAAGGCCGGCGGGGTCCGTTCCGGGACCTTGAGCCACCCGACGAACATGGCGCCCGTGCCCGACGCCGCGCGGTTCCGGAACCCGCCGGCGCTTCCGCTGTCGGAGTACCTGGGGGGCGGGGCATCGCTGCCGGGTTCCGGGAACGAGGTCTGCGTCACCTGCCACGAACCGCACGCGGCAAGCAACACGCAGTCGGACAAGCAGATGCTGCGGATGGAGTGGAACGACAACAACTCCACGCTGTGCAAGCAGTGCCACCTATGAGGCGGATTGCCGTCGTCTGCGCGGCCCTTTGCCTGTCGATCGCCGCGGAATCCCGCGGCGCAGCGGTGGAGGTTCAGGCGTTTTTCGGGAAGGAGGCCCTTCCGTTCAGTTGGGTTTCGGGGGTGTTCCGCGACGGGAACGACGTTTGGGTCGGCACGAAGAACGGTACGAGGATCTACAGCCTGGCCGGAAAGGCATGGAGAACGCCGCCGCCGGGTTTCACGGGGAACGCCGTGACGGGCCTTGCACGGTTCGGAGGGTCCCTGTACGTGGCGACCGAGGCGGGGCTGAACATCGGCGGCCCGGCCGGCTGGAAAGCCATGAACCGCATCGCGAACGCCGTGGCGTCCGACGGAGACCTGGCCGCTTCGGAAAACACGTTGTGGATGGCCGCCCGCACGATGACCGGGGGACTCCTTCAGTTCGACGGATCCGGCTGGAAACTCCTTTCCCGGGGGGAAGGAACGGGGGTGATGAGCAACATTACCCGCCTTTCCGTCCGGAACGGGGAGCTGTGGGCCGGGACCACGAACAACGGGATTTACCTTTTGAAATCGGGAAAATGGACGGTCATCGGCCCGGAGGACGGACTTCCCGGACTCTGGATCACCTCGCTTGCGGGAACCGGCGACGGGATGTACGCGGGTTCTCCCGACGGCCTGGGGTTTTACGACGGGAGCCGGTGGAGGGTCTACCGCGTGGCGGACGGCCTCCCCAGCAACAAAGTGAGCGCGCTCAAAGTATATGAAAACAGGGTCGTTATCGGGACGTTCGACCGGGGGATTTCGATCTTCGACGGGAGGCGCTTCCGGAACATCGGGCGCGCGGAAGGGCTCTCCGACGACCGCGTGGAATCGATCGAGGTCGTCGGGGACGAGATCTGGGTGGGCACGATCAACGGGCTGTCGCTCGTCCGCATCCCCTGAAGCGGTTCCGGGGACGAGCGGCACGGGCGAGGGAGGAAAGAGCGTGGCGTACCGTCCGAGGCGCTTGAGCCGGTCCTGGTTCTTCGCCCTTGCCGTGGGGATCCTGCTCGCGGCGTGGAGCGCGGGGCTGGCGGACCACTCGAAGATGGACCCCAACGCCAGCTGCTATGCGTGCCACACCCTCAAGACGTCCGAGCTCCTGTCGGCGACCAAGAGCATCCGCACTTCCAAGCCGAAGATGACCAAGCTCGCGGACAACACGACGTGGACGGCGGGGATGCCTCTTTCGTGCGATTTCTGCCACCAGTCGGCGACCGACGTCCCTTCGCTGGTAAAGAGCACGAAAACCTCGCGCCACCCCGTGGACACGATCGGGAACGAGACGGACCCGACCCGGGAGATTTCCTGCAACGACTGCCACAACGCCTACTGGGATGCGACGGTCCCCGCCAACGACAACCACGAGGTGACCCCCAAGACGCTCCTGACGCAGGACAACACGGACGGCTACCCGGACCACAAGGGGCTGGGATCGGACAACCAGTACGCGCACAACCTGCGTTCGAACCCTCCCCATCTGTCGAAGGGATACACCGGGAACATGAGTTTTTCCTCGACGACCCCCCGGATTTCCGACGGGACGTTCTGGTCGTCGTCGCTCGACGGAAGCAACCTGGTCTGCTTCGTCTGCCACGGGGGGTCGTCGTATCAGCCCCCGTTCCGCGGCGCGTCGGGGCGGTCGCAATACAACGTGATGTCGGATTACTCGGCGTCGGGTACGGCGGCGGGGCACAAGATCAACGCGAACTTCGGCTCCAGCGGGGCCCTGGCGCAGGGCTCGAAGCTTCCGTGCTACGACTGCCACGCTTCCCATGGGAGCGCGAGCCGGCGCCTGATCCTGGACGGATATTTCGCGAGCGACAACGGGATGCGGAACATCGAGGGGACGTCGAGCCTCGCGGTGAACACGTTCACGAGCAGTTCCCCCGGCGCGACGGGAGACATCGCGGTGTGCGCGGGATGCCACAACACGGGGCTTGCGGCGACGGCGTTCAGCGCGACGGGGAAGGTGGAGAAGCTCAACCCGATGGACCCGTTCGTGAGCAGGGCGACCAGCCATACGGTGGTCGGGTCGTGGTCCTCGCCGTCGGCGACGAGGGGATGCCTGGGAACGTTTTCGGGTTGCCACGCCAGCCCGCACAATCCGATCGGGGAGAGCCTGGGAGGCCTTGGCTGCTCGACCTGCCACTCGACGATCTACACGGCGATGCAATCGTCCACGGGGTACCACCACGCGATTCTTTCGGACAACGCGACGGCCCCGTACCCGACGAACGCGACTCCGGGCTCCGCGCCTGCGGACCGCACGTGCCGGATCTGCCACGTGGACCACGATTTCTTCAGCACCCAGACGGGCTCGAACCACCTCCGCGCGCGGAACCTGCGGCAGAGCATCTCGGTGCAGCCCAACGACAACATCTCCGCGGCGAGGCCCCTGAACACGGACTACGACAACACGCTCGGGGGGGTGTGCACCTCCTGCCACGCCAACGTGCAGACCAAGAGCGCGACGAACCTCCGGTCGGACAACGTGTGGCAGACCTCCGTGGTCAGCCAGGCGCTGTACGGGGTCGGCGCGCACAACTATGCGGTCACCTCTCCCTACATCAAGAGCCATTTCTCGTCCGACAACTCGGACGCGACGAGCATCTTCCAGGCGAACTGCACGAAATGCCACAACGACACGATGCAGAAGAACTTCCAGGACAACAACGTTTCGTATCCGAACCAGTTCGGCCTGCACGACTCCGGGGCGGGAGGCGGCAGCGTCGTCGACAAGCTGCTGGGCCCGCTGGGGGCGACGAGCGTCGCTGAGGTCGCTGGGGAGAACTTCTGCTACCGCTGCCACAGCCACAGCACGGACACGCTGCTGAACGGCCCCTCCAAGACGCAGGACGGGTACGACTGGTACGGCGGCAGCGTCAAGGCGATGACGCAGGCGTCGGAGAGCGTCTTCGGGGACTTCCAGAAGACCTCGCGGCACCCGGTCAAGACGGCGGACCAGAAAAGCGGGACCGCGGTGGTGTCCTGCGGGAACTGCCACAACGCGCATGTCGTCGGCAGGACCGCGGACAACGCGGCGGTATCGAATCCCGACAATACCTATGCGATCGCCGTGTACACCACCATGGCGGGGCGGCTCAACTTCTGCCTGGCGTGCCACGACGGGAATCCCCCGGACAACACGGTGTCGGCGACCCGGTTCGTCCCCGCCCGCGTGCGGGTGGACAACGCCGTCATGAACAAGTCCACGTACGCGGCCAGGTCGCACTGGACCAGCGGCCAGGGTCAGATGTTCCTGTCCCTGGTGTGCACGAATTGCCATGACCGGCACGGCGGTTCGTTCGGAAAGCTTTTGGACAACGGCGTGAAATACCACCGCGGGCCGCAGTGGACCCCCCCCGCGTGCAATACCTGCCACGGATTCACCTCCCCTTCGGCGCCCACGGGGAACAACAACACGGAATGCTTCCGCTGCCACACGTACCAGGGGACCGGATACCCGGCGATCGAATCGGACCGGACGGCGGGGGACAACGGCTACTTCGCCGCGCCGGGGACATCCGTGCGGTTCTCTCTCCGGTATGCCGGGAAGGCGGTGTACGAGGGGGCCTACTCGCCCCACAACAACACCGTGAAGACCTTTTCCGGGTTCGACAACGTGTCGCGCACGGTGAGCGACTGCAGGAATTGCCACGACGTCCACGGGACGGCGAACCCGTACGCGCAGCTCAAGGGGACGTACCGCTCGGGGAATTACGGGCTCTGCTTCCAGTGCCACGGGAAGACCGCGACCGCCACGGACAACATCTCCCGGTACTACCCGACGGCGGCCGGCGGCGACAACACGGACAGCGCGAGCGCGACGAACGCGGGCCACAACATCAAGACGGCGGGGGGGTACCTGGCGCAGTACACCTCGCTGCCGTGCTACGACTGCCACGTGACGCACGGAAGCAAGAACTCGAACACGCAGCTCAAGAGCGACCAGACGGAGCGCGGCTGGAGCGGCCTGGGCGACACCAAGTACGGGAGCACGCCTTCGGACAACGCGGCGGACAACAACAGCCGGAGGTTCTGTTTCGGGTGCCACGTGGCGTCGGACGGTTCCGGCACGGCGACGGTGGAGAACCTGTCGCAGGCGGGCGCGAACCGCCTGAAGCTGCCTTCGACCTACGGGATCGAGGAGCACAAGGGGGCGAGCGCGCAGGGGTGCCACCGGTGCCACTACGGGAAGAACTACAACGACAACACGTACGGCCCGCACTACCCGGCGACCGGGTTGTGCGACACGTGCCACGAGAGCCAGGGGACGAAGTCCGCGGGAGTGCCGACGTACAACGGGGCGCACCTGAGGCACGTGGACAACACGACGTACCGGTTCGCCTGCAAGGAGTGCCACAGCTGGACGAAGGGATCGGGCCAGGCGGTGCACAAGAACGACAACACCGCCTCCGCGATCCACGCGGAGGTGGCGTTCGACAACCAGGGCTCCTCGTCGTGGGACAACATCCTGTACGCGGTGTCCACGACGTACAAGTACCGCTCGCTGTACGCGAACCCCTATGGCGCAAGCGTGGCGTCCCCCGCGTACTCGGGAGGCACGGACAACGGAACGGACGGAAAGCAGGCGCTCCTGAAATGGCGGAACGGCAACTGCAGCAACGTCTGGTGCCACAGCACGGCGTACGCGGACAACGTGGCGAGGACCGTCGCGTGGCAGTCGGGCGTGCTCCCTTCCGGCTGCACCGGCTGCCACGGCGGCGGGAAGGCGGTCGCCGCCGCGAGCCGGATGGGGGCGTCCAACAACGGTTCTCCGGCGCACCTCGCGCACATCGACTCGAACCTCAGGTGCTACAAGTGCCATTACGGGACGATCACCGACAACACGCAGGACACGGTGATCAACGTCTACGACAACCATGTCAACGGCGTGAAAAACGTGCGCTTCCCGTCCGAGGTCGGCGGGACGTGGGACAACACGAACAAGACCTGCTCGGCGACTTACTGCCACGGCACGCCGGCGACGCTGCCCAAGTGGGACAACCTGTCGACGGTTTCCGGCTGCGGCGTGTGCCACCAGAACCAGGGGGCGGGGGCGACCGGGAGCTACGCGGGCCCGCACCATCCCCACACGATCAGCAGCAAGCTCCGGATCGCCTGCGAGACGTGCCACGCGGTGAACGCGGCCGCGCATTCCAACACGATCCACGCGGGCGGCCCCGACAACGCGGCGTCGGGGAAGACGGCGGAAGTCCTGTACACCGATAACGCGCAAGGCCGGACGTACTCCGGCGTCGCGTTCCTGGCGAAGAACCTTTGGGTCAATCCGTTCGACAACAACGCGGCGCTCACGCCCGTCTATGCGGGAGGTGCCTCCTCCGTGGGCAACGACGCCGTCAACGCCGCCATCCACTGGACGCAGGGGACCTGCAGCCAGGTGTGGTGCCACTCCAACGCGAAGCCCCTGGGCTGGAAGGGGGTGGCGGGGAACAACGCCTTCCGCTCCCCGCCGTGGACCTTTACCGCCTGCAATTACTGCCACAATCCCCGTCCCACGGACGTGAACTGCACTCCGTGCCACCGCGGCGTCGGGACCGCCGCCGCCATGGCGGGCGTTCCGGGACGGGACACGACAACCACGTGGACGGGATCAAGACGGTCAAGTTCGGCACGACGCTGCGGACGACGGGAATCAACCAGCAGGCGACCGGCACATACGACAATGCCGCGTACCGCTGCTACAACACGTATTGCCACAGCAACGACACCGACAACGCCGCCTTCAACACGGCGGCGCAGCAGCCGGAGGACAACACGATCTCGTGGAACTCGGCTGCGGGCGGCACCTGCCGCACGTGCCACAAGTACACCGCGGCGTCCGGCAACCCGATGGTCAGCAACGCGCACGACAACCACGTGAACAACTACGCCCGGCTCGGGAAGTACATCGCATGTTATCAGTGTCACTCCGGAACGGTGGACGCCACGGACAACGTTCCGTCGACCCGGAGCTACCTCGACAACCATGTCAACGGCATCAAGAACGTCTATTTCGGCGCGGGCGTCGGCGCGTATGACAACACCCGGACGTGCCGGAACACCTATTGCCACCAGCAGGGGAACGCGCTGCTGTCTTCATTAACGCCGGGAGACAACCTGACTCCGGCGTGGACCGACAACTGGGCGTCGCTCTCCACGATCTGCAAGGGATGTCACGGCAGCCAGACGGGGACCGGTTACAGCAACCCTTCGTACTACGGGGAGCCGAATTACGACAATAATATCGGCAGTTCCGGGGCGCGGAACAGCCACTATGTGCATGTCAACTTGATGGCCGAGGGGGTGAACTGCCTGAAATGCCACCCGGATGTCGTCACGGCAGGGAACGCCATCGACAACGCGAGTGCGGCGATGCACATGAACGACAACGTGGAAGTGGCCCCGGGGCTGGGAGAGACGTTCGTCTGGGACCAGGCAACCAAGAGCTGCACGAATATCGTTTGCCACCAGGGAAACTCGACCCCGGTCTATTGGGGAGGGCCCGTCATCCCTTGTACCGCGTGCCACTCGTTTTCCCCCGTGGGGGAGGCGGCCCCGGCCCGTGTCTCCGGCCCGGCGCCCTCGCAGGGTCCCAGTCTGGCGTCGTCGCGCGGCGCCAGGTCGGCGACGACGCCGGCGATCGGCCCTGCGGCGTCCACGCTTTCCGTTCCTGCGCCGTCACAGGTTTCCGCTCCGATCCCGCCCCGGCTTCCGAAGTCCGGACGGCATATCAAGCCCATCGCCAGGATCCGGATCGCCGGCGGCTGGGACAACACGGGCCACGGGCGGACGATGGGGCACTACGTTTCCGGAAATCCTCCGGCCAACGCGTCGAGCCGTTTCTCCGCCTGCACCAACTACTGCCACTCCAACAACCCCATGTTGACTCCCCACACGGACAACGCCGCCGGGCGCAACTTCTTCCGGCTCGCGACGGGCGGGGGGGGCGTCGCCCGGGCGGCGATCGACTGCACCACCGCCAACAACATCTGCAACCAGTGCCACGCACTCGGTGGAGCGCTTGCGGCGCAGGCGACGCGGCAGGTCGGGGCGGCGCACTACGGGGCGAAGCACTCCTCGCCGGGAAACAACGGGGGTTACTTCTGCTGGGATTGTCACGATCCGCACGGGGGGGGGAGCGACTTCATGATCCGGGAGCGCGTGGCGGCGAGGACCGACAGGGGGGCGAACGGCGCAGGCCTCGGAATTCCGATCGTGACCCGGGCGACGTCGTTCACCGGCTCGGGGACCTACACGTGGAGTTCCTACGTAAAGGCGACCTTCGACGGCCTCTGCCAGGTCTGCCACTCCGCCGGGACGGGGATCCGGCATTTCCACAACTCGGCGGGCGGGTACGACAACGTTCATAATCCCGGAATCCGGTGCACGACGTGCCACACCCACAAACTGTCGGTGCCGGTCATCGGTTCCGTTGCCGACGATACGTTCAAGGTGCCCGGGATTTCAGGGAAGCTGGTGGCGGGAGACAAGGTCACCGCGGTCCTGGTCGCGGTGCCGGGGGGGAAGGCCTCCTTCGACATGGGGAAGGTCAAGGGGATCCCGATGGCGGAAGTCCCCGCGAGCCCCGGCGGGCCGGGCATTCCGGCCGTCGACAACGGGACTTACCGGGGGACCTACACGATCCGGCCCGGGGATGACTACATCGAAGGGCGCATCGTCGGGCAGTTCGTGTCCTCCGACAACGTCGCAGCCGTGCCGCTGGCCTCGGCCTCCAAGTGGACGATCGACACGCAGCCGCGCGTGGCCTACGCCATCGACAAGACGGACCTTCCGGCCGACTCGGCGAGCAAGGCGAGAGTACGCCTTGTCGTCAAGGACGCCAACGGGAACGTCCTCAAGGGGAGGCGCTTCAAGCTGACGCTGGCGACGACCGACGAATACACGGGCCTGGTGGGCGCCGGAAACTTCGGCAAGGACGTGGGGGCGACCGTCGAGGCCCTCTGGCAGGGGCAGACGGACGCCTGGGGGACGGTGGAATTCGACTACAAGGCGGGGTTCGCGGCGAAGACGGTGATCCTTGCCGCCAAGGACCTCGAATCGGGCGGAGTCGCGGTGGATTACATCACCTCCTACAAGGAGGCCTCCATCGACATTGCGCTGACCCCGCCCCGCAGCCTTGCCGCCGCGCGCCGCGGGCTGCAGTACATCATCAAGATCGAGGCGACCCGGACGGTGCTCACGGCCGACGGCCAGAGCCGGTCGGTGATCCGGGCGACGGTGACGGACCCCGGCGGGAAAGCGGTCGCGGGCGACAACGTCGTGTTCACGCTGTCGAGCCCGAACGGGTCGATACGGACGATCGAAGGGGTCACGAACGCTTCCGGGGTGGCGACGGCGGAGTACATCGCGGGGAAGAAGATCGGGATCGTCGTCGTCACCGCGACCGATATCCTGAGGAACGTCTCCGCAAGCGTCAGCATCGTCCTCCTGTCGGATGCCCCGGCGAAGATCTATCTCAAGGCGAGGCCCGAGAGCCTTCCGGCGGACGGGTTCAGCCGGTCGGACATCCAGGTGAAGGTGACCGACATCAACGACAACCCGAACGACAACACGAAGGTGGAGTTCCGGCTCGCGAAGGGGACGGGCAAGCTGGATTCCCAGGAGCGGGTGACGGACCGCTTCGGCGAAGCGCTGAACCGGTTTACCGCCGGGACCGTGCCGGGGATCGCGACCGTCCTTGCGACCGTGCGCTCGAAAGTCCCCACGTTGGCGGAGCTGGCCAAGGCGCAGAACGTCCTCTTCGTCCCGTATTCGGACCAGGGAGAGGAGATCCGGGTATCCCGATGGCTGAAGAAAAAGGGGGATACCGCCTTGAAGGGGGAGGCCGTCGTGGAGTACACGATCGGCCGGGGCGACACGGTCTACACGCTCAATGCGCCGTACGATTGCCGGATCGACTTCCAGTACGTGGAATACTGGGACCGCGCCCAGACCGGCGACACGCTGGCCCAGATCACGCCGGTCGTCATCCCGGGATCCGCCGGCACGCTGCCGGCGTCGATCCCGGCGAGCCTTTCCCCAAGGAGAAGGTAAGGGACAGGGCGGCGGTTGTGCGTTTGTCGAAGTGGAGGGGGGGATGCCCCCTCCGGACGCCTTGAATATCGCGCTGTTTTACATCTCTCTTTTTTCCGTTCAAGCCGCTTGATTCCGCTGTTGTTTCGGCGCTTGTCCTGTCTATAATACTCCCGACGTGCTCGCGGTACGTCGATCGGCGCGCCAAACGCCAGAGGGGTGGCATGACCGGACGGAAAGCTTGGCGTCTATGGATTTGTCTGCTCACGATCCTGGTCGCGTCCCGGGCGGAAGCCCTCCCCCCCCCACGGCCCGGCCTCGTGGACCCGCATACGCTGCGGTACCGGACCACGGGCCATAAGGTCCCCGTGCTCCCGAAAGCGGTCCGGGAGCATCGAATTTCTCCCCAAAAGGGGAAGTACCCGCTCGCCGCCGGTTTCTTCGCTGCGACAAGGTCCCTCGTGGCGGGGACAACGTCCGGCGTGAGGCCCCGCGCGATCCCGACGCCCGCCTCCGGCGCCCTCCGCCCGCTGATCGTGCTGGTCGACTTCGCGGACAAGCCGCACGATGACGCCGCGCACCCGGCCTCGGCGTACACTCCGCTCTTCTTCGGGAGCGGAGCGAGTGACCTGAGCGTCGCCAACTACTGGAATGAAGTGTCGTACGGGACGTTCACGCTCACCACGCTGTACAACCCCGACAGCACCTCGGTCGACATCGTCGGGTGGATCCGGCCGGCGGCATCCCCGGCCCTCTCCGGGGAATTCCGCTCGACGATCGTCTCCTACGCGCAGATCACGGACTCCGTCACGGGCGTCAACCTGACGAACCTGCGCACGCTGGTCACCGACATCGTCGCATACCTCGACGGCGCGCCGAACAACCTGGATTTCGCACCGTACGCGGACCCCGCCACGGGGATCGTCCAGTCGCTGATCCTGGTGCACGCGGGGGCAGGGCAGGAGGACACGGGGAATACCGCGGACCTCTTTTCCCATAGCGCGTCCCTTGCATCTCCGGCCGGGACGAACGATACGGACGCCGGCGGCCATCAGGTCACGGTGGCCGACTACAGCGCCGTTCCGGAGCAGTTGAGCTTCGACCCCGCGACCGGCGCATCGACCCCCGTCCTCATCGGCGCGGGGGTGATCGCCCACGAAATGGGCCACCTGTTCGGCCTTCCGGATCTCTACCCCACGTCCGGAACGTCCGGCCAGACCGGCGGCTACTCGGGAGTCGGCGTTTTCGACCTCATGGGCTACGGGCTGTGGGGGAGCAACCTTCTCGCCCGGCCGGACAATCCCGCGCACCTTTCCGCGTGGTCCAAGTCGGACCTGGGGTGGGTCACCCCGACGGTCCTTTCCGCGACGTCTTCCAATACGCTCCTTCCGGCGGGGTCGACGGCGTCGGCCTACAAGGTGTACCCCAACGGGCCGGGGGACGAGTCGCAATATTTCCTTCTCGAGCTGAGGGGAAAAGACGGCCCCGGACTCTTCGACCGGTACCTGCCCGGGAACGGGGTGCTCGTCTGGCGCGTGGACTCCGAGCAGATGTCCGGTCAACGGTCGGGCAACGCGGCGAACAACGATTCGAGCTTCCCCGCCCTTTCCGTGCAGGAAGCGGATCTCTCCGGCGCAAGCCCGTCGCCGCACCTGTTCCAGCCGTTCTCCATCGGCGCCGACGCGTTCGGCGCCGCGGGGGATTTCTTCTCCTCCTCGGGTCAGGTCTTCTCCCGGGTCCTGCCGGTGGACGGCCAGAACCTCACCAATTCCTCTCCGACGATCAACACCTCCTCCGTCAACCACCTCTTCGACGCCGGGTTCCTCGTCACCGTCCGGAATTTCGTCGTGACCATCGTCACCCGGATCGTGAACGCGGTCTTCGACCTGGCCGTCGAGCTTCCCTATTGGAAGGTCTACCGCTCCACGGATGCCCAGCCGACCCTGAACACCAACAAGACGCTTTCCTACGGCTTCGACGGTTCGAACCGGACCTGGGTGGGGACGACGGACCAGGGAATCTGGATTTTCGCCTTGACCACGTGGACCCAGATCAACTCGGCCCTTCTCCGGTCCTCCCGGATCCAGGCGATGGCCTATGAGCCCTCCACCGGCTCCATGTGGGTCGGAACCGATCAGACGGTGGCGAAGATCCGGCTCGACCAGGTCCGGAGCGACGAAATCTTTCCCGCTTCCCCCTCCACCATCAACGTGAAGGGGATCCGGATCGCCCGCGACCTGACGAAATGGATCGGAGGGGGGCGACAGCTTGCGATCGTCACCGATGCCGGGAACAACCAGCCCAGCGGCCTTGCGTACACCGACCTGACTTTCAAGGTCCCCCTCCTGTCGGGCGAGCAGATCACCTGCGTGGAGTTGGACAACGTCTTTTCGACGGACCAGACCAAGGACCTTCTGTACATCGGGACGTCCGTGGGGAACATCTACAGGAATTTCCGGGAGTCGGACAACGCCGTCTTGAGCCTCTACACCCTGTCCCTTCTTTCCTTCGAGAAGATGACCGCGCTGTCGCTGGCGGCCAATGCGCCGGGGGCCGTCAACGCGATGGCCATCGACAAGACGGGGCTGCTCTGGGTCGCGACCGACCGGGGAGTCTTCGCGTTCGACCGCGGGGACCCTTCGTCTTCCGACCCGGGCATCCGCTCCGACCGGTACAACCCCTTCGACCTTGCCGGGGACAACTCGGTGACCTCGCTCGTCTACTTCCCTCCCTCGTTCAGCGGGACGGGGGCCCACGGGTCGGCCGGGTTCATCGAGCCGACCGGCATCGCCTTCCAGGACACGGGACAGGCGCGAAACATCGTCTGGGTGTCCTACGGAGATACCGTCGGCTCCACGGAGTCGGCTTCCGGGGGCGCGGGGCGGATCGACCCCAACGTCCTCCTGAACACCCGGATCCCCAAGGACAACGCCGCCGGCATCAATGCCGTCGATTCGGCGCGGATCGGCCATGCGACGATGACGTTCACGAGGAACGCTTCCAGCCCGGAAAAGGGGCCGGCCGTCAACGATCTCATCGCCGCCGCGGGGGACGGCTCCTCCAACCTGTGGTTCGGGACGAAGAATTCCGGCGCCGTCCGTTTCGGTTCGGGGGCCTCGCTGACCCTCGACAAGACGGTCTACATCAACGATTCCGCCGCCGCCGGCGTGACGCTGGTCGACGAAAACGCCGTTACGACCTCCCTGGAGGTGACGGTCACCGGTTCGTCGGACGGGACCGGGTTTTCCATGACGCTTCCCAGGGGGACGGACAACGTCTACCGCGGCACGTTCGGCTTTTCGACGTCGGCCACCGACAACACGAGGTCGCCCAAGGTAATCCTGGTGAAGAACGGGGATACCGTGACCGTCAGCTACCGGGACATCAATCCGCCCTCCACCAAGTCCGCTTCCGCCACGTGGAGGAGCGTCTTCCCCTTCCACGACAGCCTGTTCATCGGAGGATGTTTCCTCTCGACGGCGGCATACGGCTCGGCGATGGCGCCCGAGGTGCAGACGCTCCGGCGTTTCCGGGATGCCTGGCTCCTCCGGGCCCCGGGAGGGGAAGCGCTCGTGTCCGCGTATTACCGGGTGAGCCCCCCTCTCGCGGCGTTCATCGCCGGGCGGCCGCTTCTGCGGCTTGCGGCAAGGGTGTTCCTCGCCCCCGCGGTCCTTCTGGCGAATGTCGCCGTGGGCGCGTGCCTTGCGGAGAAAATCGCCTCGTTGCTGATCGTCCTGCTCCTCCCGGGGTTCCTTTTTCTCTTTCCTCGGCGAACCATCGGACGGGCCGGCCGCCGTTGATGCGCGGATCCGGATATATCTTATGGATGGTTGCGGCCGCGGTCCTTATGCTGCTGGAAGGCTCCGCGCGGGGGGCGGGATTGATCAGCGGGAGCTACGAGTTGACCGTCGATGAAACCGTCGACAAGACGGCGAGCGGAACGACCCGGGCCGTCCGGTCGAAAAACACGCTGGACCTGCGGTACAAGGGATTTCTCGCCCCCGTCATACAGAACGAGCTGACCTTCAAGGTGGAGCAGTTCCGCGATTCGACGGGACCCGACACGGTGAAGATCTTCCCGGGGATCTCCCTGGGCTACAAGGGATCGTACTGGAACGCCGGCGCGAAAAGGACGATCGAGGATTCGAACGAGGTCGGGAAGACCGCTTCCATCACCGACAGCTACTTCATGGAGGTGTTCCTCGTGCCGCCGAGGAGACTTCCGGACTTCAAGGGGAAGTACACGCTGGAGACGAACTTCCAGGAGGGATCCACCGATACGCGGAAGACCTCCTGGAACCTGTCGTCCAACTACCGTCCATACGATTGGCTCGACGTGAAGGGGGATTACTCCCGGAACCTGAACGACGACCGGCTGAAGGCCGACTCGGACACGGAAGAGGAAAGAATCAGCGGAACGGGAGGCATTCGACACTTCATCTCCAACAAGATCAAACTTGATATACAGTACAAGGTGGAAAAGAATACCGGGGCGACTCTCCTGGATGCGGGAGGAGCGAAAAACCAGAAAGAGGAAGAGACGCAGACGGTAAAGAACCTGATTGCCTTCCGCCCCTTCAGGGACACGAACGTCGACGCATCCTTCGACGGCGAGCTGAAGGAGAACCACGTGAGCGGGGAGCATAACCTGACCGGCAACTTCAAGGTTTCCGCCGGGCAGAAGATCGGACAACCGTACGACCTCAAGGCGGATTTCGGGCGGAACATCACGGAAGCGCGTCATACCGCGGACGACAACAAGAAAACGGAAGACACGGTAACGGTGGATTGGAAGGCGAAATATTCGAGCTTGCTCGATTTTTCCGTGAAATACCTCAAGAAGGACATCGAAGAGGACCATCCGTTCGACCTGACGAAGAACACGTCGTCCGGGAACGAGGAGTGGACCGCTTCCTGGGTGTCCCAGATCCTGCCCACGTTGAACGCGTCGTTTTCCTACGACAAGAACGATACCTTTTCCCGGGGGGCCAAGTCCGCCGTCGACACCCGGTACAACCTGAAAGCCAACGTCGCCCTGAGGGACATCAACCTGACGCTCGATCCTTCCTACGAAATCGCATTCAAAAACGACCTGGTGACGATGGTGAAGAGCGAAACGCGGGACTTCCGCGTCGCGCTGACCTACAAGCCGATCGAAACGAACAACATCAACTCCCTCCTGTCCCATACGTACGCCCGCAAGGAGGATTCCCTGGCGAACAACATCAACCGGACGGACAGCACGTCGGGAAACGTCACGTGGAAGGACCCCCTTCCCGGATGGATGATGGGATTCGACATCACCCGGCAGGCGACCGACACGAGCAACGACGATCTCCCGCCGGACATCACCACCAATTTCGGCGTGAAGGCCTCCTACAAGTACCGGCGGCTGGCGTTCGACACGTCCTACAAGTACGACAAGAAGAAGATCTCCGACGACAGCGAAAGCTTCGACGTGAAGGTGGGCTGGACGGCGCCCTCCTGGGACGCCAGTCTCACCTACGCCTTCAAGAGGACGTTCTCCGTGGCTCCGAACGAGGGACAAAGCATCGGTTTCGCTTTCCGATACGTTTTTTAATACCGGGCACGATCAAGGAGAGAAGAATGAAAAACTGGAAGAGGATGGCGTGGCTGATCGTGGTGACGGCTCTCGTGGCGGGCTGCTCGCGGCCGGTGATCCGTGAGCACGCTCAACCCTCCAAGGCCAAGGATACCTACCTTCGCATCAAGCGGGTCGCGATCTTCCCACTGGAAAACTATTCGGAGACCCGGGACGCGGAGAAGATGGTGGACGCCCTCCTGGTGCCTGCGCTCCGGCTGGAGAAGGTCTTCAACGAAGTGGAGGATACGCGGTTCACCCGCGACGTGATGAAGAAGCTGAAGATCACCGGGACGGACATCCTGGAAAAGGAGGTCGTCCGGAAGCTGGGCGACGAAATGAACGTCCAGGCGATCGTTTACGGGAAGATCCTCGGCTACGGAAAGGGGAAGGAGAAGGATGCGTCCTCCCAGGTGACGATGGATATGGCCATGGTCGAGCCCTCCACGGGGAGCGTTCTCTGGGTGGGGAACGTGTCGGCGATCGGCGGGCTGACCGCCGGGAAGATCTTCGGCGTCACGGAAGGGAAGACCGACGTGGAAGTGGCCAGGGATGCGGTTCGCGCCCTGGCCTCCCGGCTTGCCGACGAAATCCGCCGGGCGCGGGAACAGGAACGGAAGGGGATCGTCGCGGAGCTGAAGAAGGAAGAGGAGATCGAAAAGGCGAGGCTGGACAAGCTGAAGGGGGAGACCGGGAAGATCCAGGAGCAGCTGGACAAGGCGAAGGCGGAGGCCGGCGCGATCAGGGACGCCGCCTCGAAAGAGGCCCAGGCGGTCAAATCGGACCTGGAAATGCAGAAGGCGGCGCTGGACGCGGAGAAGGCGAGGACGACGTCCGCGCAGCAGGATATCGAAAAAGAGAAGATGAAGGTGGAGATGGAAAAGAGAAAGATCGAGGAGGATGCGAAGAGGATCGGGGAGGAAAAGAAACGGCTGGAAGAGCTGAAGAAGAAATCCGAGGGTGCGATCAAGGAGGAGCCGGTCAAGGAGGGCGCTTCCCCGGCCGCGCCGGCCCCTGCGCCGGCCGCGCCCGCTCCGCCTCCCGCCGCGCCCGCGGGAACACCGGCGCAATAGGGTAGCCCTCGTTCGGGAAATGCGGGCCAAGGGACGAAAAAGGGAGAATCCGGCGCTCCGCCGGCCTGTCCGGCGGGAGCGTCGATCGAACATCGAGAGGAGAAGAATTTGAGGAACGCATGGTTCAGGAGGATCGGATCGGTATTGGCGGCCGCTGCGGCATGCGGCCTGTGGATGGGATGTTCCACCGCGGACGGGAAAAACGAGATCGTGGGGACCGCCAACGGCGAGGAGATCCGGGTGGCCGAGCTCCGCGAGTTTCTGGGAGTCCGCAGCGGTTCGACGGCAGCGTCGGATATCCCGGCGGAAAAGAAAAAGGAGGCGCTGGACCGGTTGATCGGCGGCCGTCTCCTTGCGCAGGAAGCGCGGGCGAAGGGCCTGGACAACACCGAGGAATTCCGCGCGCAGATCCGGCAGAACGAGCAGGACCTGTGGATCACCGCGCTCTTCCGGAAGGAGATCGACGCCAAGTCCTCGGACATCGACAAGGAGGTCAAGGCGGAAGCGAAAAAAATGATGGAAGCGGACAAGAAGCTCACCGAGAAGGACGCGGAATCGCGCGCCGGGAAGCTGACGTACGATATGAAGGTACGGAAGATCCAGGAGGAATTGATCGCCTCCGCGAAAAAGGAGGTCCCGCCTTCCATCGACAAGGCGCTGCTGGAACGGATCGGGAAGAAGGAGAACGTCGCCGACGACGCGGTCATCGCGACGGCCGGCGCGGAGAAGGTCAGCTACGGCGAAGCGAAGCGGATGCTCCAGGCCATCGGCGGGGGCTCGCACGGCTCCGAGGACCTGTCGCGGAACCCGACGGCGATCGAAAGGATCCTGGACCGGGAGCTCACGAAACGGGCCCTTCTCGGCCTGGCGAGGAAACAGGGGATCGAAGGGTCGAAATGGCTGGCGGAAATACGGAAGGAGATGGAGAGGATCCTCCTCATCAACATCCTGGCGGAGAAGGAGATTCTCAAGGGCATCGTCGTGACCGACAAGGACCTCGATGCGACCTACAAGGAACATGCGGACATGTTCGTCCAGAACGGGAAAAAGATTCCGTTCGCGCAGGTCAAGGAGCAGATCCGGGGATTCGTCGCGACCAACATGAAGAGAAAAGCCATCGAGTCGTATGTCGAGGCGCTGAAAAAGAAGGCCAAGATTACGGTGAACGAAAGCGTTCTCGCCAAGGTGTAACCACGGGAGGAGATGTCCATGAGGAAGCGGGCGCTGCAGGCGGCGGTGTTGGTGCTGGCCCTTTGGGCCGCGGGGCGGGCGGCCGCGGAGACAACCTTCGAGCTTCTCTATTCCGTCGGGGGTTTCGGCATCGGGAGGCAGAGCTTCGACCGGCCCGTCGACGTCGTCGAGGACCGGGAAGAAAACGTATACGTCGTGGACCAGGGGAACAACCGGATCCAGGTGCTCGACCGGAGGGGGACGTTCCTCAGGGAATGGGGAGGACGCGGGTTCACCCCGGGCCTTTTCGACAAGCCGTCGGCGATCGCGATCGAACCGGTCGCGGGAAGCCTTTTCGTGGTGGACCGGCTCAACCATCGCGTCCAGAAGTTCGATCCGAACGGAAGGTTCCTGATGTCGTTCGGACGGCTCGGCTCCGGGGACGGGGATTTCAACCGGCCGATGGACATCGCGCTGGACAGGAAAGGGAACATCTTCGTCGCGGACACGGGCAACAACCGGATCGAGAAATTCGACCCGAGCGGAAAATTCATCCTGGAATGGGGAAAGTACGCGCGCCGTCGCCGGGGGGCCGAACTGACGAACCCGGTCTCCATCGCCTATTCCGATGAAGGGTTCGGCTATATTTACGTGCTGACGTCGCCCGAATGCGTCGTGCAGAAATACGACATCGACGGGGTGCTCGTGAAAACCTGGCCGATGCGCCCGAAGGGGGAAAGCGCGCTCTGCGGTCCTTCCCGCATACGGATTGAACCGCGGAAGTATACGGTGTATATTGCGGATACGGAAAACAACCGCTTGATTCTGTTCGACAAAGAGGGCGAACCCCTGGGGGAATTGCGGGGGGGGAAGGTCCCGCTGAAGAAGCCCGGCGGCCTGTTCGTGAACATTTCGTTCGGGGAGAATGTCGTCGTGGCGGACACCGGCAACCATCTCATTCAAAAGTTCAGGAGGGAAAGGTAGTCATGCGCGTTCCTGCGACGACTCCGCTTCTTTCCGTGATGTTTTTCTGCTGCATGGCGTTCGTGGCGGGAACGGCGCTGGCCGAGGAAAAGGCGATGACTCCCCTTGCGGGGGGGATCCCCATGATCGAGGGGATCAAGATGCTGGAGGTGGGGACCGCCGCGCCCGATTTCAGCGTCAAGGACTCCGATGGGAAGCCGTTCCGCCTCTCGGAGGAGAAGGGGAAGAAGGCGTTCCTCCTCGTGTTCTGGTCGATCTTCTGCGAACCGTGCCGGGCCGAAATGCCGGTCATCCAGAAGATGCACGAGAAGTACCGGGAAAGCGGTCTGAACGTCGTCACGATCGCCCTCGACGGCGAGCCGCTGGTCGGCAGCATCGCCGGGTTCATCCGCCAGGAGGGGTACACCTTCCGGGTGTTGATCGACGAGCTGGATTCCCAGGAGATGTTCAAAGTGGCCGATCCCTACGGCGTGGCGGGGACCCCGACCCTCTTTCTCCTGGACCGCGCGGGGAAGGTGGCCCTCGCCAGGGCGGGCCGGCTGACGGATGAGGAGCTGGAAAAGGCCATCCAGGCGGTTCTGAAAAAGTGAGCGGGTGATGTGGGCGGCCCTCCGCGGTGCGACCCTCGCCGCGCTGTTCTGCCTTTGGGCCGGGAGCGCTTTAGCCGTCGCCGTGGGGGAGCCGGCGGCGCCCATCGAGGGGGAGGACCTGAACGGGGAGCGGGTCGTCCTGGAGTCCTTCCTCGGAAAGAAGGCCGTCCTCCTGAAGTTCGGGTCGATCTACTGTTCGACCTGCGTGTCTTCCCTGGAGGATATCGCCCGCATCCAGCGGAAGTTCAACCCCTCGGAACTGCAGGTCATCGGCGTGAACCTGGACGTCTACGGCATGGCGCGCGTGCGGAAGTTCTACCGGGGCTACGCGACCCTCATCGACTATCCGATGATCATCGACGAGAAGCTGGCGGCCTCCCGTCCATACGATATCCGGTCGATCCCCGCGCACGTCGTCATCGACAAGGGCGGGTTCGTCCGGTACCTGTCGACGGGCGCTTCGGAGCAGGACCTGAAGAACCTGGAAGAGGTCGTCACCAAGGTGGTCCGCGGCGAGAGCGGCGTCGAGAAGCTGGCCAAGGAACTCCCGCTGCAGGTTTTCCTGCCGCTGAATTTCACCAAGACCTACCAGGAGTCGATCTATGTCGTGGGAAAGACGAAGCCCGGGAGCAAGGTGTCTCTCGTCCTCAACGGCGGATCGCGGCAGAACTTGAAGACCATGCGGGATTATTTCTACATCCGCACTCCGCTTTCCCTGGGCTCGAACTACATCGAGCTTCAGGTCGTCGACGAGCAGGGCAGGAGGGTCAACCAGGGAGTGGTCCTGTTCCGGGCTCCGAAGGTCGGGGTGGGGATCGAGTCCCCCTTCCCGGAGTATCATTTCCACATGGAAAAAAACGAGGGGCCGTGCAGGAAGTGCCACGACCTCAATCCCCCCGCGGAGAAGGCGCAGGGATTCTCCGCGGCAACCCGGTTCTGCCTCGGATGCCACAAGGAGCTGACCGGCCAGCGGATGGCGCACGGCCCGATTCCCATCGGGGGGTGCGCGCCCTGTCACCGGTTCACGAGCAAGCCGAACCGGTACCAGGTCGTCGCCCGGGGGCAGGAGCTCTGCTTCAAGTGCCACGAGGAGAAGCGGAAGGACCTCGTAAAGACCTATCTCCACGGCCCGATGTCGGCCGGGCTCTGCACGATCTGCCACAATCCGCACGGCTCCTCCGAGACGTACCAGCTTCGGAGATACGTGGGGGACCTCTGCGTCATGTGCCACGAGGGGATGAAGGCCGTGCAGCGGAAGCGGGTGGTCCACAAGCCGGTGGCCGACGGCGCATGCGCGAAGTGCCACGAGTCGCACTCCTCGGACCGGAACGACAACTTTCTCAAGATCCCGGGGGACGGCCTGTGCCTGTCCTGCCACACCGATTTCGGAAAGAGGGGGCATACCCACCCGAACGGCGTTCCCCCGAAGATGGACCGGAAGATGAAATTGAGCAAGGAAGGCAATCTGGTCTGCCAGTCGTGCCATGAGGCCCATGCGTCCGACGAACCGAAGCTACTGGTGAAAGGAGGGTGCGGCGGATGTCATTCCTGAGTCGTCCGGCCCCTACGGGAGGCCAAGTTCCCATGGCGAAATTCCGCTTGTCCCTGGAGTTCAAGCTGATCATGGCCTCGATGGTGCTCGCGCTGATCACGATCGGCCTGGGCGGGGTGGCCGTCTACAAGGTCAGCGAAGACGCCATCAAGGTCGATGCGCAGAGGAACGCCCGCCTCCTCGCGTCCCAGCTGGGGGCGCTCCGCGGAATCGGCGCCGATGCGTCCCGGGGACTCAACGACCTGCTGGTATCGGCGAAAGTCGAAACGTTCGGCGCCTCCTGGGTGATGGACCGCAACGGCTTTCTCATCGCCCACATGGCCCCCAAGTTCCGGGGCATGGTGGAGGCGCAGACCTACATCGGCGACACCGTCGTCGAGCTCCACGCGGCGGAACAGCCGATCCAGCAGCTGGGCGAGAAGAACATCATGCACCGGGTGAAGCTGCAGGAGCTGATCGAGAAGTTCGACGGCGGGTTCGGCACGTACCATTTCCTGGGAGAGAACAAGATCCTCGCGTTCCGCGTGATGAAGGACCGCGGGTGGCTCGTCGCGGTCGACCAGCCGATCAGCACGGCGTTCTCGGAGCTCACGCGCCTCAAGAAGGTCATTCTCACGACCTGCATCGTCATCGCGGTGCTGGTGATGGGGTTCACCTCGTTCGCCGTCCGGATGATCATCCGGCCGTACTACCGCGAGCAGGAGAAGACCAACCTGAAGCTCGAGATGATGAACCAGGAGCTCGAGATGTCCCGCCGGAAGCTGGAGAAGGCGGGGGACAGCCTGACGCGGCTGTACGACCTGAGCATCGCCATGCAGTATTCCGGCTTCCTCGAATCGCATCTTCCGCTGGTGCTGGGGGTCGCCCAGGAACGGTTCGAGGTCGACCGGATCCTGCTCATGATGCCGGACGCGGAGGGGAAGTTCCTCCGCTGCGCGGCCTCCGTGGGGAACGTATTCGAATCCGAGGACAAGATCTTCGTGCCGATCTCGCTGGAAGGGGGGGGGTTCGCGCGCGCCTACCGGACGAAGCGCGCGGTGTTCTGGGACGGCACCGAGACGGTCCCGGAACACCTGAAATTCCGCGCGCCGTACGACAAGGTCCGGTCGCTGCGGTCGAAGGCGTTCGCTATCTTCCCCCTGATCGCCAAGGAGAAGGTGATCGGCGTGGTCGGCGTCGACAACAAGATGAGCCACCGCCCCCTGACGAAGGAGACTGCCGACGCGATCGAGAGCTTCGCGTACAAGATGGCGTCCCTCATCGACAACACCCTCCACCTGCAGTCGATCCAGAAAGCTGCGCAGGAGATGGAGAACCGGGACCGGCTGACCGGGCTGTACAACTTGCACTACGTGAAGACGCTGGCGGAGGAGCACATCAACGCCGCGGTGAGCAAGGGCGTCCCATTCACCCTGTCGATGGTGTACCTGCCCAATTTCAAGGAATACAACGAGACGAACGGGTACAAGCGGGGCGATTTCGTCCTTCAGAAGACCGCCGAGTTCCTGAAGGCGCAGGAGGTGATGGGGGTCGTCCCCGCCCGGTGCTTCGGCGCCGCGTTCCTCGTCCTCTTCCCGGGGAAGAACGAGGAACAGGGGAAGTACCTGATCGACATGTTCCTTAAGGAATTCAACCAGTTCTCCTTCTACGGAGAGAAGCGGCTGTCGGAAGGGAAGATGACCGCGAAAATCACCACCGCGGAGTACACGCGCGAATCGGGGAAGACCTTCGACGAGTTTTTCGCGGACCTCGAAACCGCGTGACCGGAGGGGCCGTTTGACATCCTCCCCGCGCTTCCTCATGTTCGATCCGACGGGCGAGGGATGGCCCGGGATCTCTCTTCCCCAGGTGGCGTTCGCGGGGAAGTCGAACGTGGGAAAATCCTCCCTGCTCAACGCGCTTGCGGGCCACCGTCGGCTTGCGCACGTCAGCAAAACCCCCGGCAGGACAAGGGGGATCGCCTTCTTCGAGGTCGAGGGGAGGTTCGCGTTCGTCGATCTCCCCGGCTACGGCTATGCGAAGGTCTCCCGGGAGGAACGGACCGCATGGAAGGCCCTCGTGGAGGGGTACTTCTCTTCCTGCCGCCTCCTCAGGAAAGTCTACCTGCTGGTCGATGCCCGGCGCGGGCCCGGGGAGGAGGAGCGGATGCTTTCCGGCTACCTGGCGGAGCGCGGCATCCCCTACCGGTGGGTCGGGACGAAGATCGATGAGATAAAGGCGGGCGGGCGGGCCGCGGCCCGGGCCCGGTTCGCCGGGCCGGAATGGCTGGAGCGGGGCGGGCCGCCGGTGCTGGTGTCGGTCAAAACGCGCGAGGGGATCGATTCCCTCTGGAGGGATATCCGGGCCTCTTTTTCCGCTTGATTGTTTTCATGGAAAAGAGTATTCTCTCCCCGTTTTATTACCGGCTGGGCCCTGCCGATACGTTCGTGAAACCATGAAAGTCCGCCGCAGGTTACCGGCGGGCGCGGAGGGTACACCTTGTTTCCCATCGTGGAATGCAGAGAAATCGCCAAGAACGTCATTCTCCAGAGAATCGAAGCCCCCCGGATCGCCCGCAAGAGGAAAGCGGGGCAGTTCCTCATCGTCCGGAGGGGGGAGCTCAGCGAGCGGATCCCCCTGACCATCGTGGGTTCCGACCCGGCCGACGGCACCGTGACGATCATTTTCCAGGCGGTAGGGAAATCGACGGCGGAGCTTGAGTCCCTGAAGGCGGGGGATAGCCTGCTGGACGTGGTCGGGCCGCTGGGCCTTGCGACCCACGTCGAAAACCTCGGGACGATCGTGGGGATCGGCGGCGGAATCGGGACCGCCCCCCTGCTGCCCATCGCGACGGCCTTCCAGCAGGCGGGGAACCGCCTGGTTTCGATCGTCGGGGCGCGGACGAAGGACCTCATCATCCTCGAGGAGGAGATGAGGGCGATCTCCGATCAGATCACCGTGACCACCGACGACGGATCGTACGCCAAGAAGGGGTTCGTCACCACCGCGCTTCAGGAACTGATCGACGCGGGCACGAAGATCGACCTGTGCGTCGCCATCGGCCCCGTCCCGATGATGCGGGCGGTGGCCGAGGTGACCCGTCCCCACAAGATCAAGACCGTCGTGAGCCTGAACCCGATCATGGTGGACGCCACGGGGATGTGCGGCGCCTGCCGGGTGACGGTCGGGGGGAAGACGAAGTTCGTCTGCGTCGACGGGCCGGAGTTCGACGGCCACGAAGTGGACTTCAAGGAGCTCGTGATGCGCAACCGCGCCTACCTGAGGGAAGAGAAGGAGGCGATGGACAGATATCTGCACAAGGACGGCAAGTGCATGGGATCGGCCGCGCCCGGGGCGGGAACGCCCGGCGGGGCCGGGAAGGCAGTCGTGACAACGGGAGGTGTAAGCTGATGGCCGACGTCACCCCGACCCCGAAAGCTCCTCGTCCGAAGGTGGGAAGCATCCCCCGGCAGCCGATGCCGGAGCAGCCGCCGAAGGTCCGCGTCAAAAACTTCAAGGAAGTCCCGTACGGCCTCACTCCCGACCTCGCCATCCTCGAGGCGTCCCGCTGCATCCAGTGCAAGAACCCCGCTTGCGTGAAAGGGTGTCCGGTCGAGGTCCAGATCCCGGAATTCATCGACCTCGTGCGCCAGGGGAAGTTCGTGGAGGCGGCGAAGAAAATCAAGGAGACGAACGCACTCCCCGCGATCTGCGGCCGCGTCTGCCCCCAGGAAGAGCAGTGCGAGACGCCCTGCGTTCTGGGCAAGAAATTCGAGCCGGTGGCCATCGGCCGCCTCGAGCGGTTCGTCGCCGACTTCGAGCGGGTGACGGGGGTCGTGGAAATCCCCGAGGTCGCGCCTCCTACGGGGAAGCGCGTGGCGATCGTCGGCGCCGGCCCCGCGGGGCTGACGGTGGCGGGCGACCTGGTCAAGCTGGGGCACGACGTCACGATGTTCGAGGCGCTCCACAAGCCGGGGGGAGTCCTCATGTACGGCATCCCGGAGTTCCGCCTTCCCAAGGACATCGTGCAGGCCGAGTTGGACTACATCTGCAAGCTGGGCGTGAAGCTGGAATGCAACGTCGTGATCGGCAAGTCGGTCACGATCGACGAGCTCCTGGCCGAAGAGGGCTTCCACTCGGTGTTCATCGGCACCGGCGCGGGGCTGCCGTACTTCATGAACATCCCGGGCGAGAACCTGATCGGGATCTATTCGGCCAACGAGTACCTGACCCGCTCCAACCTGATGAAGGCGTACCTGTTTCCGGAGGCCGACACCCCGATCTACCGCGGCAAACACGTTGCCGTCGTTGGCGGGGGGAACGTGGCGATGGACGCCGCGCGCACGGCGATGCGGATGGGCGCGGAAAAAGTGTACCTCGTCTACCGCCGTTCGAAGAAGGAGATGCCCGCCCGGATCGAGGAGATCCACCACGCCGAGGAGGAGGGGATCGAGTTCCACCTGCTGACGAACCCTCTCCGGTTCCTGGGGAACGAGGAAAGCTTCGTGAACGAGATCGAGTGCCAGAGGATGGAGCTCGGCGAGCCCGACGCCTCGGGCCGGCGGCGCCCGGTGCCCGTCAAGGGCTCCGAGTTCCGGCTTCCCGTGGATACCGTCGTCATGTCCATCGGCAACGGCGCCAACCCGCTCGTTCCGGCAACGACGCCGGGGCTGGGCACGAACAAGTGGGGGAACATCCTCGCGGACCAGGAGACGGGGAAAACGAACAAGAAGGGGGTCTTCGCCGGCGGCGACATCGTCATCGGCGCGGCCACCGTCATTCTGGCGATGGGGGCCGGCCGGAAAGCGGCGGCGGCGATGCACTCGTACATGATGACGGGGGCCTGGTAAGCGGGCCCGCTCCGCAGCCGGCCATACGCAAGAACATCCAGGGGGCACGGTGCTTGCCGTGCCCTCTTTTTATTGCAGCATTTCGAGGAACGCCTGTATCCGGATCTTCGTGCGTCCGTCGAGGGGGCCGGGGACGTCGCCCTCCAGCGTGAGGACCGGCAGCCCGATCTCCTCGCGCAGGAGGATGTCCTCGATCTGCCGGAAGCAGAACGACTGGACGTAGTGCACGATCCCCCGCACGGCACGCCGACGAAGGCCACGGGAAGCAGGTCCCTGCGCGCGGGGCGCGTCCTCGCCTTCGCGAGAAACGCCTTGGCGCGCCGCTCGTACCGCGCGGGGTCCCCTTCGAAGTCGGAGCAATTGACGAGCCACAGGTGGTTTTCCTCTCCTGTGACCTTTCCTTCTTCCCAGGTGAGCCGGTCGATTTCGAGGACGATTCCGCGGGTGCCGTCCAGCCGCTTCTTCCACGCCTCCGCCCGTGCGACGGCGGTCCCGAGCCGCCGGGACATCTTGCGCAGTTCCATGGAGAGGAATTCGGGATCGCGGTCGAAGGGAAACGCGAAGGGGAGGACGCGGACCCCCCGGTAGGAGAGGACCTCCATCAGCGCCTGCGTGAAACTGCAGTCTCCCTGCGTGACGGCGATGACATCCCGGAAGCGGTGCCGCCGCGCGACCCCGTAGATCCCCTTGATCCAGCCGCAGCTGTTCCGGGGGAAGCCGTCCGATTCCGCCGCGCGAAGGTACTCCGCCGGCTGCCGGGAGGTGATGAAGCGGTTGTTGAGGTCGACGGGGACGTGGCCGCCCGCGAAGAGGACCTCCACCGGGATCGTGGTGGTGAAACCGATCCGCAGGATCAATCTCCCTTGATGAAGAGAAAGTAGATCAGCACCACGGCGACCGCCAGGATGCCGCCGACGAAGGTCAGCATCTGCTGATCCAGGGGGGCCGATCCCGGGCCCAGGTTCACGTAACGGATAACGGCCAGGACCCCTCCCACCCCGAAGAGCAGAAGCAGGACGAACTTCGAGCGCATGAGAATCGCGCCGATGAAGATCACGGCGGCCAGGAAGAGCACCCGGGGGTCGGCGGCCAGTTCCGTGGCCTTTGCGCTGGTAAGGAAGTCGATGATTTCCGTCATCGCGGCTCCTTCTTGCGGGCGCTGATGTTGACAATCTTAACATAGCGTTTTAAGTTAGTAAAATCAAAGTCTTAGGAGAAAGCGTGGACCGGCCCATCGGAGTGTTCGATTCGGGAGTAGGCGGACTGTCCGTTTTGAGGGAACTTATCAGGATGCTTCCCGGCGAAAGGTTCGTCTATCTGGGCGATACCGCGCGCGTGCCGTACGGCACCAAGTCGGGAGAAACCATCACCCGCTATTCCATGGAGATCGCCAATTACCTCGTCACGCGGCACGACATCAAGATGCTGGTGGTGGCCTGCAACACGGCTTCCTCGCTGGCGCTGCCGTCTCTCCGGAAGATCTACAAGATCCCGGTCGTCGGGATGATCGACCCCTGCGTCCGGCGCGTCGCCGCTCTTGCGAAGCGGGAAGCCATCGGGGTGATCGGCACTTCGGGGACGATCCGGTCGGGAGCGTACGAGCAGGCGCTCCGACTCGCCGTGCCGAAGGCGCGCATCCGCTGCCGGCCGTGCCCGCTCCTCGTCTCGCTGGCGGAGGAGGGATGGGTGGAGAAGCCGGTCACCCGCGACGTGATCGCGGAATACCTGGCTCCGTTCCGCGAGGATCCCCCGGATGCCCTCATCCTGGGATGCACGCATTACCCCATCCTGAAGAAGCCGATCGGGAGTTTCCTCGGAAACGACACCGTCCTTATCGACTCCGGCGAGGAGGCGGCCCGGGTCGTCGACACCCTCGTTTCCGAAAGCGGCGTCCGGCGGAACCGGGGGTCTTCCGAAGTGCGCTTCCTGGTCACCGACGATCCCGAGCATTTCGCCCGCGTGGGGGAAGCGTTCCTGGGCGGGGGGATCGCGGACGTGGCGAGCGTCTCGCTTTGAAATGCGCCGCCGGATGGGGGAGACCCGGAAAGATCCCTCTTGCCGTCCCGGAGGGGGACGTCCACGATAGAAGGAAGAGCGCCGCGCAAGGAGATTCGAGGAAGCCGCCCATGAAACCGCGCGTACGGATGCTTTCGGGGTTCAACCACAACCTGAAATACAAGGGGAAGGTTTACCATATCCAGACCGAGGACGGGGGGAAGGACAATCCCCGGATCATCACCCATGCCTTCCTGGGAGGGGTCATCCTGGACACCGTCCGCCGGCCCTATGACGATCTTCTCGGGGACCCGGACTGGCAGGATGCCCTGCGCACCCGCATGAAGGCGCAGCACCTGGAGGAGATCCGCAGGCTGTTTTCGGGGGCGTTCGACGCCGGGGGGGAGACTCCCTCGAACCATGATTGAAGCGTTTCACGTCGGAGCGGTCTCCCGGGACCGGACGCTCTGGGACGGCCTGGACATGGCCTTCGACGACGGCGAGGTGTGCGTCGTCACCGGGCCGGCGGGGTGCGGGAAGTCCCTCCTGCTGCGGGTCCTCCGCGGAGAGCGCCGCCCGGACGCGGGAGACGTCGTGGCGGGCGGGGTTTCCCTTTACCGCGGGGCGCCGGAGGAAGCCGGGGCGTTCCGCGCCGCTTCGGGCGTGGTGCCCGAATCGTTCCCCTCCGTGGCGGGCCGGTCGGTCCGGGATCTCTTCCTTCTTTCCGAAACCGCGGGAGAAAGGGTCCCGGAGAAGGAACGGAAGGAACGGCGGGAGGAACTGCTGTCGCTGATGGGGATGCCGGGAGCGCTGGACTGGAAGCTTTCCTCCCTCTCCGTGACGGAGAGGGCGAGGGTTGCGCTGGCGGCGGAGCTGCTTCGCGGCCCGAAGTACCTTTTCGCGGACATGCTGGTCGCAAACGCCGGAGGCGAGTGGACGGACATGCTGGGAGGACTGTTCCGGGCGCTTGCGCGGGAAGGGAAGACCGTCGTGCTCGCGGAGAGGACCTTCCCGGAACGGTGGAAGGCCAGGGGGGGCGGGGAAGGGACCGCAAAGGGGCCGTTCCGCCTGTTCCGGATCGCCGTTCCCGGGGAAAGCACGGCATGAGCGGCTTCTCCCTCTGGTGGATCGACGGGAAGCTGCTGCCGGGAGCGTTCCTCCGGGAGGCGGCGGGAAGGTTCCTCCTGCTTCTCCTTCTCGGGGCGTATTTCGTTGCGATGCTCCTGTCGGGCGGGATGAACCGCTACCTCTCCGAGCGGTGGGCCGTCACCGCCGTGCTCCGGCCTTCGGTGACGGACGCGGAGGGAGAGGGGATCGCGAAGAAGGCCGCCGGCCTGCCGGGGGTGCAGTCCGCCGTATACAAGGACCCGGAGGCCTCCTGGAAGGAATTCCTCGAGGCATACCCGGGGCTGGAGACGCTGCGGACGGCGGGGGGGACCCCGCTTCCCGGGTACGTCGAGATCCGCATGCGGCCCGACCGGTTCGCGGAAGCGGACATCCGGTCGACGGAGGCGGTCCTTGCCGCTCTTCCCGAAGTGGAGAAGATCCTTTCGGGAGCGGAGATCCTGAAGGGGATTCTCCGCGTGAACCTGTGGGTGAACGTCCTCTTCCGGGCCGGTTTCGGCGTTCTCGCCGCCGTGGCGTTCCTGCTCTTTTATCTTCAGGAAAAGGGGCGCGCGACGGCCCTTTCCGGCGATTTCGATTTCCTGAGGGACCGGGGGATTCCCTCCCGGCGCATCGCGCTCTCCCGCGCCGCGGGGGCGGCGTTGGCCGCCGGCGTCCTCTCCCTGGCCGCCACGGCGGCATCCGTCTCCGTCCTCTTCCTGCTGGAGGCCCGGCTGCCGTTGCTCCGCAGGGTGATCGGGCCCGCGGGGGAGATCCTGAACCTGCCGTTCATCGTTCCGCTGGCCATTTTCCTTCTGGCCGTTGCGGCCCTTTCCGGCGGAGCGTCCCTCCTGGGGTGGCGCGCAGCGCAGTCCCGCCGAAAATGATCGTACCGGTTCTTCTCGCCAGAGTCGCGGCCTGCCTTGCCGCGTGCCTTCTCCTCGCCGCGCCGTCCCACGCAGCGGATCTGTCCTCCCGGCTTGGAAAGGAGAAGGCCCGTCTCGAGGAGATGAAGAAAAAGGCCGAGAAGACGGCGGCGGAGCTTGCGGAAACGCTGCGGCGGGAAAAGATGAGCCGGAGCAGGGTGGGCGAATTCGAGGCGCGGCTGGCGAAGCAGCGGAAGCTGATCGCGCGGATCGACCGCAAGCTCTCCCTCCTCGGCGGCCAGATGGACCGGACGGAGCGGGAGGTCCGGGCGCTCGACGAGGAGCGGGGCAGGGTGCGATGGACCCTTTCCTCGGTGACGGGGGAACTGTTCGCGGGAGAGCGGACAAGGGCCCGGATCCCGGCGGAAAGCGCTCCCGGCCTGCGAAGGCGGTACTTCGCACGGAGGATCCTCGGGGAAGAGCTGGCCCGGTACGGGCGCCTGACGGCCGACGAACGGCTGGCCACGCAGTAGGAGGAGGAGCGCCGGCGGCTTTCGGAGATCGAGAAAAAGAAAAAGGAGAAGGCCAAGGAGCTTCGCGCCCTGAAGGCCCGGATCGCGCGGATGGAGACGCTCGTTTCGCGGATCGAGCGCCGGGCGGGAGAGAGGGAAAAGGAGAGGCGGGTGAAGGAACCCCGCAAAGCGGGCCCCGAGCGGTTTTCCGGCGTCTCCGGGGGGCTGTTCCCCCCGCTCGCAGGAAAGGTGGTGGGAAAGTTCGGGAAGCAGCGGGACCCGGTCTTCGACGTGGTGGTGGAGAACCGGGGGGTGGAGATCGAAGCTCCCTCCGGCGCCGTCATCCATGCGGTCGGCAAGGGAGAAGTCGTCTTCACCGGCGGCGTGTCGGGATTCGGGCGGGTCCTCATTCTCCAGCACGGCAGCGGGCTTTTCTCGGTCTACGGGAAAGCGGCCGGCTTTTCCGTGAAGCAGGGGCAGGCGGTCGCCGCGCGAGAGGCCGTGGGGCAACTGCCGGAGAGCCCCGACGGGAAATCGGTGCTATACTTGGAACTCAGGGCCGCGGGGACCGCCATCGATCCTTCCACGGTGCTACCCCTTTCCCGGTAAGGCGCGCGCAGGAACCATAGAACGAATCGCAGGAGGCGTACGATGAAAGGCAGGAAATGGCTGGGCCCCGCGGCGGTTCTCTTCGTCTTTTTCGTGGGGTTCGTCTCTGGAGATCTCATCGCTTCCCGCCACGCGGCGCAGGCCAATGTCGCGTTCGGAAAGCTCAAGACGTTCGGCGACGTCCTCTCCCAGGTCCAGATGAGCTACGTCGAGGAACCCAACGTCGACGAGCTGGTCAACGGCGCCATCAAGGGAATGCTCCAGACGCTGGACCCGCACAGTTCCTACCTTACGCCGGACATGCTGAAGCAGGTGGAAGTCGAGACCAAGGGCAGTTTCGGGGGCCTCGGCATCGAGATCGGAATCAAGGACGGGATCCTGACGGTCATCTCCCCGATCGAGGACACCCCCGCGTTCCGCGCGGGACTCCAGGCGGGGGACAAGATCGTCCGGATCGAGAACGAGCCGACCCGTGAAATGAACGTAATGGACGCGGTGAAGAAGCTGCGCGGCGAGCCGGGGACGAAGGTGACGATTTCGATCGTGCGGGAAGGGTTGACCGAACCCAAGCCGTACACCATTACCCGGGACATCATCAAGATCCGGAGCGTCAAGGCGAAAACGATGGGCGACGGGATCGGCTACATCCGTCTGACCCAGTTCCAGCAGGATACCGACGGCGAGCTGGAGAAGGCGCTCCAGCAGCAATCGAAGGAGAAGGGAGGGCTGAAAGGGCTGGTGCTGGACCTGCGGAACAACCCCGGAGGCCTTCTCGACCAGGCGGTGAAGGTGGCCGACAGGTTCCTGGAATCGGGCCTCATCGTCTACACGGACGGGCGCCTCGAAAACCAGAAGTACAAGTACTTCGCCCACAAGGAAGGGACCTTCGCCGGGTTCCCGATCGTGGTGCTGGTGAACGCGGGATCCGCCTCCGCGTCGGAGATCGTCGCCGGAGCGCTCCAGGACCACGGGCGCGCGATCGTCCTGGGGACGCAGACCTTCGGAAAAGGGTCCGTCCAGACCATCATTCCGATGGAGGACGGCTCGGCGATCCGGCTGACCACGGCCCGGTACTTCACGCCGAACGGACGGTCCATCCAGGCGAAGGGGATCGAGCCGGACATCGCGGTCGCCGACGGCCGGGAGGTCGTCGAGGGGCACGGAGGTCCGCTCCGGGAGAAGGATATCGAGCGGCACCTGAAGGGAGACGGCGAGGGGAAGGAAAGTCCCGGATCTTCCGCGGCGCCGCCCGCTCCGAAGGGGAAGAAAGAGGAGCCTTCGAGCAGGAAAAACGGGAAAAGCGATAAGAGCGTGAAGAACGGAAGGAAAGAGACGGCGGAAGGCGGAGAGGCGCGGAAGGAAGACCCAAAGGATCCCCAGCTCGAAAGGGCGGTGGAACTCCTGAAGGGGTGGGAGATCTTCAAGTCGCGCTTCATCGACAAGTCCAAGCCGTCCTGAAGCGGCGCCCGGTGAGAATTGCGGGTTAAGGAGCGGGAGAGCAGGAGAGGGTTTCGGTGGGGAATGCTGATGGGCGGAGCGTTCCTTGCCGGCCTTCTGGCGGCGGGCGTGGCGATCTTCCTGCCGGGCCGGGGGGACAGGGAGCAGGGGCCCGTTTCGTCGTCCTTCGCTCCGCCGTCTCCGTTGCCACAACCGGTTTCCCCGCCTGCCGGGCCGTCCCTCGCATCCCGGCTCGCCATCGTGGTGGACGACCTGGGCTACGAGCCCTCCCTGGACGCCGAGTGGCTGAAACTCCCCGGGAAAGCCACCGTGGCCGTCCTTCCGTTCGGCCCTTCCTCCAGGAAAGTCGCGGAATCCGCGCGCGCCCGCGGGTGGGGGGTGATCCTCCACGTCCCGATGGAGCCGGAAAGTCCGGCCTCCGACCGGACGGAACGGTTCCGCATCCGCAGGGGGATGTCGGGGGAGGAGATCGAATCCCTTCTGAACCGGATGGCCGAGAGCCTCCCCCAGGCGACGGGCGCCAGCAACCACATGGGCTCCGCCGCCACCTCCGACCCTGCGACGATGGCTGCGTTCGCCTCCGCGCTGAAGAAGAGGGGGCTTTACCTGCTGGACAGCATGACGACCCCGCGGTCCGTGGCGCTCGACGCCGCGCGCAACGCCGGAATCCCCGCCGCAAGAAGGGACGTCTTTCTCGACCCCGGCTTTTCGCCCGAGGAGATGCGGCGCCAGTGGGACCAGGCGGTCGCCATCGCCCGGGAGAAAGGGGCGGCGGTCCTCATCTGCCACGGAAAGGCGGAAACCCTGCGGATGATCGTCGACCTGCTCCCCCGCCTGAAGGAGGAAAACGTCGAGGCCGTGACCCTCGATGAGCTGCTCCGCGCGGGGAAGGAGGCGTAAACGTGGAGCAGGAGCCCCGGCGCGGCGTCCTCACCGTTTCCGAGCTGACGGAGCGCATCAAGACCTGCCTGGAAGGGGAGTTCCGCTCCGTCCGCGTGGAGGGCGAAGTCTCCAATTACAAGCTCTACCCCTCCGGCCACCGGTATTTCTCCCTCAAGGACGAGGGCGCCCAGGTCCGCGTGGTGCTGTTCCGCGGGAGGGAACGCTTCATCTTCGGAGAGGTGCGCGACGGCCAGACGGTGGTGGTTTCCGGCTCCCTGGGGGTTTACGAGAAAAAGGGGGAGTACCAGATCTACGCGCAGTCCGTGGAAGTTCGCGGTCTCGGCAGCCTGCTCCTCGAGCTGGAGAAACGGAAGGCCCGGCTGGCCGCGGAAGGGCTGTTCGATCCGGAGCGGAAAAGGCCGCTTCCCCCGTTCCCGGAGCGGATCGGGATCGTGACTTCACGGCAAGGGGCGGTGCTTCGGGACATGGTCCGCGTGGCGCGGAGCCGGTGGCCCGCCGTCGGCATCGTCCTCGCGCCGGCCCAGGTGCAGGGGGAAGGCGCGGCACAGGACATCGCGGCGGCGCTTGCCGCGCTCTACGCGCGGGGAGGCGCCGACCTGGTCATCGTCGGCCGCGGAGGCGGGTCGGTGGAGGACCTCTGGGCGTTCAACGAAGAGGCGGTGGTCCGGGCGATCGTCGCCTCTCCCGTTCCGACGATCAGCGCCGTCGGGCACGAAACCGACTTCACCCTTGCCGATCTCGCGGCGGACCTCCGCGCCCCGACGCCGACCGCCGCCGCGCAGATGGCCGTCCCCGACCGGATGGAGACGGCGGAGCGCGTCTCCGGCCTCGCGTTGCGGGCAAGGAGGGCGGAACGGAACCTGCGGGAGACGTTGCGCAGGGAGCTGCGCATCGCCGCGGGCGCCATGGCCGACCCCAGGCCCCACGTGCAGGCGCGCCGGTACGAGCTGGCGAAGGAAACGGACGCGCTGGTCCTTGGGGCGCAGGAGGTCCTTCGAAGGGGACGGGAGCGGCTGCTGACCCTGGCCCACGAGCTTCGTCTCCTCCCTCCGTCCGCCTGGGTATCGCGGAAGCGGGGAGAAGTGGCCGCTCTCCAGGAGCGGGCGGGCAGGCGGATCTCCGCGGCGCGGGAGGAGCCGCGCCGAAGACTCGGCATGTTCCAGGGGAAGTTATCCGCGCTCGACCCCACGGCCGTGCTTTCGAGGGGGTACGCGATCGCCGTGCGAAGGTCTTCCGGCGCCGCGGTGCGTTCCGTCAGGGAGGCCGTGCCGGGCGAGAAGCTCGACGTCCGGGTGTCCGATGGAATTTTCGGGGCCGTCGTGGAAAGGGAAAAGTCGTGAAGAAGGCCGTTCTTTCGGTGGCGCTTCTTCTTTTTCCCCTGATCGGTTTTGCAAGCGAAAGTCCGCCGGCGCAGTCTCCCCTTCCTTCCGCCGGAGCGGACGCCGCCCCGCGGGCGGAGCCCCTTGCCGTTTCCGTTTCCGCTTCTTCCCCGAGACAGGGGGATCCGGTGCTCATCGAGGCCAGGGCCGTCTCTCCGGCGGACAACGCGTCGGTGGCCTGGAAGGGCCGCACGCTCCCGATGAAGGAAGCGGGAGGGGGGCGTTTCCTTGCGCTGATCGGCGTCGACCTGGCGGAGCCCCCCGGAAAGGTTTCCCTCTCGGTCCTTGCAACCGCCGGAGGCGGCGTCCTTCGGTCCGACCTGGAGCTGACGGTGGTCGAAAGGGCGTTCCCGGTGCAGGAGCTTACCCTGCCGAAGAGGATGGCGGAGTTCGATGCGGCCACGCTGGAGAGGATCCGCGGGGAGGCCGGGATCCTTGAAAAACGGTTCTCCGCCGTGTCGCCGCCGGCGTGGGACGTTCCGTGCCTCCCGCCGGTCAAGGAGTTCCGCCCCACCGGTTTCGGCGCGCGAAGGGTGATCAACGGGGAGCCGCGCAGTCCCCACGCGGCGGTGGACGTTCATCTCCCCGAGGGGACGCCCGTGTCGGCCATCGCATCGGGGACCGTCGCCTTCGCCGGGGAGCAATTCTTCGGGGGGCGGTCCGTGGTGGTGGACCACGGCGGCGGCCTGTTCAGTCTCTATTATCATCTCCGGGAATACCTCGTGTCGGAGGGGCAGCGCGTGGCGAAGGGGGAACGGATCGGCGCGGTGGGATCGAGCGGACGCGCCACGGGGCCGCACCTGCACTTCGGCGTTCGGGCGGCCGGAGGCCGGATCGATCCGTCGCTCCTCTTCGAGCAACCTTTTCGTTGACCCCCTGCAAGACGGGGCGCTATATCTATATAATTAAGGATCGGCTTGCAGAGGGAATATGGCCAAGGGGAAAGAGGCTTCCTTCGAGGAAGCGTTACAGCAGCTCGAGGCGATCGTCGCGAAGCTGGAATCCGGCGATGCGAAATTGGAGGAGTCCATCCGCCTGTTCGAAGAGGGGATGAGGCTGTCGGGGATCTGCCAGAAGCGGCTGGACGAGGCCGACCGGAAGATCGAGGTGCTCCTCCGGAAGCCGGGCGGGGTCGAGCGGGAAATCGAGGACGAAAGCGGTATTCTCGACAAAGAGGGGTGAGATGGCTCCTCCGTCGGTTACTGCATTCGAACGCCGCCGCGGTATGGTGGAGGAGTGCCTTCTCCGGTTCCTGGACCCGGGCGTGTGCCGGATGCCGGAGAAGCTTCGCGAGGCCGTGGAATATTCCCTGGCGGCCGGGGGCAAGAGGGTCCGGCCGGTGGTTCTGCTGTCGGCGGGGAGCGCGGTGGGCGGCGACGAACGGGAGCTTCTCCCGTTTGCCTGCGCGATCGAGTACGTCCATACCTATTCGCTCATCCACGACGATCTGCCCGCCATGGACGACGACGATTTCCGGAGGGGGAAGCCCTCCAGCCACAAGGCGTTCGGGGAAGCGGCCGCCATCCTCGCGGGGGACGCTTTGCTCACGGAGGCGTTCCGCGTGATGGGAGAGTCCCCCCTGGCGGCGAAGGAGCCCGGGCGTGCGATTGCCGCGATGGCCGCGCTGGCGCGCGCCGCGGGGGCGGAAGGGATGGTGGGGGGGCAGCAGCTGGATCTCCTGGCGGAAGGGAAGGAGGCGGTCCTCTCCGAGAAGGAGGAGATCGACCTCCGCAAGACGTCGGCGCTGCTGTCTGCCGCCGCCCGCATGGGCGGGATTCTCGGCGGCGGGGAGGAAGCCCGTGTGGAGAATCTCGCGCGGTACGGAAGGGCGCTGGGGCTCCTGTTCCAGGTGACGGACGACATCCTGGACGAAACCGGAAGCTTCGAGGAAATGGGGAAAGGCGTGGCAAAGGACCGTGCGCGCGGCAAGCTGACCTACCCGGCGGCGTTCGGGATGAAGACGGCGCTTGCCCGCGCGGAAGCGTTGAGCGCGGAGGCGATGTCGGCTCTTTCCTCCTTCGGAGAGGAAGGGGACGCGTTGCGGGACATCGTCCGCATCGTCGCCGCGAGGAGGTCGTAATGCGTTCGGACACGTTGCTCTCCGGCATCCGCTCTCCCGGGGACCTGAAGAGGATCCCGCGGGAGAAGCTCCCCCTGGTGGCGGCGGAGCTGCGCGACCGGATCGTTCAGTGCGTTTCGCAGACGGGCGGCCACCTGGCCTCCAGCCTCGGGGTCGTGGAGCTGACCCTGGCGCTCCACTACGTGTTTTCCTCTCCCCGCGACCGGATCGTCTGGGACGTGGGGCACCAGGCGTACGCGCACAAGATCCTCACCGGCCGGGGCGAGGCCTTCCCCACCTTGCGCACCCTGGGCGGGATCTCCGGCTTCCCCCGCACGGGGGAGAATCCCTGCGACGCCTTCGGCACCGGGCACTCCGGCACCTCGATTTCCGCCGCCCTGGGAATGGCGGTGGCCCGCGACATGCGGAAGGAGGGCCACAAGGTCGTCGCGGTCATCGGCGACGGCTCGCTCTCCTCGGGGCTGGCGCTCGAGGGCTTGAACCAGGCGGGACACCAGAAACGCGACCTGATCGTGGTCCTGAACGACAACGAAATGTCCATCTCGCAGAACGTGGGCGCCCTGTCCGGCTACCTGAACCGGATCATGACGGGGAAGTTCTACACCTCGTTCCGGAAGCGCGTGGAGAACTTCCTCAAATCGATGCCGAGAGGCGACGTGATGGCCCGGATCGGAAAACGGGCGGAGGAGCTCGCGAAGGGGTTCATCGTACCCGGACTGCTCTTCGAGGAGCTCGGCTACACCTACATCGGCCCCATCTCCGGCCACAACATCGAGGATCTCATCGGCACCTTCCAGAACCTGGAAAACCTTGAGGGGCCCCTGCTGATCCACGTGGTGACCACGAAGGGGAAGGGGTACGCGCCCGCGGAGGCCAACCCGGAATATTTCCACGGAGTGGGCCGCTTCGACCCGGTGACGGGAAAGGGAACGGAGAACGGGACGCTTTCCTCCTACACCGATGTGTTCGCGGACGCTATCGTGCGGATCGGCGCGGAGAACCCGAAGGTGGTGGCCATCACGGCGGCGATGTGCTCCGGGACCGGGCTTGCGAAATTCCGCGACGCCTTTCCGGACCGGTTCTTCGACGTGGGGATCGCCGAGAGCCACGCGGTGACGTTCGCCGCGGGGCTGGCCCGGGAGGGAAAGATCCCGGTGGTCACGATCTACTCCACATTCCTGCAGCGCGCGTACGATCAGATCGTCCACGACGTCTGCCTCCAGAAGCTGCCCGTCGTCTTCGCGGTGGATCGGGGGGGGATCGTGGGGGCGGACGGAGCGACGCACCAGGGGTTGTTCGACCTTTCGTTTCTGCGGCACATCCCGAACCTGTCGGTGATGGCCCCCGGAGACGAGCTCGAGTTCCCGGAGATGCTCCGTGCCGCCGTCGCGGCCGGCCGGCCGGCGGCGATCCGGTATCCGCGGGGAACCGTCGCGGGCGTCGATCCGCAAGCCGGCCGATTGCCGGTGGAGTGGGGGAAGGGGGCGCTGCTCCTCGAGGGGAAGGACCTGTTGCTCCTTGCGGTGGGCGCCACCGTGCTCCCGGCTCTTTTCGCCGCCGAGGAGCTCCGCCGGAGGGGGATCTCCGCCGCCGTGGTCAATGCCCGGTTCGTGAAACCCCTCGATGCGGACCTGATCCTCCCCTTGGCGCGGCGGATCGGGCGCGTGCTGACGATCGAGGAAAACGTCCTTGCGGGCGGATTCGGAAGCGCCGTGCTGGAGATGTTCGAGGAGCACGGGGAGCATCCTCCGCACGTCCGCCGCCTGGGCATCCGCGACGTGTTCGTGGAGCACGGCTCCCAGGCCGAGCTTCGGGAGATCCACGGGATCAACGCCGACGCCGTGGTCGCCGAAGGGCTGAGGATGTGCGGCCACGGGAAGACGTTCCTTCCCGCCTTGTTCAACGGCATCCGCTCCCGGCTTGAAAGGATTGTCTGATACGGCGCCGAAAGCGTCCCGGCGCGCCCGCCTGGACGCCGAGCTCGTGGCGCGCGGGCTGGCGGAAACGCGCGCGAAAGCCCAGGGGCTGATCCTTTCCGGGCGCGTTCTTCTCGACGGGGCCGTCTCCGCGAAGTGCGGCGCGCCGGTCCGTCCGGAGCAGCGCGTGGAGGTTTCCTCCGCTCCCCGTCCGTTCGTCTCGCGCGGCGGCGGCAAGCTGGAAGGGGCGCTTGAGGACTTCGGCGTCTCCTGCGAGGGGAAAACGGCGCTGGACGTCGGTGCTTCCACGGGAGGGTTCACCGACTGCCTGCTGCGTCGCGGCGCCCGGCGGGTGTACGCGGTCGACGTGGGAGAGAAGCTGATCGACGACCGGCTCCGGCGCGATCCGAGGGTGGTCGTCATCGAGAGGATGAACTTCCGGTACGCCCCGCCGGACCTTCTGCCGGAAAAGGCGGCCCTTGCCGCCGTCGATGTTTCCTTCATCTCGCTCCGGCACATCCTGCCGCCTCTCCGTCAGTTCCTTCTTCCCGGCGCGGATGTGCTGGCGCTGGTCAAGCCGCAATTCGAGGCGGGAAGGGTATCAGTCGGGAAGGGGGGGGTCGTCCGGGACGAGGGGAAACGGATGGAGGCGGTCCACGGCGTCAAGAGTTTCGCCGAGAGCATCGGTTTTTCCGTGAAGGGCCAGGCCGAAAGCCGCGTGAAGGGGCCGAGCGGAAACCGGGAGGTCTTTCTTTTCCTGTGCTGGGAAGGCGGCCCCTCTCCCGCAGAATGACCTTGACTTTCCTAATAATGAATTGTAGTTTTTATCATAATGAGCGATATTTAATATAAATTAGGTATAATTAAACCCACTGGATCCGGCAGATGCGAGGTGGAAAATGAAAGAACGGTCGGCGGCGTTCCTGGCGGTTGCCATCCTTGCGGCATCCCTTTCGGTCCCTCTCACGGGGCGAACCCAAGATAGCGCGGCCCTTTCCGCGGGAGCGGCGGCATATCCGGATGGGCTGGTATATGTCGTCGCGGAGGGGGACACCCTGTGGGACCTTTCCGCAAAATACCTGGGTTCTCCGTGGAGATGGCAGGAACTGTGGGAGAAAAACCGGTTCCTGACGAATCCTCATTACATCTATCCGGGGATCCGGCTCGTCATCTTTCCGCCGCCGGGGAGGGAGTTCGCGCTTCCGTCCTCCGGGGCTTCGGCGGCCGCGGCAGCGGAGGAGGCTCCGAAACCGGAAACGAAGTCCGCAGCGATCGCAGCGGCCAAAAAACCCCCGATGCTCGACATTTCGCCGTCGGAATACGTGCGGGCCGGCGAGTTCCTGAAGGAGAGGCCTTCGGGGATCGGCCGGATCCGAAGCGGCGATGAACCCAAGGTGGCGTTCTCCGAGGGGGACAAGGTGTTCCTGAAGCTCGACAAGGAGATTCCCTCGGGACAACTCCTGGGCGTGTACCGCGTTCGCGGTCCGATTGCCGCACGGGGGGACCGTCCCGTTGCCGGATATGCGAAATACCTCGTGGGCATCCTTCAGGCGAAAGGGAAGTCGAACGGCGAGGCCGTGGGGATCGTGCGGAACTCCTTCGAAGACCTGGGGCGCGACGACCAGCTCGGCGAGGAAATTCCCTCCTATACTCCCGTCTTCCTGTCTCCGGGAGGGGCGGGGAAGCTCAAGGCGACGGTCGTCTCGGGACAGTGGGAAAATGAGGAGCTGGCCGCCGGGACATTCATCTTCCTGGACCGGGGGGCATCCTCCGGAGTGGCCGTGGGCGACGTTTTCCGGCTGTACGACGAAGGAGACAAGGCGCCGGGAGGGGCGGTTTCGGAAAAGGCGGTAATTCCCGTCGAAGTTGCGCAGGCGGTCGTGGTCCGGGTGGCGCGGGATTATGCGACGGCATTCGTGGCGAAGAGCCAGCAGTCCTTCTCCGCGGGCGTCAATGCGGTTCGTGGAGGGGAGGCGCCAAGGTAAGGCAAGGCGCCGGAGAGGGCGGCCTGTTTTCCGGCATGCCTTTTGATCGGACAGGGATGGGGGGAAGAACCCGGTCCGATGACGCGCGAATCCGCTCCTGTCGATATTCTCCTTCGGCTCAGCCAGGTGGAAGGGCTGACGGCCCGGCATCTCCGCCGGCTGAGGGAGGCGGACCGGACTCCTTTCATTCCGGGGTTGGAGGAGGAAGCCGGCGGATCGATTCTCCAAAGAGCGGCCGATGCCCTGTCCTCTCCGGATGCGGAGGAGAATGCGCGCAGGATCCGCGGGTCCTGCGAACGGTCGGGCATTCGCATCATCCCCCTGGGTTCGGAAGAATATCCTCCCTTGCTGCGAAGCGTCCCCGATGCTCCGTTGGTGCTTTACCGGGCGGGGGAAGACGTGGCGTGGGAAAATGCCGTGGCGATCGTGGGGAGCCGCGCTCCCACGGAGGCGGCCGTCGAATTCGCCGGGCTGCTGGCAGCGGACCTGGCATCCGCCGGCTGGACGGTGGTCAGCGGCATGGCGCGGGGAATCGACACCGCGGCCCATGAGGGGGCCCTGCGGGGAGGGGGCTCGACCCTGGCGGTGCTGGGATGCGGCGTGGATACCGTCTATCCTCCGGAGGCGTTCGGCCTTCGCGCGCGGATTCTCAAGCGCGGCGCCCTCCTCTCGGAGTATCCTCCCGGCGCCCTTCCGCTTCCGTGGCGTTTCCCCGCGAGGAACCGGATCATGAGCGGGGTCTCCCGTGGCGTCGTTGTCGTCGAGGCGGCTTCCCGCAGCGGCGCCCTGATCACGGCGCGCTTCGCCCTCGACCAGGGGAGAGAGGTGATGGCGGTCCCGGGGAATCCCCTTTTTCCCCACACGGCCGGCAGCAACCGTCTGATCCGGGAGGGCGCGGTCCCCGTGACGGGGGCCGGGGACGTGGCCGCCGCCCTCGGTTGGGTTCCCTCCTCCCCGCCCGAGGGGAGCAGGGAGCGGCGGATCCTGGATTTCCTCTCGGAAGCGCGCCGCGTCGACGAGATCGCGGATGCCCTGAACCTTCCGGCGGCGGAGCTGCTTCCCTGCCTTCTGGAAATGGAGTTGGGGAAATTGCTTGAAAGGGGAACGGGAGATTATTATAAGAGGTTGTCCGATATGCCGGGAGGAATCTCCCGTATCTGAAGATGGAGGATGAATGGCCAAGTCGCTCGTCGTCGTCGAATCGCCTGCAAAGGCCAAAACGATACAGAAGATATTGGGCAAGGGGTTCAAGGTTCTCTCTTCCATGGGGCACGTCATGGACCTGCCGAAGAGCCGTCTCGGGGTGGACGTCGAGAACGGCTTCGCGCCCAGGTACATCGTGATCAAGGATCGCAAGAAGGTGTTGGGGGAAATTCTCGAGGCGTCCCGATCCGTGAAAACGGTATACCTCGCTCCCGACCCGGACCGGGAAGGGGAGGCGATCGCATGGCACATCGCCGACGCCATCCGATCCGACGCCGGGAAAAAAAGGAAGGGGAAGGCGAAGGAAGCGCCGAAGGGTGCGGCCGAGGTCCGCCGCGTTCTCTTCCACGAGATCACGAAGAAGGGGATCACGCAGGGGATGTCGGATCCGCGCTCCCTCGACCGGAACCGGTACGACTCCCAGCAGGCCCGGCGGATCCTCGACCGGCTCGTGGGATACACGCTGAGCCCGCTCCTCTGGTCCAAGGTGCGTCGCGGCCTTTCGGCGGGGCGCGTGCAGTCGGTGGCGGTGAAGATCGTCTGCCGCAGGGAACAGGAGATATCCTCCTTCGTCCCCGAGGAGTACTGGTCGCTCACGGCCCGCCTTGCGGGGAGCGCGCCGCCGCCGTTCCTCTCGAAGCTGGTGGAAGCGGGCGGGACGAAGGTTCGGCCCCGGACCGAGCAGGAGACGCTGGAGCTGCGGAAGGCGGTGGAGAACGGCCCCTGCGTCGTCCGGGAGATCCGGAAAAAATTGCGCCGCCGGATGGCTCCCGCTCCGTTCACCACTTCGAAGATCCAGCAGGAGGCGGCCAGGGTCCTCCGGATGCCCCCCTACAAGACGATGATGGTCGCCCAGTCGCTCTACGAAGGGATCGACATCCCCGGGGAAGGGCTCGTCGGGCTCATCACGTACATGCGGACCGACTCCGTGAGGGTGGCGGACGAAGCGCTGCTCGCGGCGAGGGAATACATCAAGACGGCGCACGGGGAGGCCTACCTGCCGCAGTCCCCGAACGTTTACAAGAACCGGAAATCCGCCCAGGACGCCCACGAGGCGATCCGCCCCACCTCGATGGAGCACTCTCCGGATTCTCTCAAATCGATCCTTTCCCGCGACCAGCTCCGGCTCTACCGCTTGATCTGGAGCCGCTTCGTCGCGTCCCAGATGGCCCCCGCGGAGTTCGAGCAGACGACGATCGACATCCTCTGCGATCCCGTGGGGGGAGTCGCGGGCGGCTTCCTGTTCCGCGCAACCGGGTCGGTGCCGAAGTTCCTCGGATACCTCGAAGTGTACCAGGACGGAAGCAACGGCAACGGACGGCAGGCCGGCGCCGCGGGGGAGGGAGGAGCCCCGGGCGGCAACGGCGGGGAGAACGGGGAGGCGGAGGGAGAGAAGGCGGAAGGAAACCTGTTGCCCGTTCTCTCGGAGGGAGACCGCCTGGACCTGAAGGAACTCGTCGGCGCCCAGCATTTCACGCAGCCGCCACCGCGGTTCTCGGAAAGCTCGCTGATCAAGGAGCTGGAGGAACAGGGGATCGGGCGCCCTTCCACGTACGCCGCGATCGTGAAGACGATCAAGGACCGCGGGTACGTCCGGCTGGAGGAGGGGAGATTCCGCCCGACGGAGCTGGGGGGGATCGTCACGGGGCTCCTGGAAGAAAGCTTCCCCAAGGTCATGGACGTGGCGTTCACCGCCCGGATGGAGGAAGAGCTGGACCAGATCGAGGAGGGAGAGCGGGAATTCGGGCGGACGCTTTCGGATTTCTACCTGCCGTTTTCCGAGGAGCTCGAGCGGGCCAAGCTCTCCATGCCCAAGGTGAAGGACGAGCTGATCGCAACCGGCATCGCCTGCCAGGCGTGCGGCGGGGAGATGGTCATCCGGTTCGGCCGCGCCGGAAGATTTCTCGCCTGCCGGAACTATCCGGAGTGCCGCAACACCTCGAACTTCCGGGAGACGGCGGAGGGGAAGATCGAGCTCCTGGCCGACGAGGAGGCCGGGGTCGCGTGCGACAAGTGCGGAAAGCCGATGGTGGTCCGGAGATGGAAAGGCGCGCGCTACATCGCCTGCTCCGGCTACCCCGATTGCCGGAACAGCCGGCCGTTCCCCATCGGCGTCGCCTGCCCGGAGTGCGGCCAGGGAGACATCGTCGAGCGGACGTCGCGGATGGGGAAGCTCTTCTACAGCTGCTCCCGTTTTCCGGAGTGCCGTTTCGCTTCCTGGAACCGCCTCGTGGACGGGGAGTGCCCCTTGTGCGGCTACAAGGCGATGGCGGAGAAGGTGCGCAAGGGGGGGACGACCGAGATCGTCTGCGCGCGGAAAGGGTGCGGGGAGAAACGAGGGAAAAAATCTTCGGGTGCGACGGAGTGACCGGTTGAAAACCCGCCTCCTGGTGGTCGACGACGAACAGAGCCTTCGGCAGTTCCTCACGCTGTTCCTCCAGAAGGAGGGGTACGACGTGGACGTGGCCGCCTCCCGCGCGGAAGCGGAGAAGGCCATCGGGGAGAACGTGTACGACCTCGTGATCACCGACATGCGGATGGCCGCGGAGGACGACGGCTTCAAGATCCTGCGCGCGGCGATCCAGAGGTCGCCCTCCACCCAGGTGATCGTGCTGACCGCCTACGGCACGATCGAAGGGGCGGTCGAAGCGATCAAGCTCGGCGCCTACAACTACATCGTCAAGCCGTTCAACAACCGGGACCTTCGCGATCTTATCCACGGAGCCCTGACCAGCAAGGAAACCTCGGCGGAGAGGCGCAGGGCGCTGCGCCAGGAGATCCAGGGAAAATCGTCCTTCGAGGGGATCGTCGGGCGCAGCGAGGCGATGCTGAAGGTCTACGAGCTGGTGGACCGGGTCGCCCCGACGAACGCCAACGTGATGATCCTGGGGGAGAGCGGCACCGGGAAAGAGCTGATCGCGGCCGCCCTGCACGCGCGGAGCGAGAGGAAGGACGCCCCCTTCGTCGCGATCAACTGCGCGGCGATCCCGGAGACGCTGATGGAGAGCGAGCTGTTCGGGCACATGCGGGGGGCGTTCACCGGCGCCGTGCAGACGAAGCGGGGGCTTTTCGAGGCCGCCCACCGGGGGACGCTGTTCCTGGACGAGGTGGGGGAAATCCCTTCGAGCATGCAGAGCAAGCTCCTGCGGGCGATCCAGGAACGGTCGTTCCGGCGCATCGGCGGGAACGAGGACCTCTCGATCGACGTCCGGATCGTCTGCGCTTCCAAGCGGATGCTGGAAGAGGAGATGAAGGCGGGCCGCTTCCGCGACGATCTCTACTTCCGGCTCAACGTGATCCAGATCGTCGTTCCTCCCCTTCGGGAGCGCAGGGAAGACGTCCCGGTGCTTTCGCAGCATTTCCTCGACAAGTTCGCAAAGCAGATGGGGAAGCCCGTCTACCGGGTCGACGGAGAGGCGATGCGCGCGCTGCTGGCGTACGACTACCCGGGGAACGTGCGGGAGCTCGAAAACATCATGGAAAGGGCGGCGATCATAGAGACAAAAGATGTCATTTCCATCACATCCCTCCCCCAAAATGTGACAAAATTTGACAGTTCCGGCGAGGGCGCCGCCTTCCTGATCCCGGATACATTCGATGTCGAGGGGACATCTTTGGACTCTCTGGTCGACCGATTGGAAAAAGAACTTCTGCTAAAGGCACTTGAACGCTCGGGAGGGAACCGCACGGAGGCCGCGAAACTTCTGAATATCTCTTTCCGTTCGATGCGTTACCGGCTCGACAAACATGGTATTGAATAAAGGCACGGATTCTGCTATGTTTTTCCCAGAAATTCGCCGCGACCCCGTGACGGAAGGCGAAATATGAAGAAAAATAAGGGGTTCACATTGATCGAGCTGATGGTCGTGATCGCGATCATCGGCATCCTTGCCGCGATTGCTGTTCCCGCCTATATGAAGTTCTCCGCAAAAACGAAAAGGTCCGAGGTCGTCTACAATCTCTCAGGGGTCTACAAGGACAATCTCGCCTATTTTACTGAATACGGTAATTTCGCAAGCAGTTTCGCATTGATACGCTGGAAACCCGAAGGCACATGCATTTACACGTATTACATGGGAAGTGAATATTACGGCAAGGATTTGGCCTCCAATCCGGATCCCGGCATCGTCACCCCGGGGGTCGGCCTCGGTTCCTTTACTGCGAAAGCATGGGGGAACATCGACAACGATCCGACGGTCGACGTGTGGCATATAAACGATAGCAACGACTTGACCAACGATGTCGACGATCTGAATTCGTGAAACTGGCACGGTGGTTGCTAAATGATAAGCGGGTCAATTAAAAGTCATTAACCCGCGGGGAAAGGAGACCACCATGCGGATAGGGAAAAAGGGGTTCACGCTCATCGAGTTGATGATCGTCGTCGCGATCATCGGTATTCTGGCGGCCATCGCCATCCCGAACTTCCTCAAGTTCCAGGCAAAGTCGAAGCAGTCCGAGGCGAAGACGAATCTCAAGGCGGTTTACGTGGCGGAGACCGGGTATTTCGGGGAGAACAACCAGTACGCCAATTTCGCGACCGTCAACTGGGTCCCCGTAGGGAGAACGCTGATCTATGCATATTCCATCAGCGGCGCTCCCCCGACCGCCGCCGCCACCAGCGGAATGACCACCTCGACGTCCACAACCTACACTTCGACGGCCGGATATTCGGGTGCGGTGGCATGGACGGGCTCCGCAGCGCCCGCATTGTCCACCTCCGGGTTCACCGCGGGAGCGGCCGGTTCGGTCTCTTCCGGGGCCCTGCCGGATTGCTGGACCATCAACGACGGAAACGTCCTGATTAACACGCAGTCTGGCGTATAATCGGCCAATAGGAAAAAACAGGGAGAGGATCGGCGGGATGTTCCCGCCGCTCCTCTCCCTTCTGTTTCTCTCCTCCGTGGCCTACGGAGGGGAAACTCCTCTCCCGACGTTCCTCATCCGCGCTTCCGTTTTTCTCCTCTTCGCAATCCTGCTGTGGGCAAGGCCGCGGGTGGCATGGGGAGGGTCGCGCCTCGATCTGCTGGCGGGGAGTTTCCTTCTGTATTCCGTCGTGGCGACGGCCTGGGCGGTGTACCCATGGGCGGCCTACCAGTACGCGTTGAACATCCTTTGCGTCGGCCTGGTCTATTTTCTCGTTCGATGCCATGAGGGGGAAGGCGACGGAGAACGGGAGGCGGGCCGCGTTATGGCCGCCATCCTGCTTGCGGCGACGGTGCAGGTCGCCCTGGAGTTGTTTCAACGGGTTACAGGGCGGGCGGGAGGCCTCTGGGGCTCGTTCGCGAACTCCAACTTCCTGGCGGACTATCTCTTCTTCGGACTGGTCGCCGCGCTCTACTTCGCGTGGAAGGGAACCGCGGCCGGCTTCGACGCAAGGAAAATCCCGTATTTCGCGTTGACGGCCTTGATGGTTTACGGGATCTTCCTGACGCAATCCCGGGCGATGGCGGCGGTTGCGGCGGGCGTTTCCCTTTTCCTGATCGTCACCGCCCGGGGGAGGAAAAAATACCTGTATCTTGCCAGCACGGCGGCGGGAGGAGCGTTGCTTGCCGCCGCGGTCGCCACCCGGTTTTCCGCCGCACTCGACCCGTATGCCTTCAGCCGGCTGAACATGTGGAAGGCGGCGTGGAAGACCGCTGTCGCCCACCCGTTCGGGGTGGGCCTCGGCGGATATAAATTCTTCTGGCTCCGTTTCCGGGAACCCATCGAGGGGGCGGTGTTCCGATTCGGCAAGACCGCGGACACGGCGCACAGCCATTTCTTCGGCATCCTTTCGGAGCTGGGGTTCCCGGGGGGCCTCCTCGCCGTCGCGATCGCGTGCGCCGTGCTGGTCCTGGTGTGGCGCGAGGGGAGGCGGGAGGACCGCATTCTCCCCTTGTGCCTGATTCCGCTCGGGGCGGCGATCCATGCGTTCTTCGACGTCAACCTGGAGCCCCTCGGGATCGCGCTGCCGGTGGCGGCTTGCACGGCCCTGCTGGCCAACCGCAACGCCCGCGGAGGAAGGAAAGACCTGTCGCTTTCCTCCGTTCTTCGGGCGGCTCCCTCCCTGGTCCTGCTCCTGTGCTTCGGGTATTCCGCCGCCGCTTGCCTGGGCTACCACCGGTACCGCGGGGGGTTGGAATCTCTCGGGAAGGGGGATACGAAGGAGGCCATGACCGGTTTTTCCTCGGCGGAACGCTGCGACCCGCTGAACTCCGCCTACCCGGACGCCGTTTCCTCCGTCCACTATCGCTGGTACCTGCGGACCCGGCGGGCGGAGTACCTTGTTGCCGCGGTGAACGCGGAGCAGCGGGCGGTTGCGGCGAGCCCCGAAGATTCCCTTCATCTGTCGCAGGCCGGATTCCTCCTCGGAGAGCTCGCCGAAGCGGTTCCCGATGTGGAACAGCGGCGCGCGTTACGGGGATTCTCCCTGTCCGCGCTGGACGAGAGCCTCCGGAAGAACCCTTTCGGCGTCGTCGCCGGGATGCGAAAGGCCGAAGTCCTCCGCCGGGCGGGGAAGACGGAAGCGGCGCGCGACATTCTGGAACGGACGATCGCCATCGAGCCCAACGCCGCGATCGTTCACCTGATGCTCGCACGCCTGGAGGAAGCGGAGAATCCGGGGAAGGCGGCGGAGCGGTACCGAATGGCGATCGCGCGGTCCCGGGAGCTGGAACGCATGCCGCTCGATCTTTCGCAGCGGGAATTCCTGCGGTTCGACCGGCGGGAGATCGAGCGGCGCGCGGAAACGCTCGAAAGGGGACATTTCCCTTCACCCTCCGGAGGACAATGATAGAATTCGAACGCGGGATCCGCGGCGGGGGAGGTCCGGGGTCATTCGTCACGGCGAGGGACAGGGAGTGCGAAGGGGAAGGATTCTTTCCATCATCGGAGGCGCAGCGGCCGGTTGGACGGCCGTCCTGCTCCTGTTCGCCGCATCCGTCCATTTTTCCTCCCGCGTTTTCGAGGAGCGGCAGCTTTCCGCTCGAAAGGCGGCGAAGGGGCCCGCGGCCGGGGTAGACCTGCTGGCGGAGATCGGGCGCCGGCCCTCCTTTGCGTTCGGGTTCCGGAATTTTCTCTCCGATGCGGTCTGGCTCAAGGCGGTCCAGGTCTCCGGCGCCCGCCGCATGTCCCCCGAGGATTACGACCGGCTTTACCTTCTTCTCGACACGGTGATCAATTTCGATCCAAGGTTCAAGGTGCCCTATCTCCTGGGAGGGGTCATCCTGGGCGATTCCCCGGACCATTCCCGGGAGGCGCTCCTGACGCTTTCGCGCGGACGGAAGAATCATCCCTTGGAATGGAGGTTCCCGTTCTATATTGGTTATATCCGATACTTCTCCCTCGGCGACCCCATTGGGGGGGGGGAAGCGCTTGGGGAAGCGTCGCACCTTCCGGAGAGCCCCCAGTATCTGCCGTTGCTGGCGGCCCGCATGCTTTCGGAGGGGAGGAAGCCGGAAACGGCGCTGGCGTTCCTGGAGGAGATGGTCCGCCAGGAAACGAACGCGGGCCGGCGCGAAGCGCTTATGAAGAGGATCCGGGAGGTGATCGTCGAAAGGGACATCCAGATGCTGGAGCGCGCGGTGGCGGAGTACCGCGCCCGCACGGGAGGGCTGCCGGAACGGTTCGACGACCTTGCCGGGGCCGGCCTGATCCGGGCCGTTCCCAGGGAGCCCAACGGCGGGAGGTATTTCATGGCGCCCGGCGGGGAAATCCG
>JACRMU010000005.1 GCA_016219515.1 Deltaproteobacteria bacterium
GATCGTCGAGGCGGACAAGGGGCGCGGCGCCGCGATGGAAAAGAAGTTCAAGGACTTCATGGATAAAGCGAAGGACGAGCCGGCCCCTAAGCCGGTTCGCGACATCGACCTGGATTAATCGATTCTCCACCTCACGGAACGTTCATGCGAAAACTGACCCGGGATTTCTACGATCGCGACACGATCCTGGTGGCCAGGGAACTGCTCGGGAAGAACCTGGTGCATCGGTCGAACGGCGTGGAGCGCATCGGCAGGATCGTGGAGGTCGAGGCATACCTGGGGCCCCACGACCTCGCGGCGCATTCCGCAAGGGGGCTGACGAAGCGGACGAAAGTCATGTACGGCCCCCCGGGGCACGCCTACGTCTACATGATTTACGGGATGCATTACTGCATGAACGTCGTCACCGAGCGGGAAGGCCGCGCCTCCGCGGTGCTGCTGCGGGCGGTCGAGCCGGTGAAGAACGTCGACGGGCGCACCCAGGGCCCCGGCCTGCTGTGCAAGGCGATGCACGTCGACCGGCGCCTGAACGCGCACGATCTTACGAGCGACGATTTTTACATCGCCGAAACGGCCGAGGCCGGCCCCCCCGCGATCGTCAAAAGGCCCCGCGTCGGCGTCGACTACGCGGGGCCGTGGGCGAAAAGGCACCTGCGGTTTTACATAAGAGGCAACCCGTTCGTCTCCCGGAAGTAGCGCGGAATTCCCGGCGGCGACCTGGGCGAACGGTTTACTTCTTCATTTTCCGGACGGCGCCTTCCACCCCCTTTTTCAGCTCATCGAGGGCCGCTTCCGCGTTTTTCCGAAGATCCTCCCAAGCTTCCTCGCCGGACTTCTTCAACTCGTCGAGCTTTTTCCTGGCCGTTTCCTGCCGGACGTGCAGGTCTACGATCTGCTCACGGTACTTGACCCGGGCATCCTCCCCCAGCTTGTCCGCCTTCTTCCGGATCTTATCGATCTCCTCGCCCCACTCCTGGAGCGTCGCTTCGATCTTCTCCTGGTAAAGTTCCCGCGTTCCCGCGGCCGGCTCCTCGTAGGTCAGCGACCGGATCATGCCGATCGTTTCCCCCTTTTCCCCCGTGGTGGCGGCGTCGCTGACGGAGATGACCTTCCGTATCCCTTGGGATGCGATGAAACCGTTGATTTCCTTGTCCAGTTCGTCCAGTTCGTGCCGGGCATGAAAGATCTTGAGCTGGGAGGTAAAGGTTTTCACCTTGATCATGGCGGACGTTTCCTCCTTTCCGGACGCCGGATCAGGCGGCTTTTGCGATACCAAGTTGCTGGAGCAGCGTCGCCATGTCGAAATAATGGCGCATCGACTTCGCCTTGCCGTTCTCGATCTCGACGATCAGGCACGCCGGGACCTCGATCGATTTCCCGGTCGACGGTATGCGGCCTCCGGGCGTCTCCAGGGGGCCCCTGTGCGTGCCGCGCCAGGTCAACTCCAGCACGACGGTGTTCCCGCTGACGAAGGGGACCTGGAACGTGGCCTTCGAATCGGGGAAAGCCGATCCCCAGCCCTTCCAGCAGGAGATGAGCTGGTCCACCCCTCGCGTTTTCCGGTGGGTGGCCAACTCGTCGTAGAGGACGCCGGGCACGACCGAGGCGATCACCGCATTCCAGTTCTTTTCGCCGAAGGCAAGAACCGGGGCCTTGGCGGCGTCGATCAGGGATTGCTGCGACATCGGGATCTCCTTTCTTGATGATCGGGAAAACCTTGGGCCGGTTGACGAATGCCGTCTCGATCTCTCTTAGATTATTTCCCGGTCGAATCCGGTTCGGCTGTGGGAATATCCTAAGGATACGGGACCACGCGGCGAAAGGAGCGAAAGGATGCGGTACAAGCTGCTCGGCGGGACGGGACTTCGGGTTTCGGAGCTGTGCCTCGGCACGATGACGTTCGGCGAGGAATGGGGATGGGGGACATCGAAGGAGGAGAGCCGCAGGATCTTCCGGCGCTTCGTGGAAGCGGGCGGTAACTTCATCGACACCGCGAACCTTTACACGAACGGCACGAGCGAGCGATACGCGGGGGAGTTCATGGCGGACGACCGGGAGCGGATCGTCCTCGCCACGAAGTACACCCTGAACCCCCGCCCCGACGATCCGAACGGCGGCGGCAACCACCGGAAAAATCTCGTCCAGTCGCTCGATGCGAGCCTCAAGCGTCTCGGCACGGACTACATCGACCTCTACTGGGTGCACGCCTGGGACTTCATGACGCCCGTGGACGAGGTGATGCGCGCGCTCGACGACGCGGTCCGGGCGGGGAAGGTGCTCTACGTCGGGATCTCGGATGCCCCTGCCTGGGTCGTTTCCCGGGCGAACACGCTCGCGGAGCTCAAGGGCTGGACCCCGTTCGCCGGGCTCCAGATCCAGTACAGTCTCATCGAGAGGACGCCGGAGCGCGACCTGCTGCCGATGGCGAAGGCGCTGGACATCGCGGTGACGCCCTGGGGCGTGCTTGGGGGAGGCGTGCTCTCCGGGAAATACAAGGCGGGAAAGGAAAAACCGGCGGATGCCCGGTATGCCGTCGCCGCCGAGTGGGGGAACGTGTTTCTGACGGAGCGCAATTTCCGGATTGCGGGCGTCGTCTCCAAGGTGGCTGCGGAAACCGGGTGCACCGCCTCGCAGGTCTCTCTTGCCTGGGCCCGCCGGCAGCCGTGGGGCGTGATCGTCCCGATCCTGGGCGCCCGGACGGTAAAACAGCTCGAAGACAACCTCGGATGCCTGGACCTGGAGTTGACCGATGCGCAGATGGATCGTCTCGATGAGGCGAGCAAGGTCGAGCTCGGCTTCCCCCACGACTTCCTGGTGTCCGCCCGGCGTTATGTCTTCGGCAATACGTACCCGCTGATCGACGCTCACCGGACGCGGAGCTGACAGCGGACCGAATACCGGCAATGGAGAAGGGGGATACCGTCATGAGAAGATTGCCGTTCCTTATCGCCGCGCTTTTCGCACTTGCGATTGCCGTGCCGCAGGCCTTTGCGGAGGGACGGACGGTGGTCGGGACGATATCGAAGATCGACCTGGAGTCCGGCGCGTTTACCGTGACGGACGGGATGGGCGTCGGCTGGAATTACAAGGTCCTCTCCGACGCGGGCATCGACCTTTCGGAATTCAGGGAAGGCGACCGCGTCACCGTGAGCATCGGCCGCGCCACCCCTTTGAACATGATGTCTTCCGCCGACTACGTCCGGAAAGGGGACAGGATCGTCAAGACCCCCCCGACCCCGTACTGAACGGCCGCACCCGTTCCTTGAGACCGCCGGTCAGTAGGTGATCCGGTAGATCCTTCCGCCGTGGTCGTCGGAGACGAGCAGGGAGCCGTCGGGCATCGCCTGCACGTCGACGGGGCGGCCCCAGGCCTTCCCGCCCTTCAACCACCCCTCGGCGAACGTTTCGTAGCTTGCGGCCCGGTTGCCCTCGACGCGAACGACGGTGACGCGGTACCCGATCGGGCTGGAACGGTTCCACGAACCGTGCTCGGCGATGAAGATCCGGCCACGGTACCCGTCAGGGAACATCGTCCCCGTATAGAAGCGCATCCCGAGGGAGGCGACGTGGGCCGGGAGCTCCCACTCCGGAGGCGTGAAATTCCGCGGCTTCCCCCTGGCCCCGAAATCCGGGTCCGGCGTGCCCTTCCCGTGGATGTACGGGAAACCGAAGTGAAGCCCTTTCCTCGGAGCGCGGTTCAGTTCGTCCGGCGGAAGATCGTCTCCCATCAAATCGCGGCCGTTGTCGGTGAACCATAGTTCCTTCGTGTCCGGGTTCCAGTCGAACCCCACGGTGTTGCGCACCCCCGACGCGAAGACCTCGAGCCCGGTCCCGTCGGGCCGCATCCGCAGGATGGAAGCGTACCTCGGGTCGTCCCGCTCGCAGACGTTGCACGGCGCCCCCACGGGGACGTAGAGCATCCCGTCCGGCCCGAAGCGGATGAACTTCCAGCCGTGATGCTCATCCCTTGGGAACCCGTCGTTGACGACGACCGGCTTCGGAGGGTCGGACAGGCGCGCTTCGATGCCGTCGTACCGCAGGACCCGGTTGATCTCGGCCACGTAGAGCGCCCCTTCGCGAAACGCCACGCCGTTGGGGCTGTGGAGCCCGCGGGCGATCGTCACAACTTGGCGCGTTCCCGCCGCCGAAATGCCCGGGAGGACGGCGTACACCTCTCCCTTGCGGGTCCCCACGAACAGCGTTCCCCTTGCCCCCATCGCCATCGAGCGGGCGTTGGGGACCTCGGCGTACATTTCGATCCGGAAGCCCGGCGGCAGCCGGATGGCGGAGAGATCGGGCGGGGAGGTGCACCCCGTTCCTCCGAAAAAGAGGAGCGTGGAAGCAACCACGATGCATGTGAAGGATACGGTCTTACGCATCCGCTTCCCCGGTGCTTTCCAATTACGGACCATGACACTAAGAGTTTCCGGAAGGGTCTCCGGTTTCTTCATTCCGGTGGTCGAGGCGATAATCGCTCTCAATTCCGGGTACAATAAATTGCCGGCCGCTCCGCCGGAACGAAAGCACGAATGCGAGGGGACGATCGAATGCCCGGCAGAATTATGAAAAACAAGCTCTGGCAACAGAAGGCGCTGCTGAACAGCATCCCCGACATCGCCTGGCTCAAGGACGAGGAAAGCCGCTTTATCGCCGTCAACGAGCCCTTCGGGCATGCGTGCGGAGTTTCTCCCGAGGAACTGGTCGGCAAGACCGACCTCGACATCTGGCCGAAGGAGTTGGCGGAGCGCTACCGGGCCGACGACCGCGCCGTGATGGAATCCCGACAGACGAAGCGGGTGGAAGAGCCGCTGGCGGACCGGGACGGAAAGCGGAAATGGATCGAGACGATCAAGGTGCCCATTTTGGGGGACCGCCAGGAAGTCATCGGCACGGTGGGAATCGCCCGGGACATCACGGATCGCAAGGAGAAGGAAAAACTGGCCGCGGATGCCCTTCGGGAAAGCGACCGAGATGATTTTCATCGTGTGCGACGGGCAGATCGTGTACATGAACGACACCGGCCTGAAGCTGCTGGGGGCCTCCTACGCGGCGGAGCTGATCGGGAAACCCATCATGGCCTTCATCCATCCGGATTCCCGCGACCTCATCCGGAAGCGGATCCCGCAGGTGCTGGAGGAGAGGAAGCGGACGGCCCTGATAGAGCAGAAGTATCTAAAGCTCGACGGGGACATCCTCGAGGTGGAGGCGATGGGACTCCCCGTCCTGTACCGGAACCTGCCCGCAGCGCAGGTCTATGCCCGCGACGTCACGAAACGGAAGGAGATGGAGGAGGCGCTGTTCCGAAGCCAGGAGCAGCTCCGGCAGGCGCAGAAGATGGAGGCGGTGGGGAGACTGGCGGGCGGGGTCGCGCACGATTTCAACAATTTCCTGACGGCCATCAACGGGTACGCGGAATTGCTGATGGCGCGGGTACAGGACGGCGACCCGGTGCCTCGCGAGATTGCCGAAATCCGGAGGGTCGGTGAGCGCGCCGCGGCGTTGACGCGACAGCTCCTGGCGTTCTCCCGCAAGCAGGTCCTGATGCCGAAAGTTTTCGAGCTGAACGGGGCGGTGACGGGCGTGTCGGAGATGCTCCGCGGGTTCCTCGGGGCGAACATCGAGTTCCGCACCTCTTTCGGGGAAAATCTCTGGCCGGTCAGGGCGGATCCGGGCCAGATCGAGCAGGTGATCATGAACCTTGCGATCAACGCCAGGGACGCGATGGCCGAAGGAGGCGTCCTCTCCATCGAAACGCAAAATGTGGTGGTTTCCGAGCCGATTCCCGTGGGAACCGGGCAGGTCCCCCCCGGGTCCTATGTCGTCCTGACGATCGCCGATACCGGCTGCGGGATGGACCAGGCGACGATGTCCCATCTTTTCGAGCCCTTCTTCACAACGAAAGAGAAAGGGAAGGGGACGGGATTGGGGCTGGCGACGGTGTACGGGATCGTGAAGCAGAGCGGGGGATTCCTCCTCGTGGAGAGCGAGAAGGGAAAGGGGACGACCTTCCGGATCTATCTTTACCGAACGGATGCGGAGGTAACGGAAGAGGCGCCCGCGAAGGGGCGGGAAACGCTCTCCCGCGGAAAAGGGATCGTGATGGTCGTGGAGGACCAGGAGGAGATCCGGAACCTCATCGTGGAGGTTCTCGCCATGCAGGGGTACACCGTCCTGGGTGCCGCAAACGGAGACGAGGCGTTGCGGCTCAGCGGCGCCGCCAAGAAGAATATCCAGCTCTTGCTGACGGACCTGGTCATGCCATGTCCGGATATGTCCCGGGAGATGCGCCCACGGATCCCATCCTGACAACGGGTGGAAATTTCCTCTCGAAGCCGTTCACATTGAATGCGCTGACGCAAAAAGTGAAAGCGATGCTCGATTCCTCTCCTGAAAACTGACGGAGATCCACGTAAAATGGATTGCCGGCAGGTCATTCCATGCATGCGAAGGGGCGGCCCATGAAGAAATCGTTCGGCGCGAAGACGCTCGTTTTTCCCACGCCGGTATGGATCGTGGGGACGTACGACAAGGAGGGGAAACCGAACATCATGGCGGTCGCGTGGGGCGGGATCTGCTGCTCCCGACCTCCCTGCGTGGCCGTGTCCCTGCGGAAGGCCACGTACTCCTATTCCAGCATCGTCGATCGGAAGGCATTCACGGTCAGCGTCCCCTCCGAGGACCACGCCGTCCAGGCCGACTACGTCGGGATCGCCTCGGGGAAGGAAGGCGACAAGTTCGCCGCCACGGGGCTCACCCCCGTGCGGAGCGATCTCGTGGACGCACCGTACGTCGGAGAGTTCCCCCTGGTCCTCGAGTGCCGGCTTCTCCATTCCATCGAGATTGGGCTGCACACCCAGTTCATCGGCGAGATCCTGGACGTGAAGGCGGAGGAATCCGTCCTCGGCGAGAAGGGCTTCCCGGACATCGAAAAGGTGCGGCCGCTCCTCTTCGAGCCCGAGGTCAACACGTATCACGGCGTCGGAAAGTACATCGGGAAGACGTACAAGATCGGCCGCCAGATCGGCTGACGTGGCGCCGTCGCTGAAGAAAAAATATTGGGTCTACATGCTGGAGTGCGCCGGGGGCTACGTTTATACGGGAATCGCGATCGACCCCGAAGCCCGCTTCCGGGAGCACCTGGCCGGAAAAGGGTCCCGGTTCACCCGGATGAGGAAACCTTCCCGGATCCTCGGCATGCGGCGGTACCCGGACAGGGGATCGGCCTTGCGCGCCGAACACGCCCTGAAAAAGTTGAAGCCGGCCGCGAAAAGAACCTGGGCCCGCGGCAACCCGGGGCCGGAGTCCGACCCCACTCCCCCAGTTCATGGAACCGCTTCTTGATGCTACCCTGAATCCGGGGGATTGCCATTGATGGTATCCGGGAACGACTTTGCTTGCCGCGAGATGCCGAAGCTCGGACGGCGGCTGTTCCGGTTGGGGCTCTCCGGCACCTTCGGTCTCGACGAAGTCGGATGCCGCGAGGCGTTGGAACGCATCCAGTACGTGTTCTGGAGCCCGCGGATGAAGGGGCTGACCATCGCCCTCCGCGATGCCCTCGCGCGCGACCGGGAGCGGTACGCGGTATCCGCGGGCCCGCTAATGGGTTACTTTCCCGGCGCGGTGCGCCGGGCGGCGGAGGCGTCCCTCCGGGCGCTGAACATCGACTACCTCGACGTCTTCCAGCTCTACTGGCTCGGCAGGATGTCCGCCTTCACCGGGACGGTGCAGGAGGAACTGGTGAAGCTTCGCGACGAGGGGAAGGTCCGCGCATTGGGTGTCTCGATCCACGACCGCCCGCGCGCCGGAAAGCTCGCGGAGGACTCGATCCTCGACCTCCTCATGATTCGTTACAACGCCGCCCATCCCGGGGCGGAGCAGGACATCTTCCCGCACCTGGCGAAGCGACGCCCGATGGTGGTTGCATACACTGCAACGGCCTGGCGAAAACTCCTTCGTGCGCCCCGCGGCTGGAAGGGAAGGGTGGCCACTGCGGGAGATTGCTATCGCTTCTGCCTTTCGTGCCCGCATGTGGACGTGACGCTAATCGGCCCTCGCAACGTTGCCGAACTGCGCGAGAACCTGGCGTCGCTCGACCCGGGGCCGCTTTCCTCCGAAGAAATGGCTTTCATGAGGGATTTCGGGCGAGCTGTTCACGGATAGAGTGGCAAGGGCGCTTTCACGACTAACGATCGCGCGGTCCAGGTCTGTGGCTTCGAGCGCCACGGGTTCCTCCTTCTATGCTGCCTTCCCCTCTTTGCCATTCTCATAGGCTTTCTTCAACCCTGCGATATCGAGTTTTTTCATTTGGACCAGCGCCTGCATGACCCTGTCCGTCTTTTCGGGATCGGGGTCGGCCATCATCTCGCCGAGGACGGCGGGAACGATCTGCCACGATACGCCGTACTTGTCCTTGAGCCAGCCGCATTCCACCTGCTCTCCGCCGTCGGAAAGCCTTTCCCACAGGTCGTCGATTTCCCTCTGCGTCTCGCAGTTCACGACAAATGAAATGGCGGGCGAGAAAGTGAAAACCGGTCCGCCGTTCAGCGCGATGAATTCCTGCCCATCCAGCTCGAACACCACGGTCATCGCGGAATCCTTCGGTCTTCCGGAGGCCTTCGCGCCCGCCTCCCCATATCGAGCGACTTTCACGATCTTCGAGTTCCTGAAAATGGACGTGTAATATTTCGCTGCCTCTTCCGCATTATCTTCGAACCAGAGGAACGGGGTGATTTTCTGCATAGGATATTTCCCCTCCTTCAAGTTGTGGGCGCTACATTGTCCGACCCTCGCAGGGTCTTCATTTTCGATTCTCCCGATTGCGTGTAAGATCCGCCGATTCGCAAATAGATATTGGGGGGACTTACGGCCCGGCCCGTCTCGGCAACCTGGGGCCCTTGCAATACATCTTAAAAAAAGCGAAACGCCGATAAGAGTGGACAGCGAACCTGTAATCGAACCAGCGCCTTACGGAGGTGAATATCATGTTGGATTTCAATTCGATCATGGTTTTTTCCGGGGATCCCAAGAAGCTCGCGGATTTCTACAAGAAGGTTTTTCAGAAAGACCCCGATTGGTCGGAAGGCGGTTACTACGGGTTCATGGCGGGCAAGGGATTCATCACTTTCGGCCCGCATGACAAAGTCAAGGGCAAGAACGCGAAGCCCGAAAGGATGATGTTCAATTTGGAGACCAAGGATGTGGAGGGAGAATTCGAAAGGATCAAGAAGCTGGGAGCCGCGGTAGTCGCGAAGCCGTACAATCCGTCGGAAGAACCGAAAATGATGATCGCGACCTTCGCCGACCCGGACAACAATTATTTCCAGCTTGTTACGCCTTGGGAAAATGCATGAAGAAAGAGGACTCCTACAGGGACTTCGTGCTCGACCAACTGCGGCTCCTGGAGGGTGTAAGCTGCCGGGCGATGTTCGGAGGCTACGGGCTCTACCTCGGTGCGGACTTCTTCGGCATCCTCTATGACGGTCGCCTCTACTTCAAGACCGACGAGTCGACGCGGGAGGAGTACCGGGACCGGGGGATGGGCCCTTTTGCGCCGGGCGGGAACCAGGTCCTGAAGACGTACTACGAGGTCCCGGAGGAGATTGTCGAGGATGACGAGGAACTGGCCTCCTGGGCGAGAGAGGCGGCTGCGCGCAAGGCGAAGAGGAAGGGCAGGGCCCCGGCTCCGAAAAAGAAATGAGCGATCCCGGTCAGACGGGCATCACGGAAACGTGCTTTCCCTTTCCGTAGGCAAGAATTCTTTCGTCCCGGGTCAGGAGAGTGGCGTCCAATAGGCGCGCCGTGGCGACAAGGATCCGATCGGCCGGGTCCCCGTGGAATTCCCCCGGGAGGCGGCTGCTCTCTACGGCAATCTCAGGGGTCATTGGGATGAGCGACGTGCCCGGTGCGGAAAGGGCTTCCTGGACCCAGGCAAGGCAATCCTTCGCCAGCCGAACCCTCCCCTTGGCAACGAGCATGGCGACTTCCCAGACCGAGATGGCCGAAACCCGGATCAGGCCGCGTCGTGCGGCCCCCTCGACGGCCGAAAGGACGGGGCGTTTGATCGGCTCCGCGCCGTTGACGAGCCACAGCCACACATGGGTGTCGAGCAGCAGGACCTTCTCAGGACTCGGCATCCCACTTCTCGCCAACCGGGGACACGATGTCCCCGAGGATCGTCACCGAACCCTTCATGCAGCCGTAAATCGGAGTCGGCTTCTCGTCGCAGGGGACCAGCCGCGCCACCGGCTTGCCCCGCTTCGTGATGACCACTTCCTCGCGCCGGTTCCGGACCTCGTCCATCAGCTTCAGGCATTTCGCCTTGAACTGGCCCGCGGAGATCTTCATGCGTTCCTCCCTGAACATGGTCACATGTCCATGGTCATATTATCGAAAGGAGTCCGTCTCGTCAAGATCGTCCCCCCAAAAACTTGAGGTCACAATTTGTGACCTCAAGATAGTTCGACGATGAGTTTTTTCCCGACGGCGTCCGCCAGCTTTGAGAGCTGTTTGAGAGTGGGATTAGCAACCTTCGGATTTTCCCATGCCTGGTAGGA
>JACRMU010000047.1 GCA_016219515.1 Deltaproteobacteria bacterium
AAGGGGCTTCTGCTGGCTCGACGCGAGCAGCTCCTCTACCGGATGCCTGCCGGTTACCCAGAAAGCCAACTACGTGCTCCCTTTCAATGTTTTGTACGCGGACGCAGGGCGCAGCGGGGAGTTCAAATCTTTGGACGGAATGATAAGATTCGAACTCCGAGCCCCCCGCCGACCGAAGAGGGAGGCAAAGGGCGACCTTGCGGAGCCCTACAGGCGGGCGAGGCGGCCGCAGGGGCCGATGGCGTGATCGCCGAGGCTCAGGCGGTTCCGCTTTCGCGGCGTATGGAGCGAAGGGAGAGATTGCGTCGAAGCGGAATCCGCAGTGAGCGGGCGAAGGTCGCGAACGGAACGCCGGGGAAGTCCCCCGCGATCCCCTCGTGCTTCAGGTTCACCGGAACGACGCTCACCTCGAACGGGGCGATGGAGATCGGCCAGACGATCCCGTCGGCGTCGTTGTGCTGCTCGATGGCGGCGGCCGCCGTGCGCCCGACCCCGATCCCGTAGCAGCCCATCACGACCGGGCGCTCCTTCCCCCCGGCGTCCAGGTAGCTTGCGGAAAGCGCCTTGCTGTATTTCGTCCCGAGGCGGAAGACGTGTCCCACCTCGATCCCGCGGGAGAAACGCAAGCCGCCCCCGCACCGGGGGCACCGGTCCCCCTCCGTCACCAGCCGCAGGTCCGCGTACGCCTCCGGGGAAAAATCCCTTCCCGGGACGACGTCCGTCAGGTGCGCGTCCTTCTCGTTGGCGCCCGTGGCCCCCGCCGGGATCGTCCGGACGGAGTGATCGGCCAGCAGGCGCAGCTTCAAGCCGACGGGCCCCGCATACCCGGAGGGCGCGCCGGTCAGCTCCAGGATCCGCTCCTCCGGGGCCAACCGGATCCAATCCGCCCCGAGAAGGTTCTTCACCTTCGCCTCGTTGACCTCGTACCGGCCGGAAACCAGGACCGCTGCGTCTCCCTTGTCCGACTCGAACACCAGGGTCTTTATGAGAACCGACGGATCGATCCCCAGGAACTCCGAAACCTCCGCGATCGTCCGCTTGCCGGGCGTTGCGACCTTCCGCGGAAGGCCGGCCTCCTTCTCCCCTACCGGCGATGCGCCTGCCGGCGGGACGCACTCGGCCTTCTCCGTGTTTGCGGCGTAGGAACACGCCTCGCAGGAGACGATGGCGTCCTCCCCGGAGTCCGCGATCACCATGAACTCGTGGGAGCTGCTTCCTCCGATCGAGCCGGTGTCGGCCTCCACCGCCCGGAACGACAGGCCCATCCTCCGGAAGATGCGGCAGTACGCTTCGTACATCTTCCGGTACGATTCCGCCGCCCCTTCCTCGTCCGCGTCGAAGGAGTAGGCGTCCTTCATGAAGAACTCCCTGCCCCGCATCAGCCCGAACCGCGGCCGGATCTCGTCGCGGAACTTGTCCTGGATCTGGTAGAGGTTCAGGGGAAGCTGCCGGTACGACCGCACTTCGCGTCGCACCAGGTCCGTGATCACCTCCTCGTGTGTGGGACCCAGGCAGAACTCCCGGTCCGCCCGGTCCCGGAACCGGAGCAATTCCTTGCCGTAGGCGTCCCAGCGGCCGCTTTCCTTCCATAACTCCGAAGGAACGACCGTGGGCATCAGCACCTCCTGGGCTCCGGCGCGGTCCATCTCCTCCCGGATGATCCTCTCCACCTTCCGCAGGACCCGCAGCCCCGCGGGTAGGTAGTTGTAGATCCCGGAGGCCACTTTGCGGATCATCCCGGCGCGCAGCATCAGCCGGTGGCTGACGACCTCCGCGTCGGAAGGAGTCTCCTTCGTCGTCGGCATGAGATATTGCGAGTACCGGATCAATTCCCTTTCCTCCCCGTTGCGTTGGCCGCCAGGCGCTCCGCGAGCCGCACCACCTCGGCCACGATGTCCTTCTCCTTCACCTTCTTCACGACCTCTCCCCGGACGAAGATCAGCCCTTCCCCCCTGCCGCCCGCGACTCCGACGTCGGCTTCCCTGGCCTCTCCCGGCCCGTTGACGGCGCATCCCATCACGGCCACCTTCAGGGGGACGGGAATGCGGGACAGGCGGCGCTCCACCTCCTGCGCGATTCCGACGACGTCGATCGAAACCCTCCCGCAGGTCGGACAAGAGACGAAGTCCGGGCCCCGCTCCCGCAGCCCCAGGCTCTTCAGGATCTGCCACCCGACCCGCACCTCCTCTTCCGGCGGTCCCGTCAGGGAAACCCGAAGGGTGTCGCCGATCCCTTCCGAAAGAAGGATCCCCAGCCCCACGGCCGACTTGACGGCGCCCGAAAACAGCGTCCCCGCCTCCGTCACCCCGATGTGCAGGGGATAGTCGAACCGCCGCGAAAAGATGCGGTACGCTTCCACCGTGCCGGGGACGTCGGAGGCCTTAAGGGAAAACTTCACCTTGGCGAAGCGGACCTTTTCGCAGAAACGGACCCAGCGGGCGGCGCTCTCGGCCAGGGCGCGCGCCGTCGGGCCGCCGTGCCGGCGCAGGATGTCCTTCTCCAGCGAACCGGCGTTCACTCCGATCCGGACGGGAATGCGGTTCGCCCGCGCGGCCTGCAGGACCCGGAGCGTGTTCGCTTCCCCGCCGATGTTCCCCGGGTTGATCCGGAGCGCGTCGGCGCCCCCGTCCGCGCAAGCGACCGCGAGATGGTGGTTGAAATGGATGTCGGCGATCACGGGGATCGGCGAGGCGGCCCGGATCTTCCGGAACGCCCGCGCCGCGGCTTCATCCGGGATCGCGACGCGGACGATCTCGCACCCTTCGCGCGCCAGCGACCGGATCTGCGCGACGGTCGCCCTGACGTCCCGCGTGTCCGTGCAGGTCATGCTCTGGACGGAAACCGGCGCCCCGCCGCCCACCGGAACGCTCCCCACGAGGATGCGACGTGTCTTCCTTCGCTCGTTCATGCCGGCAATACTATATGCGAGATACGGAATCCCCGTCGATTCCCTTTTTCACCGGTCCGCCCCGGGGGACGGCTTCCCCAGGGCGGTTTCCTCCCATTTCAGTATCCGCGGGGGGCGGCCGGGGACGGGCCCGATCCGGACGCTCGCGCGCACGCGGAACGATCCTCCGAAAGAGCCGGGAACGCTTCCCTCCGAAACCAGCTCGTACTCCGCAACCGGAGACCCTTTGCCGCTTCGGGCGGCATCCATCGAATCTCCCGTCCCGCGCGAGGCCACGGAATACTTTCCCGTGATCTCCGGTCCGACCGGGATCCGGCGGACATAAGGGGCGGCCTCCGGGGACACGGCGGGAAGCCGCGCGATGGCGGCGTGCGCCCCCGCTCTCGCCATGTTCCTGGCCACGGACGCCAGGTAATGCTGCCGGGAGCTCTCCCCCATGGACACGGGAAGAGACATGACGTACATCCCGATCGCGTTGAGCAGGACGAGAAGGAGGACCGCAAGCACGATCGCGCTCCCCCGGCGGTCTAAGTGCTTCATTTCATAAATACGGTTGCATTCGAGCGCCGCTGCATCCGCTCCAGCTTCGTTGCGCTCCTTCACCATACTCAACGGTATGCCTCAGTCGCGCGCCTTGCTGGCGCGGCGCATCGACGCTCTCGGTGCGTTACCCTATTTATGAAATGAAGCACTAAGCGGCGTCCGGCATGGAAGCCGACGCCTACCCTGCCCGGAACGCGGAGATGCCGGTGACCTCCTGGCCGATGATCAGGAGGTGCATGTCGTGCGTCCCCTCGTAGGTGTAGACCGATTCCATGTTGGCCGAGTGGCGCATGATCGGGTACTCGCCCATGATGCCGTTGGCGCCCAGGATGGTCCGGGCGACGCGGGCGGTCTCCAGCGCGACGTTGACGTTGTTCATTTTCGCCATGGAGACCTGCGCGAACGTGTACTTCCCCTGGTCCTTCATGCGTCCAAGTTGCAGAACAAGCAGCTGCCCCTTGGTGATCTCGGTGACCATCTCGGCGAGCTTCCTCTGCTGCAGCTGGAACGACGCGATCGGCCTGTCGAACTGGATGCGGTTCAACGCGTATTCCAGGGCGGTCTGGTAGCAGGCGTCGGCTGCGCCGAGCGCCCCCCAGGCGATGCCGTAGCGGGCCTGGGTCAGGCACCCAAGAGGTCCTTTCAGCCCCTTCACATTCGGCAGCAGGCTTTTCTCCTCGTCCACGACGACGTCATCGAACAACAGTTCGGATGTCACCGAGGCGCGGAGGCTCCACTTCCCCTTCATCTGCGGGGCGGTGAAGCCGGGCGTCCCTTTCTCCACGAGGAAACCGCGGACGCCCTCGCCGGTCTTCGCCCAGACGACGGCCACGTCCGCGATGCTCCCGTTGGTGATCCACATCTTCGAGCCGTTGATTTTCCACTTGCCGCCCTTCTCCCGGACCGCGCTGGTGCGCATGCCCGCAGGGTTGGAGCCGAAGTCGGGCTCGGTAAGGCCGAAGCACCCGATCGCCTCGCCCCGCGCCATTCTCGGCAGCCAGTACTCCTTCTGGGCATCGCTGCCGTAGGCGTATATCGGATACATCACGAGCGAGCCCTGAACCGAGGCGAAGCTTCGGATCCCGGAGTCGCCGCGCTCAAGCTCGTACATGAGCAGGCCGTAGGCGACGTTGGAGAGCCCGGCGCACCCGTATTTCTCCGGCAGGTTGGGGCCGAGGAAGCCCAGGTCGGCCATCGGCTTGACCAGGTGGGAGGGGAACGTCTCGCTCTGGGCGTATCCGTCGATGATCGGCAGCACCTCGTCGTTGACGAATTTCCGCGCGGTCGCCCGAACCATCTTTTCCTCGTCGGTGAGGAGGCCCTGGAAGCCCATGTAATCCGTCATTTCGGTGGTCGCGCTCATTATGATCTCCTCGTCGGATGGAATCTCAGGACGCTTTCGGCAGCCTGCCGAGCGCCTTCAGTTTCCTGTGCCTGAACGCCCCCCATAACGCCGCGCCGATGGCGCCGGCGAACAGGGAATCCGGGTGCGTGGCGACCCGGGTCGCCATCTTCTGCTTCTCCATCCCGTCCTGTATGGCCGAAACCAGGCCGGCATCCAGCGCCAGCCCTCCGGTCATCATGACAACCCCCTGCTTGACGTCGATGGATTTCAGCAGCTTGATCAGCCGCTCGGCCATCGACTCGTGGATGCCGCGCAGTATGTCGCTGGGGGGGATCGATCGGGAAACCATGTTGATGACGTCGGTCTCGGCGAGCACCGCGCAGATGCTGCTGACCTTCTCCGGGTTCGTGGATTTCATGGAGAGAGCGCCGATCTCGTCCTGCGCGATTCCGAGATATCGGGAAATGTTCTCCAGGAACTGCCCGGACCCCGACGCGCACTGGCTCGTCATCCGGTAGTTCAGCACCTTCCCCTTTTCATCGATGAGAACGGCGCGTCCGTGCAGGGCGCCGATGTCGAGCACCGCGCGGGCCTCGGGGTTGAGATGCAGGGCGCCCCTGGCGTGGGTGGTCATGGAATAGAAATGCCCGGTGGCCCCCTGGAAGCTTTCCCCCTCTCCCGTGGTGGCGACGTAGTCGACGTTTTCACGAGCCAGGCCGGCCTTCTCCAGCACGTATGCCAGCGATTCCTCGACGAGCTGGAAGGAGTCGCGCTGGCGGATGCGGGCGTCCCAGCGGGCGAGCCACTCGGCGCTATCCCCGTCAACCCGGAATAGGGCGGTCTTGATGACTCCCGAGCCGACGTCGATGCCGATAGCGATAGCCATGATCTCCCTCTATCACCAGATATTCAGGACTCCGGGCTCGCGGGGGGCCTTCCGCGGAGCTACGTTCGCGACCTCCGCCCGCTCACTGCGGATTCCGCTTCGACGCAATCTATCCCTCCGCTCCATACGCCGCTCCTCGGAAGCCCCCCGCTGCGCCCTGCGTCCGCATATCGTATATATATTTTCGTATCGCACTAGGATATTACCGCGCGACGCGCGAAGCTCGCTCCGCCGAGCGCGCCGGTATAGATCGAATCGGGGCTGATGTTGATCGTCATCTCGCCGTAGTTCTCCCTGATCAACTGGCGAAGCTCCTTGACCGCGGCCTCGTTCTTCGCGACGCCGCCGGTGAAGGTGAACTCGTTGGTGACGCCGCCGGAGCGGGAGAGGATCGACATCGCGCGGAGCATGATCGCCCGGTGAAGGCCGGCCAGTATGTCGGGCCGGGTCTCGCCCAGCGCGAGGCGGTCGCGCAGCTCGGCCCCCGCGAACACGGTGCAGGTGGAGTTGATCCGCACGGACTTCGTCGCCTTCATCGCGATGGGCCCCAGTTCGTGGAGTCCGATCTTCATCTCGTCGGCGATGTAGCCAAGGTAGCGGCCGCAGCCGGCGGCGCACCGGTCGTTCATCTGGAAGCTCGTGACGATGCCGTTTCCGTCCACCTGGATCCCCTTGGTATCCTGCCCTCCGATATCGAGCACGGTGCGCGTTCCGGGGAACATCATGTGGGCGCCGAGGCCGTGGCAGAGGATCTCGGAACGGATATGCTCCTTCGGGAAGGGGAGCCGCACCCGGCCGTAGCCGGTGCCGACCACGTAGGTTTCCTCCAGCTCGATGGCAAGAACCTTCGCGAGGGCCTCGCGGGCTTCGGCTTCGGCGATATCCGTTCCGTTCGTTTCGCGGAACGCCCGCGAAAGGCCGTTTCGGAACTGCCGCGCCACCGTCTCGTCCGGAGACACCCGGCTCTCGACCTCCAGGATCGACTTGTCGTAGATGTTGAGCAGGGTCTCGAAGCTTATCCCGGCCTCCCGGCTTGCGCTTTCGGCGAGGTTCATGAAGCGCGATCCTGCGATGTCGCGGAAGAAGTCGGACTTGCGGCTGGCCCCGGGGGCGTAGATATCGGATGCCTCGCTCTCGATCCGCCGGAACACCGCCGACAGCGATTCCTTGAGCGCCTGCTTGCCGCCCTGGAAGCGGGGGTGGTCGAGATACGACATGCAGGTCTCTTCCAGGCGGCCCAGCTCGGAGAGGAACTGCTCCAGCCGGAAATTGCGCTCCAGGGTCGACAGGAGCCTCGCCGCACCCCCGCGGGAGCCCAGCGCCTGGTGGAACAGCGTGAAGCGCGCGCCGATCTTCGCTTCCTGCTTGGAGACCGCCGCCGCCACGTCGTAGTTGGAGCGGGAGTTGGTGATCCCCCGGCCGAGGACCGTTTCGTTCTCGTCGATGAGCAGGGCCTTGGTTGTGGTGGACCCCAGATCGATTCCTATGAAGGTGCGCATGAAGCGGTCTCCCCTACACCCCTGCCGCGGACGATCCGCCCAGCCGGCGCTTCTGGTCGATCATCTGGAAATAGCTCTCTAAGCGGTTCTTGACGTTGGCCGCCGAGAAGTAGCGCGGGTCCACGAGGTCGGTTTCGATGAAGGCGGCAGGCTTGCCGGTAATCCTTTCGATCTCGCGCATCATGACGAGCTGCCCGGCGGAAAAGCTGTTGCAGCTCTTGATGGAGTTGATGAGCAGGCCGTCGGCGTCATACTCGCGGATGTTGCGGGCGAGCATGTCGACCCGGGTCGGCAGGCTTCGGTTGGTGTAGACGCCCAGGCAGTAGTCCGCCATCGTCTCCAACGGGTGGTCCGGATCGTGCCGAAATCCCTCGTAGTCGTAGATCCCGCCCACCTTGGTGTAGGAGCTTGCCACGACCACGGCGCCCGATTCGTAAAACATATGCCAGAAGTCGCGGAACGAGGTCCAGTTGGGCGGCCCCTCGACCACCAGCCGGTACCTTTCCTCGGGCATGTCGCCTTCCGGAGTCTGCGCGCACAGCCCCTTGTCGATGCGCTCCTGGATCTCCAGGCGCAAAAGCCGGTAGTACTCGATCGCCTCGTCGGTGCCGCGGAAGGCGGTGAAGATCGGCCCCATGTAGTACACCCCGCCGAAGTAGCAGTCGATGGGCGAGGGCCTGTGCTTCGTGGACTCGAGCATCCACACCATGTCGTCCTCGGCTGCGGCCGACTTGCGCAGGTATTCGCGCAGCCGGTCGATGTCGAATCTGACGCCCGACACCTTTTCGAGCGCGGGGATGACGTCTTCCTTCAGCTGCCGGACGATGTAGTCGCGCATGTTCCTGGTCGGCGTCCCGTCGGCGGCGTAGGGGACGTGCAGCATCACCGTCGGGCACTTGTACTGCTCGCGCAGCAGCTCGAACCATTTCATGAAGGTGAAGCAGCCGGTATAGGAGAGGAGCAGGATGTCAGGGTTTGGGAACGGCTTGCCGTTCGGCGCGATGTTCCCCTTGGCCATCATCCCGATGTCCGCCTTCACATAGGTGCAGACGTCCTCGGAGTGCCCGGCCCGCTCGGCCTCGGTGATCATGTCGCCGGACTTCTTGCGCATGGCGTTCTGGATGGCGTTGATCTCCGGCAGGTTGTTGGCGATGTCGAAGCACATGAGCAGCTCGTTCAGGTTCCCGGGGACGAACGTCGAGGAGACCTTGTGGTTCCCGTCGGTGATCCTGTCGTAGTTGCGGCTGATCATCTCCTTCTGGACGAGCTGCGAATTGGATTTGACGACTTCCCGGCCGCTCATGACGAGCTCCACAGCTTTATGGAATCGGCGAATGTGCCGGACTGCTCCCGGATCGGCTGCATCTGCCCCGAGTTCTCCGCGTACTGCATGGTTATATAGGGGATCTTCAGGGCGTCGAGCCGGCTTATCATCATCGGCTGGTCGAGCAGCGCCGGGTCGCAGAAGCTGGGCGCGGCGAAGATGACGCCGTCCGCGCGCCGCCTGCGTATGGCGTCGATCAGGTAGCGTCCCTTGACCTCCATGTCCGCCTCGTACTTCGCCGCCGTCTGCGCGGAGTGAAGCAGAAACGCGCGGGAGAGGTTCTCGATGGGGTCTCCGTCGGCCTGCACGTCCTCCAGCAGCCAGCGGCAAACCAGCAGGAAGTCGTCGTCCACGATGTAGCACCCGGAGATCTCCAGGGACTTGATCAGGTTGAGCGGCGGCTGCTCGCAGAATACGCCCGTGAGCACGACGCGGCAGTTGTCCCGCATCGGCCGGTCCTGCGCCCCGGCGGCGGAAAGATATTCCCGCATCAGCAGGGTGTGCTCCTCGGGAGGGAGCACCATGCCCGCCCGCATCAGCAGGTAGACCTCGGCGGACGGCGCCTTCCAGGGGAAGTCGGCCCGGAAATCGTATACCCGGTTCACCCACAGGCGGTTCTCGTTGTAGACCTCGATGGAAGCGTTGATCTCCGCGTCGGCGATCCTGCGGCCGGCGAGCTTTTCGAGCCCTTCCCGGAATTCGCGCAGCTCGTTGGAGTAGAAGACCCCCCCGACGTCCTCCCGGAAGTTCTGCGGCGCGTCGAAATAGCGGACGTACTTCTCCTTGAACAGGATCCGCCAGATGCCGCTCAGGTTCCGGATGACGTCGCAGATGGAGGGGAAGAGCATCCCGTCGACGAAGTCGAGCCTGCCGGTCACCGCCAGCTCGACGGTCGAGCGGGGGATGCGGCAGATGTAGCTCTGGTAGTAGGCGTCGCCGTGGATCACCTCCATGTCGGCCCCGCCTCCCAGGATCCCCAGCGGCAGCATTCCCGCGGCATGGATGATCTCGCGTGGAACGTAGACAGGCATGTAGCCGATCACCTTGCGTCCCGGAACGGCGGCCTTCCATTCCCGCGCCCTTGTGAAATCAAGATCGTCGAAAAGACCCTGGCAGAACGCGACGATCTCCTTTACGGTTCGTGCCTCCATCGCCCGTCCTTATTTCTTCGCGCCGGGCATCAGGCTCTCGACCAACTCCTCGGACCACGGGATTCCTTTGGCCAGGCCCTGGCGCAGCTTGACGAAGTCGATTTCGCGCCCCGTTTCCCTGGTGCCCTCGTTGAACGCGCGGAAACCCGCCCGGGCCTCGTTCATCATGTTGAGCGCCAGCCAGGCGCGGGAGTTTTCCTTGTTCGCGTTCCAGGCGTTCAGCTTCGGCTTGCGCAGCTCCTCGATGCTTTTCGTCATGCACTCGGGGAACGTCTCCAGCAGCTTCGCGCACAGCTCCTCGACCTTCTCGTCGAGCGGCTTCAGGTCGATCTCGCCCCCCTTGATCATCGCGAGCCCTTCCTTGTACGCGGCGCCGGTCTTGAATTCGCCGTGGACGATCCGGCCGTATTCGTCGAGCATCCGGTCCGTGACCACCGCCGGATTCGGGACGAACCGTCCATCGAGCTTCAGGGCCGGGACGACGTCGGTGACGATCCCCAGCCGCGCTGCCTTGTGGGCCGAGAACGGCTCGCATAGGGTGCCTGAGACCATGGCCTGCTCGCAGCCGATCATCACCGGAAGGAAGTCGGTCGCCCCGCCGATGGCCGCCGACCCGTGCTTGGGTCCGGCCTGGCCGAAATTCGCGAGGTCCTGGGCGATGGTGAAGTCGCAGGCCATGCCGATCTCCTGTCCGCCGCCGATGCGCATCCCGTTGACCCGGCAGATCACCGGCTTGTCGCAGCCCAGGATGGACGAGACCATGTCGTTGAACAGGCGCATGTACTGGCGGTATTCCTGCGGATTGCCGGCGTAGTACTCGGCGTACTCCTTGGTGTTGCCGCCGGTGCAGAAGGCCTTGTCGCCGGCGCCGGTGAACACCACGGCGTTGACTTCGCGGTCCACGGACGCTCTGCGGAAGGCGAGGATGAGGGCCTTGACCATGTCCGTGGTGTAGGAATTGTACTGCTTGGGATTGTTGAGAACGATCCAGGCATTGTAGAGCCCGTCCGCCACAGAGCCGTCGCGGCGCCTGGCGGGCCGCTTTTCGTAGCGGACCATGCCGTCGCAAAGGCTCTCGATCTCCCTGTCGATCAGGTTGTGGTTGATCAGCCCGGACGGCGCGGTTTTCGCGATGACCTCGTCTGTGGTGGCCATTTTCCCTCCTGTCCCCCGTTATTTATGCAAAAAGGTACCGCAATACCATTTAAGCTGTCAAGGGAAAGTTTCCACAAGAAAATCCGCTGACATTGCCTCCGGTCTGCAGCACTAACCGACGGCCTTTTCCAGAACGAGCTGCTGCGACGGGACGAAGCCGCGTGCGTGAAGGAATCGCTGAAGGCCGAAGTTTTCCCAGGAAACCTGTACCCGCACGGATTCCACCTGGAGGGTCGAGAGATTGAGCAGCAACTGGGAGAGCAGGGCGTGCCCGATGCCGGTGCCTCCGTATGCCGGGTGAACGCCGATGGTGTCGATCGCCGCCGATTTATCGATTTTGCCGAACTCGCCGAATTCGACGCGCGCCATGATGAATCCGGTGACGATGCCTCCATCTTCGGATGCCAGGGAGACTCGGATCCCGGATTCGGTCAGCATTTCCCGGCATTTGGCGGCGTAATACGCGGCGCGGTCAAGGCCCGTAAGCTTCCTGTCGATGCGGACGACCGCCGCGAGGTCTTCCTCTTTTAAAGAGCGAACCGGGACACGGTCCCGGGCCAGGGTCTCATAATCGTTGCCGCGAGGCCCGCTGTGGACCCGCCATTTGCCGTCCATCCTGACGGGCTTGACTTCGGCGACCTCGTCGTCCAAAGGCGTTGTGTTCCGCTCGATGATCCTGCAGGGAGCCAGGAGGAAGCCTGCCTGGGAGAAGAAACGGATCATCGCGTGGTTTGCCCAGGCAACCTGGGTCCGCATCGCGCCGATCTTCCTCTCTCCCATCCGCCGTTCGATTTCGGCGATCACCGACTTGCCGATCCCTTTCCCCTGCGCGTCCGGATCGACGCCGATGATGTCCAGAACCGCAACGGTTCCCCGCGCGCCGAACTCGCCTTCCTGAAGACGGGCGAAGCCGTACCCCGCCAGTTTCCCCCCGTCCATCGCCGCGCAATTAAGGAAATCCTCCGGGGCCGCCTCCGCCGCCAGGAAACGCTTCGCGAGAAATTCCTTCCTCGGATGGCCGGCGATCCTGCTTTCGATTTCGGAAACCCTGTCCAGGTCCTCCGGGCGGAGCGGACGAAGCATCGGAGCGGTCATATTCTTTTCTCCTTTCGGGGTGCGGACAGGCTGGCCTCCCTGAACTACCATGCCATCTGCGGATCGACCTTCGCAATCCTGTTTTCACGGAAAACGGGGAGCGTCTCCGGGAAAAAACATGGTAATGTTGCACTTGAATACGGGAATACTCCCTGAGTACGCGAATACACATGGAGGGGCCATGTGCGATTTCATGGATTTTACGGGACGCGTTGCGGTGGTCACCGGAGGGGCGCGCGGCATCGGCCTGTCGATCGCCAAGGCGCTGATCGATCGTGGCGCCGACGTGCACGTCTTCGATGTGGCGCAGAGTGAGGAGGGCGACAAGATACCGTACACGTTCCACCAGGTCGATATCGCCGATTCCGCCGGCGTGGCCAACGCCGTTGCGCAGTTGCCGCCGCAGGTGTCCCTGCTGGTCAATAACGCCGGCATCACCCGCGACCGCAGCCTGATCAACATGACCGACGAGGAGTGGCAATCGGTCCTCTCGGTGAACCTGACGGGAGCGTTCCACATGGCCCGGGCACTGGCTCCCGCAATGCGGAAGGCCGGCTACGGGCGGATCGTCAACATCACCTCCATCAACGGCATCCGCGGCAAGTTCGGACAGGCGAACTACAGCGCCTCCAAGGCGGGGCTGATCGGGCTTACCAAGACGATGGCGCGGGAGCTGGGGCCCAAGGGGGTGACGGTAAACGCCGTCGCGCCGGGCATGGTCATGACCCGGATGGCCCAGGCGCTCCCCGAGGAGATCGTCGCCAAGGCGAAGGCCGAGAGCGTGCTGCCCGAGCTGGCCGGGCCGGAGGACGTCGCCAATGCAGTGCTGTTCCTGCTGTCCGATGCGGCCCGCAGGATCACCGGCGAAGTGATCCGGGTCGATGCCGGGCAATACCTCTGAACAAGGGACGATACCGATGACGCCCGATCGAGCGGGAAAAAAATCCCGCGGTCTCCGGATCGATTTCCACGTCCACCTGGCGGTCTACACCCATCACCACGAGTGGGTCACGGAGTGGATGAAGCAAATGCACCCGATGGGGTACGAGGAGTATATCCGCCGCTATGACGACCCGGGAGCCTTCGAAGAGCTGCTGTCGGCCGAAGGGGCCGATTACGCATGCGTCCTGGCGGAACTGAGCCATGTCACCACGGGGGTATGCACCAACGAGCAGGTGCGGAAATTCTGCCAGGGAAGGCCCAGGCTGATCCCTTTTTGCGACCTCAATCCCCATCTGTTCACCGACCTGGGGTCCGAGCTGCGCAAGAAAGTCGAAGACGAGGGCTTCCGGGGGTTGAAGCTCTATCCCACGTACCAGCACTATCGCCTCAACGACCGGAGGATGTACCCGCTGTACCAGGCGGCCCAGGAACTGGGCATCCCCGTCCTGATCCATACCGGCTCTTCGGTATTCAAGGGCTCCCGGATGAAGTACGGCGATCCGCTGGACCTGGACGATGTGGCCGTCGATTTCCCCCGGCTGAACCTGGTCATGGCCCACGCGGGCCGGGGGTTCTGGTATGACCGGGCCTTTTTTCTTTCCAAGCTGCACGCGAACGTCTATTTGGAGGTTTCCGGTTTGCCCCCCTCCAAATTGATGAGCTATTTTCCGGAATTGGGACGCATCACGGACAAAGTCATTTTCGGCAGCGACTGGCCGGGAATGCCCTGGATCGGGCGCAATATGAAAGCGATCGGCGAACTTCCTTTGCCGGCGGACGGCGTGGAAAACATTCTTGGCGGCAACGCCGCCCGGCTGCTGCGCCTCTAATCTCGGGAGGGAATGTCCCCGGCGGTTGCGGAGCGCTTCCGGGTGCTTTTGAGGGCCGTCTCCAGCGTGATCGTGTCGAGGACCGCTTTCGTGAGTTCGTCGATCTCCCGGGTGATGCTCTTCAGCTCCGCCACGATGGGGTCGCCCGCCTTGCTCCCGTGGTTCGGCACGTCGAGCTCGGATTCCAGCATTTCGAACAGCTGAATCACGTCCAGCAGCGTCGTCCGGCTGACGTTCCCCGCGAATCGATATCCGCCCCCCACTCCGCGCACCGCCTGCACCAGCCCCGCGTGCACGAGGTGGCGCATCACTTTCGCGAGGTGGTGCGACGAGATCCCGTACTTTTCCGCGATGTCGGTCGTCGAAAGCTGTCGCCGGGAATCGCTGGCCAGCTCGAGAACCGCGAAGAGGGCGAACAGGCTTCCCTTGTTCAGTTTCAAGGCGTGAGACCTCGCTTCCGTCCGTCAGTCGATCTCTTTTTCAAGCTCGATGTACCGGCCCGTGCGCAATCCCTGGCTGCGGAAGAACGACAGCGTCTCCTTGTTGTTGCGGTCCACCATCGTCCGCACCGTCGCGATGTTGCCCTGCTTCAGGCGCCTGCAGATCTCCTCGAACATCCGCTGGCCGACCCCCTTTCCGCGCGACTTCGGCGACACCCCCAGCGCGAACACCCAGCCGCAAGGGGGAGAACCGAACTCCCATGCGCGAACCTCGCCCACGATGAAGCCGACGACCTCCCCGTCGGTTTCCGCGACAAGGAAGATCCGATCCTTTTTTCCGCCCTTTACGTAATGGTCGAAGATCCCTCGCCAGTAGGAGGGCTTCTCCTCCTCGGGGCCGACCTCGTCCAGTGCGATGATGATATCGAGGTCGGACGGCAGGGCGCTTCGGATAGCGATCGATTCCCTTGTTTTCATGTCCCGCCCCCCGGCGCTCCGTACCGACCAATTTGGTACTTTAATACCGTAATTAACGGAAGGAATCAAGGCAATTCACGTGCCCCGCGTGGCCGCCGTTTGCGGGCGTTTCCGTATTATCGGGGGATATCGACGGCCGCCGGCTTTCGCAGGAAGCCGGACAGCAGGATCGCAACGCCCGCAAACGCCGCAGCCATGTAGAAACTGCTCGAGAAGCTCCCGGTCCTTTCCGCCAGGATCCCGGCGATCGCGGGACCGGAAATCTGGCCCAGCCCGAAGATGAAAGTGACCAGCCCGAGGGCCGCCGCAGCCTTCCTTGCGCCGAAATAGTCGCCCATGGCGGCCGTCATGATCGACGGGATGCTCCATGCGACGATGCCGTAAAAGCCGATGGACAGGTAAAGAAAGAGTCCGGGCAGCCTCGTGGCGATGAGGAGATAGGAGATTGCCTGAAGCGAAAAGACGATCATCAGGCCCGCCTTCCGGCTGAGCCGGTCCGACAGCGTGCCGAAGACGGGTCCCGAGAAAAGGCTCAAGAACCCGACCCACATCCAGAAATTTCCCGCAACGCCCTCGGAGAACCCTCTCTCCCGGACCAGGGTGGTCACGATGAACGTGGCGTAGATCACATAGGTATACCCGAACAGGAAATAGATGATTCCGAGATAGTACAGGATCCCCTTCCTGTACAGGTTCCCATCCTTCTCCTCCGTTTCGGGGCGGGGCGAAGCTCCGGCATCGTTGCTGCCGACGGGCGCAAGGCCCTTGTCCGCGGGACTGTCCCTGAGCAGGGCGAAGCATAGGAAGGCGATCAGGATCACGATGCCGCTCAGGATCAGCCAGCTCGTCCTCCAGCCCTCGGGTCCGGCCTGCCGGTTGATGTACGGGATGAGGCGGCCCGAGATCATGATGGCGGGCCCGCTTCCGATAACGATGAAGCCCGCCGCGCGCCCCCGCATCCTGCTCGAAAACCAGGCGGAGACCAGGCCCATCAACGGGATGTTGGCGGCGCCGCTTCCGATGCCGGTAATCATGTAAAGAACAAGGACGGGGAGGAAACCCGTCGCCCTGCTCACAAGGGACATGGAAACGCCGACGACCAGAAGGGCGGCGAACACGACCTTCCGCGGGCCGATCCTGCCGGCCCAGTGGCCGAAGATCAGAACGGAGACAAGGTATCCCATGAAGTTGGCGGTGCTGATGAATCCCATCTGCGAGTACGACAGGTGGAGCGTTGCGGCCATCGACGGCAGCAGCATCCCGAGCGCAAAGCGTCCGAAACCCAGGCATGCAAGGATGCAGAGCATCCCCGCCGAAACGATCACCCACCCGTAATGGATTGCGGCCTTTTCAGAAGCGGCAAATTGCATTCGGGAGAATATAACATTGTTTGCGCGCCACCATATTTCCTAAAATATGGAATCGATAATTCGTTGACAGATAATTGGCATTGCGGTACTGTTTTACGCATAATCCGTTATATTATGAGGCTTTCCCGGGTGGTTGTTGTCTTCCGACTTCCATCGGGGGATCGGGTATCGATTTTTATTTTGCAAAGCAAGAGATCGCTCCATGAAAACGATTTCCTGCTATCATGTTAGGGCTCAGGGGGAAAAAATACCGAGAAATTCCGATATCCCGATACGCAGCCGGATCAGGAAGACAGCGACCATGACAAAAAAGAAGAGGAGGGGGAAATGAAGGGAATGAAGGTGAAGAAGGGAATCGTCCTGGGAGTCCTGATGGCCTTCCTGTTTGCCGGGGGGGGTGCGTGGGCGGCGGAGCCGATCAAGGTCGGGGCGATATTGTCGGTGACCGGCCCTGCCTCGTTCCTGGGAGCGCCCGAGGCGAAGACCCTCGAGATGCTCGTCGAGGAGCTGAACAAGAAGGGGGGCGTCAAGGGCCAGAAGATCGAGTTGATCATCAAGGATTCCGGCGCCAACCCGGAGAAGGCCTTCTCGTTCGCCAAGCAGCTGATCGACGAGAACAAGGTGTTCGCGATCATCGGCCCTTCGACGAGCGGCGAGACGATGAAGATCAAGAGCGTCGCCGAAGAGGGGAAGACGATCCTCCTGTCGTGCGCGGCGGCGGAGGTGATCGTCAATCCCGTGGCCAAGTACGTGTTCAAGACGCCGCAGAAGGACAGCGACGCGATCCTCAAGATCTTCGGCCAGATGAAGAAGATGAAGATTTCCAAGATCGGCGTCCTGTCGAGCAACACCGGCTTCGGCCAGGCGGGGAAGGCGCAGATCGAGAAGCTCGCGCCGGAGAACGGCATCAAGATCGTCGCCAACGAAGTGTATGACAAGGCCGCGTCGGACCTCACGGCCGAGGTGACGAAACTCAAGGCGGCCGGCGTGGAGGCGATCCTGAACTGGTCCATCGAGCCGGCGCAGTCGATCGTGATCAAGAATGCGCGCCAGATCGGGATCAAGGCGCCCATCTTCCAGAGCCATGGGTTCGGGAACATCAAGTACGTGGAGGCCGCCGGCGTGGCCGCCGAGGGAGTGTTGTTCCCGGCAGGCCGTCTTCTCGTCGCCGACGTGCTTCCGAAGAACCACCCCCAGAAGGCGCTCCTGGTCAAGTACAAGAAGGACTACGAGTCCAAGTACAAGGAAGAGGCAAGCACCTTCGGCGGGCATGCCTACGATGCCTTCATCATCCTCGTGAAGGCGATCGAGAAGGCGGGCAAGGCGGACAAGGATGCGGTCAGGGCGGCCATCGAGCAGCTCAAGGGCGTCGTCGGCACCGGCGGGGTTTTCAACTTCTCGCCGACGGACCACAACGGCCTCGGCCTCGACGCGTTCGAGATGCTGACCGTCACGAAGGGGAAATTCACCATCCTGAAGCAGAAGTAATCGAACATGCCGTCGGTTCCCAAGGGAGTACGCGCCTTCGGGCGCGTACTCCCGATCGTTTGGTGAAAGGACGAAGGACCTGGAATTCTTTTTTCAGTACCTCGTGGCGGGGATCACCTACGGAACGATCTACGCGATCGTCGCCATCGGGTTCAACATCATCTATAACGCAACCGGCATCATCAATTTCGCCCAGGGCGAGTTCGTCATGCTGGGCGGCATGGCCGCCGTGACGCTGAGCCGGTTCCTGCCCCTGCCGATGGCCATCCTGGGAGCGGTCGCCATCACGATGGTCGTCGGCGCGGTCATCGAGATCCTCTTCATCCGATGGCTTCGCGGTCCGTCCGTTCTGCGGATGATCATCATCACGATCGGCGTCTCGATCCTGGTCCGGGAAATCGCCCTGCACGTCTGGGGGGAAAGCGTCCGGGCGCTCCCCTATTTCACCGGTTCCTCGGTTTCCTCCATCAATTTGGGGAGCGTGTACGTCTCTCCCCAGGTCCTTTGGGTCGTCGGCGTCAGCGCCGTTGCGGTCGGAGCCTTAAGCGCCTTCTTCAGCTACACGATGCTCGGCAGGCAGATGCGCGCCTGCGCGGCGAACCGGGACGCGGCCCGCCTCTGCGGGGTCAACGTGAGCAACATGGTCACCCTCTCGTTCATGCTCAGCGCCGCCATCGGCGCCCTCGGGGGCGCCGTCGTCTGCCCGATCACCTACGTCCATTACGACAGCGGAACGCCCCTGGCGATCAAGGGCTTCACCGTCGCCATCCTGGGAGGGCTCGGAAACAGCATGGCCGCCGTCGGAGCCGGCATGATCCTGGGGATCCTGGAATCGTTCAGCATCTGGGTCCTGCCCGCCGCCTACAAGGAGGTCGTCTCGATCTCCATCCTGCTCCTCATCCTGTTCGTTCGGCCGAGCGGCATCTTCGGCAGCGCCGAGGCCTCCCGGCTCAAGGAATTCTGATGCGGTCGCGATACCTCCCGGTCGCCGCCTTCGCCGGCCTCGTCGTCGCGATCCAGATGGCGACCTACTTCACCGACAGCCCCTATCACCTCACGCAGCTGACCATGACCGCCTACTATTCGCTGCTCATCGTCGGCCTCTGCATGCTCATCGGGTACGCGGGGCAGATTTCGCTCGGCCACGCCGGGTTCTTCGCCATCGGCGGATACCTGTCGGCGTACCTGACGACCCATGACCTTTCGCCCCTGAAGGGGAGCGGCATCGTCTCCCTCCTGGCGAAGGCGGGGCTGCTCGTCGGCCGCGCCGACCCGTACGGGGGGAGCCTCCTGAACGTCCACCCGTGGTGCGCCTGCGTCGTTGCCGTCGTCGCGACGGTCGTCATCGCCTATTTCGTGGGAGGACCGGTCCTGAAGCTTCGCGGCCATTACCTCGCCATGGCGACCCTGGGCTTCGGCGTCATCATTTACCGCATCGTCCTGGGGACCGAATTTCTCGGCGCGGCGGACGGGATCTCCGACGTCCCCGGGTTCCCCCTGCTCGCGGGGCTGGAGATCGCCGGGAAGTCCTCCCTCCGGGTTCCGAACTATTACGTGGCCTGGGGCCTGGTGATCCTGGGGATGGTGTTCCTGATCAACCTGATCCACTCCCGGGTGGGCAGGGCGCTCGTTTCGATCCACGGCGCGGAGGATGCGGCGGGGGCCGTGGGAATCCCGGCGGCGCGGTACAAGCTGAACACGTTCATCCTGAGCGCCGCGTTCGCTTCCCTGGCCGGGATCCTCCTCACCCATTACAACGGGGGCGTCGGGCCGTCGGAGGCGTCCGTCATGAAGTCGGTGCGGTACGTGGCGATCGTCGCGGTGGGAGGCATGGCGAACCTGTGGGGAGCCCTTTCGATGAGCCTGGTCCTGAACTACCTCTCGCTCCGAGGGTATTTCGGGACGTTCGACGACACCGTTTTCGGCGTCATCCTCATCCTGATCATGCTGTTCGCGCCCGAGGGGTTGCTGCGGCGCCATCTCTTCTCCGACCTGAAGCGGCTCGTTTCGGGGGGCGCCGCCGGGGAGGAGGCGCCGTGACGCTCCTTTCCGTCCGGGGAGTCAGCAAGCGGTTCGGCGGCCTCCAGGCCGTCAACGACCTTTCCTTCGAGGTCGCGCAGGGGTCGATCAAGGCGCGGATCGGTCCGAACGGCGCGGGGAAGACGACGTTGTTCAACCTCGTCTCCGGGGTCCTCGATCCCGATTCCGGAGAGATCGTCTTCCGGGGAGAAGAGGTCCAGGACCTGGCTTCTCACGAGATCGCCGTCCGGGGCCTCGTGCGCACGTTCCAGCACATCCG
>JACRMU010000048.1 GCA_016219515.1 Deltaproteobacteria bacterium
CAACCGGGCCGACGTGGCCTACTGCAACCTGTGCAAGGAATCGTTCACCGGACACGGGATCTCTTCCCTGGCGGGTCCCCCGGGTACCTCCCCGGTCGACGCGCCCGCCGCCCGCCACGTCCCCATGCTCCCCTTCAACGAGGCGGCCCGGAGCAACGTCAGGATGTCGCGCTTTCTATTCCTGCTGCTGTTCGCCGCCTTCTTCGGGCTAGGCGGTGTCATCGGGAAGGCATACGAAAGCATGGAGCTCGGCCTGGCGCTGGCCCTTATCCTTTATTCGATCCTCGCCGCGTCCGCATATTTCAGCGGCTCCTCCATAGTTCTTTCGATCCACGACGCCCGGGAGGCCGACCCGGCGAAGCACCGGCAGCTTCTGAACGTCGTCGAGGAGATGAAGATCGCATCCGGCATCCCCATGCCTCGCGTGTACGTCATGGAGACGCAGGGGATGAACGCGTTCGCCGCCGGGAGAAAGCCCGGAGTGTCCGTCGTCGCGGTGACGACCGGGCTCATGGACCGGCTCAACCGCGAGGAGCTCCAGGGGGTCGTAGCCCACGAGATGGCTCATATAAAGAGCCGCGACACGCTTTACAACATCTGCGCGGCGGTCCTGGTCGGGGCCATCGTTCTCCTTTCCGACATGTTCCTGAGGGACGCGTTCTTTTTCCGCGGCAGAGGCAGAACCCGTGGGGGGAGCGGAGGGCGCGGCAACCCGGCGTTCCTCCTTTTGGGGATTCTCCTCGCGATCCTCGCCCCCGTTGCGGCGAAGCTGCTCCAGATGAGCATTTCCAGGCAGCGGGAGTATCACGCAGACGCGGCGGCCGCCGAGTTCACGCGCAATCCGCTGGGACTTGCCTCCGCGCTCGAGAAGATCTCGGCGGTCGGCGCCGGCGTCCCGGGTGAAAACCGCGGAACGCAGCACCTGTTCATCGTGAACCCCCTGCGCAGCTTCACGGAAACCGACTCGGCGCTCATGTCCACCCATCCCCCCACGGAGCTTCGCATCAGGCGGCTGAAAGCCATGGCCGGGACGGGTTAGCGGACGGATCGCGATCGAATAACGGCAAGGAGGATGAAAGGTAGGAAATACCCGATCGGGCCGGAGATTCTCATGAGGTCGTTCACCCGGGACGGGGGGATCCGATCCCTTTCCCGATCGAGTAGGCGCGGCCGAGGTGCTTCCCGATCCCGTGGTAGGTGTTGACCTCCGGGTCGAACACCATCGGCTTCACCTTCTCTATGTCCGGAAG
>JACRMU010000049.1 GCA_016219515.1 Deltaproteobacteria bacterium
CTGAAGGAGAACCTCCGGCCGCCCTTGACGACCTTGGCAACGCGGCTGATGTGCACTACCCGGTCTTTCAGGTCGAGACCTTCCGGATTCACTCTCTTCAAATGATCCTCCCCGTATGCTCCCGCATCAAAGCGTTAGAATTCCAGGCCCGATTCCCTCGCGCCTTCCGCAAGGGCCTTGATCCGCCCGTGGTAGAGAAATCCGTTCCGGTCGAAGACCACGCGCCGGATGTTCTTCTCGATGGCTTTCCTGCCGAGCAGCTCTCCCACCTTCTTGGCGGCCTCGCTCTTTTTCAGCCCCGCGATTTCGCCGCGGAGCTCCGGGCTTTGCGTCGACGCGGCAAGAACCGTCGATCCCGTGGCGTCGACCACCAGTTGCGCATAAATGTGCTTGGCGCTCCGGAAGACGGATAACCGCGGGCGCTGCTCGGTTCCGAAGATCCTCTTCCGGACTCTCGTCTTCCGATTCTGCCGTGCGATCTCGCGAGCATTGGTCTGGCTCATGGCTTGTGCTGCTCCGTCCTCTGTTTTCCGTTTCTATCCATCGTCCGCTTATTTGCCTGCCGCTTTGCCGACCTTCTTGACAAGCCGCTCTCCCCGGTACCGTACGCCCTTCAGCTTGTAGACGTCCGGCTTGCGGAGGGCGCGGATCCTGGCCGCGGTTTCCCCCACCAGCTCCTTGTCGATCCCGGCGACCTTGATCACCGTGTTCGTTTCGACTTCCGCGCTGATCCCCTCCGGAAGGGGGAACACGACGGGGTGGGAATACCCGAGGGAAAGCTGCAGGGCGCCCTTCTTGGCCTCCGCCTTGTACCCGACCCCCACGATCTCCAGGGTCTTCGTGAAGCCGTCCGTCACCCCCTTGACCATGTTCGCCAGCAGGGTTCGGTACATCCCGTAGAGGTTCCCCCGGCCTTCCGAATCGACCGATACGACCGCGCGGTCCCCCGTCACGCTCACCGCGACATGTGCGGGGACCCGTCTCGAAAGCTTCCCCTTCTTGCCGGAAACCGTCATGTTCCCGTCATCGATCTGCACGGTCACCCCGGTGGGTATGACCACTGGAACCTTCCCGATTCTTGACATCTCATTCCTCCGAGAGAAAGACCCGCCGGCCGCCTACCAGATTTTGCAGAGCAGCTCCCCGCCGATCGTGAGTTTCTTCGCCTTGTCCCCCGTCATCACGCCTTGCGACGTGGAGACGATGGCGATGCCGAACCCGTTCTTGACGATCGGAATATCGTCCTTCCCCACGTACACCCGGCGCCCGGGCCTGCTGACCCGCCGCATCCCCTTGATCGCGTAGCCCGCCTCGGGCGAGTTCTTCAGGAAAATCTTGAGGGAGGGCTGGTTCTTCTCCGCCACCACCCGGAAATTCTTGATGAACCCCTCCTCCTTCAGGATCCTTGCGACGTTTTCGAGCACCTTGGTGGAGGGAAGCTCGAGCTGGTCGAATCGTCCCATCTGGGCATTCCGTATCCGGGCAAGCAGGTTCGAAATGTGATCGTTGATGGCCATCGTTTCCTCCTACCAGCTCGCCTTGACCACGCCGGGAAGCTCTCCCCGGAGGGCCAGTTCCCGAAGGCAGATCCTGCAGAGCCGGAACCTCCGGTAGAACGCCCTGGGTCTTCCGCAACGCGGGCAACGGTTATATTTCCGGACCCCGAATTTCGGTTCCCGTTTCGACTTGGCGACGATCGACTTCTTGGCCAACTCCTGCCCTCCTCCTCTTAGGCCCGGAACGGCATTCCGAGGAGTCGAAGCAGTTCCAACCCCTCCTCATCGGTGCGGGCGGTTGTGACGATCGTAATGTTCATTCCCCTGATTTTGTCGATTTTATCGTAGTTTATTTCCGGAAATATGATCTGTTCCTTTACACCCAGAGTATAGTTCCCGCGACCGTCGAACCCCTTCGGGGGGACCCCCTTGAAGTCGCGCACGCGGGGGAGCGCGATGGCCATCAGCTTGTCGAGAAAGTGGTACATCGAATCTCTCCGCAAGGTGACCATGACGCCGATCGGCACGCCCGCCCGGAGCTTGAAGTTCGAGATGCTTTTCCTCGCCTTCGTGATGACGGGCTTCTGACCCGTGATCACTCCGATTTCGTCGATCGCCAAATCGAGGACCTTGACGTTTTCGATCGCCTCGCCCAGCCCCATGTTGACGATGACCTTGGAAAGCCGGGGCACCTGCATCGGGTTCCTGTACCCGAACTTCTCCTTCAGCTTGGGTACGACCTCTCCCTTGTAGAAATCCTGAAGCCTTGGCATCTCCGAACACCCCCGTCCGCCGGTCCGGCGGCGGCACGCTATTTTTTCTTTTCCTCGATGATGTCGCCGCACCGCTTGCAGGTGCGATGCTTCTCGCCCGACCCGTCGATCTTCATCGCGACCCGCGTCGGTTTGTTGCATTTCCCGCACATCACCAGGACGTTCGAGAAGGCCAGGAAGGCCTCCTTCTCGATGATCCCGCCCTGGGGATTCGTCTTCCCCGGCTTCACGTGGCGCTTCACCATGTTCAGCTTCTCGATGAGGATGCGCCCCTTCTCCCGGTCGACTTTCAGGACCCGGCCGACCTTCCCCTTTTCCCTGCCGGCCATGATCCTCACGATATCGTTCTTTCGGATATGCAGCGTTCCCTCGGCCATCGCTTCCTCTCTCCCCGCCTTACAGCACTTCGGGCGCAAGGGATATGATCTTCATGAATTTCTTCGCCCGGAGCTCCCGCGCCACCGGCCCGAAGATGCGGGTGCCGATCGGCTCCATCTGGGGATTGATCAGGACCGCCGAGTTCTGGTCGAACCGCAGGTAGCTTCCGTCCTGCCGGCCGACTTCCTTCGTCGTCCTCACCACCACGGCCTTGTACACGTCCCCCTTCTTCACTTTCCCGTGGGGGATGGCCTCCTTGACGCTGACCACGATGATGTCCCCGACGCCCGCGTACCTGCGCTTGCTGCCGCCCAGGACCTTGATGCAGCAGAGGCGCTTTGCCCCGGAGTTGTCGGCGGCGTCCAGCATGGTTTGCATTTGGATCATGGCGCCTGCTCTCCCGCTTCTTTAGTTACCGGACCACCGGACGCTCGATCAGCCGGTGGACCTTCCACCGCTTCAGCTTGCTCAAGGGCCGGGTCTCCACGATCTCCACCCGATCGCCCACGCGGTATTCGTTCGTCTCGTCGTGCGCCTTGTAGGTGGTGCGGCGCTTCACGTATTTCTTGTACACGGGGTGGGGAACCAGACGCTCCACGCGGACCACGACCGTCTTGTCCATCCGGTCGCTCACCACCGTCCCGACCTTGGTCTTGCGAATCCCACGGCTCTCCATTGCGGTCTCCGAAGCCATCTTATTGGGCCTTCCCTTCCGTTTTCCCGCGAAGGTGCGTGATCACGCGCGCCAGGTCCTTCCTGCGGTTGCGGATCAGCATCCGGTTGTCCAGGGCGGAAGCGGCCCGCTTCATCCTCAGGCGGAAGATCTCGTCCCGGAGCTCCTTTTCCTTCTGCTTCAGTTCCTCCGCGGCAAGCTCGCGGAGCTCTTTTCGCTTCATGGTCGCCTACCCCTCCCTCGAGAGGAACTTCGTCTGGATCGGCAGCTTGTGGCCGGCCAGGCGGAACGCCTCGCGGGCCGTCGCCTCGTCGACCCCCTCGATTTCGTAAAGGACAAGACCCGGGCGGACCACGCAGACCCATTCCTCCGGCGCGCCCTTCCCCTTCCCCATCCGGGTTTCCGCGGGCTTCTTCGTGATCGGCTTGTCGGGGAAGAGGCGGATCCAGATCTTCCCGCCGCGCTTGATGAACCGCGTCATCGCGACGCGCGCCGCCTCGATCTGGCGGGACGTCACCCATCCCGCGTCGAGTGCCTTCACGCCGAAATCGCCGAAGTTGAGCGCGTTCCCGGCCTGCGCCTTCCCGCGTCTCCGCCCTTTCTGCATCTTGCGGAACTTTACCCTCTTCGGTGCCAGCATCGATCGATCACTCCCCTATTCGGTTTTCGGAGCCTGGGCGGCAGACGGAAGGACCTCACCCTTGTAGATCCACACCTTCACGCCGATGATCCCGTAAGTGGTCCGCGCCTGCGCGACGCCGTAATCGATGTCGGCGCGAAGCGTGTGCAGGGGGACGCGGCCTTCGCGGTACCATTCGGTGCGCGCCATTTCCGCGCCGCCGAGCCGTCCCGCGACCTGGATCTTGATCCCCTTCGCCCCCAGCTTCATGGAGGATAGGACCGTCTTCTTCATCGCCCGGCGGAACGCCACCCGCCGCTCCAGCTGCATGGCGACGTTCTCCGCGGTGAGCTGGGCGTCGGTCTCCGGCCTGCGGATCTCCTGGATGGTGATCGATACCTCCCTCTCCGTAAACTTCTGGAGGTCCTTCCGGAGGTTCTCGATCTCCGCCCCCTTCTTCCCGATGACGATCCCCGGACGTGCCGTGGCAATGACGACATGCACCCGGTTCGATTTCCGTTCTATCTCGACGGAGGCCACACCCGCGTGGATCAGCCGGTTCTTGACGAAGGTCCGGATCCGGAGGTCTTCCTGCAGGTAATTGGCGTATTCCTTCTCCGAAAACCAGCGGGACCTCCAGGTCTTGATGATCCCCAGCCGCAGCCCGTACGGATGTGTCTTCTGTCCCAAAACCGCCTCCTTCTGCGTTTCGTCCGTTTACTTCTCGTCCACTACGATCGTGATGTGGCTCGTCCTGCGGCGGTACTTGTGCGCCCTTCCCATCGGCGCCGGCCGGAACCGCTTCTGGGACGCCCCCAGGTCGACGTACGCCTTCTTCACGTACAGCGTGTCGAGATCGATGACCCCGGTCTGCCCGGCGTTCGCCACCGCGGAATTGAGCACCTTCTTCACGATCGACGCCGATGCCTTCTTCGCGAGCATCAGGACCGTCTGCGCCTCGGTGATCCGCTTGCCGCGGATCAGATCGACCACAAGCCGCGCCTTCCTCGGAGACACGCGGACAAACCTCGCCGTCGCACTGGCTTCCATCGCTTCCTCTCCTTGTCGAACCCTACTTCTTTACCTTCGCCTTCCGGTCCCCGGAATGGCTGTGAAAGGTCCTCGTGGGGGAGAACTCGCCCAGCTTGTGCCCCACCATGTTCTCGGTCACGAACACCGGCATGAACTTCCGCCCGTTGTGAACGGCGAAGGTGTATCCCACCATGTCCGGGATGATGGTCGACCGGCGCGACCAGGTCTTGATGACCTTTTTCTCTCCGGTCTCGATGGCCCGGCGCACCTTTCGCATCAGGCTTTCCTCGACATACGGCCCCTTTTTGACGGATCGCGCCACTTTGTTCCCGCCCCTTCTCCGTTATTTCCTGCGCTTGACGATGTATCGATCCGAAGACGGATTGCTGCGCGTCTTGTAACCCTTCGTCGGTCTCCCCCAGGGTGTGCAGGGATGCCGTCCGCCGGATGCTTTCCCTTCGCCGCCTCCCATGGGATGATCCACGGGATTCATCGCGACTCCCCGGACGATGGGACGGCGGCCGAGCCAGCGATTCCTCCCCGCTTTCCCGATGGAAACCTGCTCGTGGTCCAGGTTCCCGACCTGCCCGACGGTCGCCATGCAGTCCATGAAGACCAGCCGGACCTCCCCGGAAGCCAGGCGCAGGTGCGCGTAGGCGCCTTCCTTGGCGAGGATCTGCACGACGCTGCCGGCGGACCGTGCGATCTGTCCGCCTTTCCCCACCTTCAGCTCCACGTTGTGCACCATGGTCCCCACGGGGATGTTGCGGATCGGAAGCGCGTTCCCCGGCTTGATGTCCGCCTCCGCTCCCGCGACGACGGTGTCCCCGACGGAAAGGCCGACGGGGCAGAGGATGTAGCGCTTCTCCCCGTCTACGTAATGAAGGAGAGCGATCCGCGCGGAGCGGTTCGGATCGTACTCGATCGCCGCGACCTTCGCCGGAATGTCCTTTTTGTCGCGACGGAAATCGACGATCCGGTATTTCTTCTTGTGGCCGCCCCCACGGTGCCATACGGTGATCTCGCCCAGGTTGTTCCGCCCGCCGGTGCGGCGCTTCTTTTCCACAAGCCCCTTCTCCGGCTTCTTGTCCGTGAGATCCTCGTTCGTGAGGACCGTCATGGCCCGTACGCCCGGAGAGGTCGGCTTGAATTTTCTGATTCCCATGGCGATTCGCTCCTTCCCGCTCGTCCCTTAGACGCCTTCGAAGAACTCGATCTTGTCGCCCGCTTTCAGGGTGACGATCGCCTTTTTCCAGCCGGGCCGCAGTCCCACGGTCCGTCCCCGGCGCTTCACCTTGCCGGAAACGTTCATCGTCCGGACCTCCGTGACTTTCACTTTGAACAGCTTTTCCACGGCCTCCTGGATCTGCTTCTTCTTCGCGCGCCGGTCGACCTCGAAGGTAACGGCGTTCGCGGTCCCTTTCATGTGGGTGGCCTTTTCCGTGATGAGCGGCCGCCTGAGGATGTCCGTGGGGTTCATTTCCCCAACACCTCCGCGAGTTTCTCCAGCGCCGGCCGCGTGAGCACCAGCTGGTCGTACGAGAGAATGTCGTAGACGTTGATGGCCGCCACGGTCAGCGCCTTGAAGGAGCGCAGGTTCCGGATCCCCAACGACAGGTTTTCCGACGCGCCGTCGACCACCAGGAGCGCTTCCGAAAGGCCCAGGGCTGCGGCCACCTTCAGAAACTCCTTCGTCCGGGGCGCCGGGAGATCCAGGTCGTCCACCAGGAACAGCTTGTTCTC
>JACRMU010000067.1 GCA_016219515.1 Deltaproteobacteria bacterium
CCACCGTCGCCAACCTCCCGGTCGTCACATTCGCGGTCGTGATGAACAAGGACAAGTGGAACTCCCTCCCGGCGGACGTGAAGAAGGTCCTGGACGGCATGCGGCGCGAGCAGGCGCAGTGGACCGGCGAATACGTCGACAACCACGTGAAGGAAGCGCTCGCCTGGTCGAAGAAGAACTACAACCACCAGCTGTTCACCCTGTCGGCCCCGGAGGCCGAGACCGTGAAGAGCCTTCTCAAGCCGATCCTCGACGACTACACGAAGCGGGTGACGGCGCAGGGGTTCCCGGGCGGCCAGATCCTGGCCGACGCGCTGGCGATCAAGAAGAAGCACGAACAGCAGGGAAGGTAGCCCGATCGCCCGATGGGCCTGGAACGGCTGTCCGAGCTGCTGCGCAGGATCCTCATGGTCGCCGGGGGCGTCTCGCTCCTGCTGTTGACGCTCCTGGCGACCCTGAACGTGGCCCTCCGGATCTTCCGGGTCCCGGTCGGCGGGACGTACGAGGTGGTCTCCTTCCTCGGCGCGATCGTCACCGCCGGCGCCCTCGGCTACACGCAGAAGCGGAAGGACCACATCGTTGTCGACATCCTTTCCGATAAATACCCCGACCCGGTGAAGCGGATCGCCGACCGGATCAGCCACTTCCTGATGCTGGTCCTCTTCTCGATCGTCTCCTGGCAGACCCTGGTGTACGGGAAGCGGCTGGCCTCCACCGGCGAGCTGTCCGAAACGCTGAAGATCGCCTATTACCCGTTCGTCTTCCTCGTCTCCCTGGGGTTCGCCGTCCTGGCGTTCACCATCCTCCTCGACCTGGCGGAGAGCTTCTGGACCGGCAAGGAGAACCGTTGAGCGGTCCCGTCGTCGGCGTCGTGGGCATCCTCGCGATGTTCCTGGTCCTGTTCCTCCTGCGGATCCCCGCCGCGTTCACGATGGCGCTGGTGGGATTCTTCGGGATCGCCTTCGTCACCTCCATCGACGCCGCGTTCTCGATGGTGGGGACCGAGATGTGGAACATCTTCTCCAGCTACGGGCTGACGGTGATTCCCCTGTTCATCCTGGTGGGGGAGATCGTCCATTACGCCGGGTACAACTTCAGCCTCTACGACGCGACCTACAAGTGGTTCGGCCACTTCCGCGGCGGGCTCGCGATGACCACGATCATGGCGTCGGCCGCCTTTTCGGCCATCTCGGGCTCCAACACCGCCACAGCGGCGACGATGAGCGCCGTCGCCATCCC
>JACRMU010000068.1:0-16847 GCA_016219515.1 Deltaproteobacteria bacterium
ATCACCGGGCAGGTCTTGAGCGTCAACGGCGGACTGAACATGGTCGGGTGACCGGACGTGAAGCTCCGCATCATTCTCGTCGTTCTGTCGTTGCTGTCCTTCTTGTCGGTATCCGCTGCGGGATATATCTACTATTCCTCGCTGAACGAAACGGTCATCAACGAGGCGGAGAAGGAAATCGCCCTCCAGGCGGAGCGGACCGGCAACGGCCTCTCCGCCTTCCTGTCGGAGAACCTCAAGAGCGTCAAGGCACTCGCCGGGATGAAGGAGCTGGGACGCGCCCTGGGCGGGCGGGAGCCGGGCTCGCTCGATGGGGCCAATTCCGTCCTCGACCATTTTCGCGATGCGCTGAAGGTCGACGTCTGCTATCTCATGGATCGCGAGGGCAACACCGTCGCGTCGAGCAACAGGGACGCGGAGGACAGTTTCGTCGGGAAGAACTTCTCGTTCCGGCCCTATTGGCAGCAGGCGATCCGCGGGAGCCCCGCCTCCTACATGGCGCGGGGGGTGGCCTCAAACGTGCGGGGGGTATATTCCAGCCATCCCGTCTATCGCGAGGCGGGGGGGATCCCGATCGGGATTGTTGTGGTCAAAGCCCCGATAGAACGCATCGAGGAGGAATTCCGCAGGGAGTTCGAAGGAATCGTCCTGCTTGCGGATCCCAACGGCATCGTCTTCTCCTCCAACCGCAAGGACTGGGTCTACCGTTCCCTGCGCAGGATTTCCCGCGAGGAGGCCGGCGACATCGCCCGCACCCAGCAGTTCGGGACGGGCCCCTGGGAGTGGATCGGGATGGACATCGGCGAGGGGAATACCGCGACCGACAACTCCGGGGGAAAATACCTCGCCTACCGGATGAAGCTCGACGCCTACCCCGGATGGAACATCATCTACCTCCGCAACGTGAACGACATATCGAAAAAGATCTCCGGCCCGCTGGTGCGCGCCACGGGATCCATCATCGTGACGCTGTGCCTGCTGATCGGTATGTCGGTCTTCATCACCTATAAAATGGCGAGCGATGACATCGTCCGGCGGAAAGATGCGGAGGAGGCGCTCCGGGAGGCCAAGGAGGAACTCAAGGCATATTCCATGGACCTGGAACGCCAGGTTCGGGAACGGACGCGGGAGATCATGAGCATCCTGAGGTACACGCCCGCGGTGGTTTACATCCGGGACGGAAACGGACGCTACACCTACGTCAATTCCCGGTACGAGGAACTGTTCGGGAAGAGGAACGAGGATATCCTCGGCAAGACCGTCCACGACGTCTTTCCGAAGGAGTTCGCGGACCGGTACCGGGCCAGCGATCGGAGGGTGCTGCTGGAGGGGCGACCCTGCCAGGTCGAAGAGAGCGCCCCGCACAAGGAGGGGGTGCGCGCCTATCTCGCGACGAAATTCCCCATCTACGACGAGAGCGGCGCCACCATTGCGGTGTGCGGGATCTCGATCGACATCACGGAGATCAAGAAGGCCCGGGACCAGGTAAGGCGCCTCTCCGACAGCCTCCTCGCAAGCCAGGAGCGGGAGCGCGCCGCGGTATCGCGCGAGCTCCACGACGAGCTCGGCCAGGTGCTCACCGCCCTGCACCTGGATACCGTCTGGCTGCGCGACCGCCTCAAGGAGGCGGACGCCGGCGCCGCCGAGAGAGCGCAGGCGATGTGCGGCCTGATCGACCTGGCGATCGACGAGGTTCGCGGCATGGCCACGCGCCTTCGCCCCGGGGTTCTCGACAACCTGGGGCTTGTCGACGCTCTCGACTGGTACATAACCGATTTCGGGAAACGCGCCAAAATCGCATGTGCCTTCCGCCACCACGGCGTACCCAAAGTGGAAGACAGGATCGCAACGTCCGTCTACAGGATCGCCCAGGAGGCGTTGACGAATGTCGTCCGCCATTCCGGCGCTTCGAAAGTGGATGTCTCCCTGAGGTCGGAATCCGGGATCCTTACGCTGGCCGTGGAGGACGACGGAAAGGGCTTCGATCTCCGCGATCTCCCCGATTCCGTGGGATTGGGCGTGGTCGGGATGCGCGAGCGGGCGGAGCTGATCGGCGGCGACCTGGATATCCGTTCGGAACCCGGGGGAGGCACCATGGTCATCATGAATGTCCCGGCCGTCGGGAAAATCGAGTCCCCGGCATGATCCGGGTCCTGTTGGCCGATGACCACAGCGTCGTTCGGGACGGGCTGCGCCGACTTGTCGAGGGAGCGGGCGACATGTCGGTCGTTGCGGAAGCCGCCGACGGGCAGTCGGCGATCCGAAAGGCCCGGGAGACTTCTCCGGACGTTGCCGTCATTGATATCTCCATGCCGGACCTGGATGGCCTCGAAGTCGTCCGCAGGCTTCTCTCGGAGCGTCCGAAACTTCCTGTCCTCGTCCTCACGATGCACGAAGAGGAACAATACGTGGTCCGGGCGATCGGCGTGGGCGCGAAGGGATACATTACGAAGCGTTCCGCGGCCGAACAGCTGTTGCAGGCGATCCGGAAGGTTCACGCCGGAGGGAGGTATTTGAGCGAATCCGCCTCCGAGGCTCTTGCCGAGCGGATGGCCAAGGGAGGCGAGGCGGGCTCGCTTCTGGACATCCTGTCGGACCGGGAGATACAGGTGCTGCGCGGCCTGGCCCTGGGCAAGAGCAACAGGGAGATCGCGGAGGCCTATAATATCAGCATCAAGACCGTCGATACCTACCGGTTGCGGCTCCTGAACAAGCTCAATCTGCGAAATAACGTGGAGCTGACGCGTTTCGCGATACGGAAAGGGATCGTGGAACTATAGAGCTGCCCCGCGCTTCCCCCTGTAAGAAAATTTCTTACGTTAGAATCAGAACCGGTCCGATTTCATTGCAGGCGAGCCTCGTTGTATCTTGCATGCGGTATATTATTCTTTCCCGTTCATTCCATCCGCCTGAACCAAGTTGATGGCGACGCGGGAACTGGGATATATTCTCAACATTCCACCGGCTGCTTCGTTGCTCCAGCGATCCGGACGGCGGAAATATCGGAAAAGGAGGGCCTCATGGCACTCGGACGAAAATCGACGTTCATCTTCCTCGCACTTGTCCTCTCATTGCTGCTGGTCAACGCGGCGACGGCCGCCAACATCAAGGTCGGGATCGTGCTGCCGCTTACCGGCGAGCAGGCGAAGTTCGGCGAGATCGAGAAGCGGTCTTTCCAGATGGCGGCGGAAGAGATCAACGCGAAGGGCGGCGTCAAAGGGAACAAGCTGGAGCTTCTCTTTGAAGACGACACGGGAAAGCCCGACGTGGGACGCTCCGCGGTCGAGAAGCTGATCTCCCAGGAGAAGGTCCCGGTCCTGACCGGCGGGTATTCCAGCTCCGTCACCGCCGCGATCACCGCCGTGGCGCAGCAGTTCAAGGTCCCCTTCCTGGTCACCACGGGCTCGGCGGACGACGTCACGGAGAAGAAGTACGATTACGTCTTCCGGATCAACCCGCCCGCCAGCGAGTACCCCGCGTCGGTCGTCACCTTCCTCCAGGATGTGGCCAAGCCGAAGACGGCCGTCATCCTCTATGAAAATTCCCTCTTCGGCCAGTCCAGCTCGAAGTCCTTCGAAGAAGATTGCAAGAAAATGGGGATCAAGGTCCTCACCAAGGAGGGGTACAACAAGGGAGCCGTCGACTTCAAGCCGATGCTGACGAAGGTGAAGGCCCAGAATCCCGACCTGGTCTACATGGTTTCCTACGTCATGGACGCCGCGCTCCTGATGCGCCAGGCGAAAGAGTTGAATTTCAACCCGAAGGTCTACATCGGAGGCGGGGCGGGGTTCACGCTCCCCGAGTTCCAGAAGAACGCGGGTCCCGCGGCCGAATTCGTGTACTCGGCGACCCTGTGGGTGGAAACCGTCCCGTACCCGGGGGCCATGGAATATTTCAAAAAGTACCGGGCGAAATACAAGGAAGACACGGAATACCACGGGGCCGAGGCGTACGCTTCGCTGTACGTGGTCGCCGATGCGTTGAAGAGGGCGAAGAGCATCACGCCCAAGGACGTCCGCGATGCCCTGGTCTCCACCGACATGATGACCGCCTTCGGGCCGGTCAAGTTCGTCTCCTACGGGAAGAAGACCCAGCAGAACAAGCTCCCCACCTTCATGGTCCAGTGGCAGAAGGGGAGCCTCGAAACCGTGTGGCCCAAGGAAGTGGCGAAGAAGAAGTACGTGTTCCCCGTTCCCGAGTGGAACAAGCGGAAGTAGCCGTCCGGCACGCGGGCGGTGAGACCTTTCCGGGACCGGGCGGCGTGACCGCCGCCCGGCCCATCGACCGATCGGCGATTCGGCCGACCCGGGAGTGACCATGGACGTTTTTTTACAGACCCTCGTGGCCGGCGTTCTCAAGGGAGGGTTGTACGCGCTGATCGGGATCGGCATGACGCTCATCATGGGCGTCATGGGGATCATCAACCTGGCCCACGGGCAGTTGATGATGGTGGCGATGTACATCACCTACGTCCTGCACCTGGCAGGCGTGGACCCGTACATCTCGCTGTTCGTCGCCATGCCCGGCCTGTTCCTCATCGGCTGCCTGATCCAGCACTACCTGTTGAATCCCCTCCTGAAGGTCGAGACGATCCTTCCCGAAAACCAGGTCCTCATGACGGTGGGGATCGGCATGGTCCTGACCGAGGTCGTTCGGTTTATCTTCAAGTCGGACTACAAGTCGGTGAGTACCGGATACTCCAACGCGACCTTTTTCCTCGGGGACATCTCCTTCAGCGTGGCCCTGGTGATCTCCTTCTTCATCGCGATCGCCTTCACCGTCGCCATGTTCTTCTTCCTCATCAAGACGGATATCGGGCGCTCGATCCGGGCGACCGCCCAGGACAAGGACGCCGCGGTGCTGATGGGGGTGAACACCGGGCGGATCACGATCGTCACCTTCGGCCTCGGCTCGGCGCTGGTCGCGGCGGCGGGGAGTCTCCTCGCCCCCGTGTTTTACGTGTTTCCCGACATCGGAGGGCCATTCACCGCCAGGGCCTTCATCATCACCATCCTCGGCGGTCTCGGATCGACGGTGGGGGCGATCTTCGGTGGGGTGACCCTGGGACTCGCCGAGAGCTTCGGCGCCACCTACATCAGCATGGATTACGAGAACATCATCGGCATGACGATCTTCGTCCTGGTCCTGCTTTTCCTTCCGGGCGGGTTCAAGCGGCTGACGAAGGTGTAAGGGAAAACCGGCGGATGAAAAAAAACCTGGTCCCGCTGATCGTCCTCGCGGCCCTCGCGGCATTCCCCCTCGTCGTCGAGCACAATTATTACCTCCACCTGATGATCCTGTTCCTCATGTGGGTGGTCATCGGGTCGGCGTGGAACCTCATCGCGGGATACACCGGCCAAGTATCCTTCGGGGACGCCGCCTTTTTCGGAAGCGGCGCCTACGCCGCGGGGCTTCTTTCCCACCATCTCCAGCTCTCGGCGTGGTGGGGACTCGCCATCGGCGGATTCGTCGCGGTGGCCGTGGGCATGCCGTTCGGCTGGATCTGTTTCCGGATGCGGGGCGCCTACTTCGCCCTGGCGACGCTGGCGCTGAACGAAGTCCTTCGGCACAGCGCGGCCATCGCGGAAGGATTCACGGGAGGGATGGTCGGCATCCTCATCATGCCCACCTTCGTGTCGAAGGTCCCTTACTACTACGTCGCGCTGGCGCTGGCGGCCGCCAGCATGATCAGCATCCAGTGGATCGTCCACGCCAAGCCCGGATACTACTTCGTCTCCATCCGGGAGGACCAGGACGCCGCGGAGAGCCTCGGGATCGACACCCATTATTACAAGATGCTTTCGCTGGCCATCGCGGCCTTCTGGACGGGAGTGGCGGGGTCCCTCTACATGAACTACATGGGATTCATCGATCCCGACGTGGTGTTTTCCCTCCACGATATTTCCATCATGGCCATTCTCGTGGGCATCGTCGGGGGGGTGGGGACGGTCTACGGTCCCGCGGTGGGGGCCTTCATCATGGTGACGGTCCAGGAACTGTTCCGTTCCGGCTTTTTCGGCCTCTTCGAGTATCTGGGGAGGGCCACCGGGTCCGCCGCCGTCGAATCGATGGCGAAGACGATCACCGGCGCGCACGTACTGGGATTCGGGATCCTCGTGGTCGTGGTGATCCTCGTGCTTCCCAACGGGATCGTGGGAGACTGGCCGAAAATCCGGAGTGCATTCTCCCGGAACAAGATCGCCGCCTAAAGGAGTTGATCGTGGCATTTTTTCAGGTCGAGAAGCTCGTCAAGTACTTCGGCGGACTCGCGGCCGTCAACGGCGTTTCCTTCCAGGTGGAGAAGGGGGAGATCCTCGGCCTGATCGGGCCCAACGGCTCCGGCAAGACGACCACCTTCAACATGATCAGCGGATACCACCGTCCCACCTCCGGACGGGTGGTTTTCAAGGGGGGGGAGATCCACCAGCTGCCGACCCACAGGATCTGCAAGCTGGGGATCGGCCGGACGTTCCAGGTGGTCAAGCCCCTGGGGCGGATGAGCGTGCTCGACAACGTAATCGCGGCGGCCTATTCGAGGGCCGGATCCCCCCGGGAAGCGCGCGGCCTCGCCCTTGAGACGATCCGGTTCTGCGGCATGGATGCGGTCAAGGACCAGCTGGCCAAGTCCCTGCCCATCGCGGGGAGGAAACGGCTTGAGATCGCCCGGGCGATGGCGACGAAACCGGAACTCCTCCTGCTCGACGAGACGGCGGCGGGGCTGAACCCCACGGAGCTTCTCGACGCGATCGACCTCATCAAGAAGATCCGGGAGAACGGGACGACGATCATCATCATCGAGCACATCATGCACGTGATCATGACGATCTCCGACCGGATCCACGCGATCAACTTCGGGCAGACGATCGGGGAGGGGACGCCGCAGGAAGTCGCTCAGAACAAGGCGGTCATCGAGGCGTACCTGGGGACGGACTATGCTTAAGGTGGAGAACATCGACGTCTTCTACGGCGACCTCCAGGTTCTCTGGGGATTGTCCTTCGAAGTGCCGGACAAGGAAATCGTGGTCCTGGTGGGGGCCAACGGCGCAGGGAAATCCACCACCCTCAAGGCCATCTCGGGCCTTCTGCGACCGAAATCGGGAACGATCGAATTCGACGGGGTCCGGCTGGACCAGGCGCCCGCCGACCATATCATCGGCTACGGGGTGGTCCACGTTCCCGAGGCGAGGCGGCTCTTCCGGGAGATGTCCGTGGAAGAGAACCTGATCATGGGGTCGCTCTCCCCGGCGGCGAGGGCGAAGCGGAAGGAGACGCTCGAATGGGTCTATGGGCTCTTCCCGCGACTCCGCGAGCGGCGTAAACAGGCGGCCGGGACGCTCTCGGGCGGCGAGCAGCAGATGTGCGCCGTCGGGCGGGGCCTCATGGCGCTGCCCCGGATCCTGATGCTGGACGAGCCGTCGCTCGGACTGGCCCCCATCCTCGTGCAGGACGTCTTCGAGATCGTCAAGCGGATCAACCGGGAGGGAGTGACGATCCTCCTGGTGGAGCAGAACGTGCGGCAGACGCTGGCGCTTTGCGACCGGGCCTACGTCCTGGAAAACGGACGCGTCGTCCTCCACGGCACCGGGAAGGAACTGATGGCGAACGGCCACGTCAAGGAAGCGTATCTCGGTCTTTAAACACCTCAGAACCTCTTACGCAAAGCAGGTCCGGCAGCCGTTGTCCATTCCCGCAGCGTGGAACGTCCCGGGAACCTTGACATCCTATCCGTGCCCCAATAACGTGCTAAGGAACGGGAAAATCGAGCAGGGAGAGTCCTTATGAAGATCGAGCTCGTCGTCGGCGACATCCTGCGGCACAGGGCCGACCTGGCGGTGGTCAACCTTTTCGAAGGGGTGAAGAGGCCGGGAGGCGCGACCGGCGCCGTCGACGCGGCGATCGGCGGCGCGATCGCCGCCGCGATCCGGGACGGCGACTTCGACGGGAAATGGGGGGAAACCCTTCTCCTTCGCCCCGGCAGGGGAATCGCATCGCCCCGCGTGCTGGTGGTGGGGCTCGGGAAGAAGGAGGAGTTCACCCCGGACCGCGTGCGCCAGACGGCACTTCCCGTGCTGCGCCTGGCAAAGAAGCTCAAGCTGAAAACCGTCGCGTCGGTGCTTCACGGCGCGGGGATCGGCGGGCTGGACCCGCGGGAGGCGGCGCAGTTCGCCGCCCTCGGAGCCGCGCTCTCCTCGTACGAGTACGACCGCTACAAGTCGGAGAAGGCAAGCCGCGTGGAACGGTTCCAGTGGATCGAGCGGAATCGGACGGTCGCCGGACCGGTGAAGGCGGGCCTGGGCGAGGGCGCCAAGCTGGGGGAGGCGATCAACTGGGGGCGGGACCTGGTGGCCTCTCCGCCGGCGGACCTGAGGCCCGACGGACTGGCCCGGGCCGCGAAACGGCTTGCGCAAGGCCTGGAACCGGCGGCGAAGAAGCGAATCCGCGTCCGGGTGCACGGCATCGGAGAGATCCGCGCGTGGAAGATGGGGGGGATCCTTGCCGTGGGGAGGGGGAGCGAGGTTTCCCCGCGGCTGATCGTCGCGGAGTACCGCGGCGGCCGGCCCGGCGGCCGCTGGACGGCGCTCGTGGGCAAGGGGGTGACGTTCGACACCGGCGGGATCTCGCTGAAGAAGTGGGAAGGAATGGAGAAGATGAAGTACGACATGGCCGGCGGCGCGGGGATGCTGGCGGCCATCCGCGCGGCGGCGGCGCTGGGGATCCGGAAGAACGTCGTCGCGGTGGTTCCCGCCGTGGAAAACATGCCTTCCGGTACGGCCTTCCGGCCCGGAGACGTGATCCGGACGATGTCGGGGAAAACCGTCGAGGTGCTCTCCACCGACGCCGAGGGGCGGCTGATTCTCGCGGACGCCATCGCCTACGCGAGGAAGCGGTACCGTCCCGCGGCGATGGTCGACGCCGCCACCTTGACCGGCGCATGCGTGGTGGCGCTGGGAAGCGTGACGATGGGCATGATGGGGAACGACGAAACGCTCCTCCTCCGGATGAAGGAGGCCTCCGCCGCGTCCGGCGAGAAGGCGTGGGAGCTGCCGCTGCACGAGGAATACCTCGAGCAGATCAAGAGCGACATCGGAGACCTGAAAAATATCGGCGGCGGGGAAGCGGGGACGATCACCGCCGGGTATTTCCTGAAGGAGTTCGCCGGCGACACCCCGTGGGTCCACCTGGATATCGCCGGGGTGGCATGGCGGGAAAAGGAGAGGATGGGGTATGCTCCCGGTCCGACGGGAGCTCCCGTACGGCTCCTGGCGCGGTTCCTCTCGCAGGAGGGGAAGGCATAACGGCCCTTGTCCCTTGGAGGAATCGATGGCGGAACTTCCCCCGTTGCATTCAGAGGAACAGCAATTCGGCGTCTGCCCCTATTGCACCATCCAGATCCCCCTCGACGCGGTGGTGTGCCCGCATTGCCAAAAGATCCTCCCCCCCTCCGGGAAGCTTCGGGACGCGTATTCCCCGAAGGATTCGAAGGTTGCCGACTTCCGCAGCCGGCTCCTTGGCGATCCGCGGTGGGAAGGTCTCTTGGGCCTGTGGACCCGCTACGGCCGGTGGATCAAGGTGGCAGGCCCGGTGCTTGCCGCGATCGCTCTCCTTTTCCTCGTTTACGGAGTGTGGGTGGACTACGAAGTGAGCATCGTCCCGAATCCGCAGCTCCCGATGCAGGTGAAGAAGGACAAAAGGGACCGCGTGGACCTTCTCACGGTCTTCGTGACGAACCGCGGGGAAGACATCCCCGATCTCTCCCTAAAGTCGATCGGCATCGTGGTGGAGTTCGCCTACCGGGACGGCCGGCGGGAGAGAAAGACGGTGTTCCCGAAAGCGGAATTCCACGGCGAGGGGGCGATGCTCAACGGGGAGACCGGCCGGTACGAGATCGCGGTCCCCTCGCAGGGCCTGAAGGAGATCGTTCTCCGGAGCGAAGTCGTCGACCTGGGGATGGGGAGGACGCTCGTTCCTCCCCGCGGGAAGAGGTAGTTCTTTCCGTGGGGGGATAGGAGGCGATCCATCCCCGTGTCCGCGGGCAGGGGGGGCGAGTGCGGGCGCGCGTCCACCGGCGCAGCGCCGCGAGGTCTTCCGCCGTGTCCACGTCGGACTCTGCGGGGAGCAGGGCGTAGGTCATCCCGGCGTTCCGGCAACGGGACAGGATCTCCGTGAGAACGGTCCCCGTGCTCCACTCGATTCCAGGGAACAGGAACGGCGACGGGGCGGAAAGCCCGATGAGATAAAAACCCCCGTCCTCCGAGGGCCCGAAGACCGCGTCGGCCCCGTCGGAAAGCTCCCGGAACGCCGACCGGATCCTTTCCGCGGAAAGCGCCGGGCAGTCGCCGCCGACGATCGCCACCCTTCGCGCCCCCTCCGAGAAGGCCTCCTCCATCGCGTGCGCCATCCGTTCGCCGAGGCCGTTTCCTTTCTGTTCCCTCGGCAAGAAACCGGAGAATGGAGCGGCGAGGAAATACGCCTTCGCCTCCGGCGGGGCGTAGCAGAGGCGCCGCCGGATTCTCCGCAGGGATGCCGCCTCTCCGGCGGTGTCTTCCAGGAAGCATGCGTAGAGCGCGGCGGCCTGGCGGCGGGAAAGGGGCGGGCAGAGGCGCGTCTTGACCGTTCCCGGGATCGGCGCCTTGCACATCAAAATCAACGTGTCGCTGCCTTTCATCCCGGTCCCTCCGCTCACATTTTACCGGGAGCGGCGAACGGTTACGTTAATAATTCTGCGCGGATTGCCGATATATCCGAATGGGAATACAGTAACAGCAACTGAAAACGGGGGAATATCCACTGCGAAGCGTCGTTATCCGATCCCTCATCGCCGTTTCCCTGATTTTGTGGATTCCATCGGTTTCGCCATGCGGGGAGCAACGTCCAAAGGACGCGCTTCGGGTGGGGATCGGGGAGATCGACAAGATCTTCGCGAAGGGAGGAGCGTCCGCCGCGGAAGGGATCCTTCCCTACCTGAAGGACCGTGAGATGGGAGTCCGCAGCTACGCAATGAAGCGGCTCGTGGACCTCGGACCCGCAGCGGTCGACCCGCTCGTCGGCGCGCTGGAGGACGAGGAGGTCCGGTGGCTCGCCTGTGGCGCCCTCATCAACATCGGAAACGAATCCGTCGGGAAGACGGTGATTGCCGTAAAGCACAAGAACCCCGCCGTCCGGAGCAACGCCCTCTTCATCCTGAAACAGCTCGACGCCCGTTCGGCGGTTTCGTCCGTACGGGCGGCGCTGTCGGACCCCGACCCGTCGGTGCAGGTCCAGGCGGTCCAGGCCGTGGCGCAGTTCGGAGGCGAGGAAAATCTGCGCCTTGTCATGGGAAAGGTCGACAGTCTCTTCCCCTCGGTGCGCGATGCGGCGATGGAGTCTCTCCCCAAATTCGGTGAGGAGGCGATCCCCGTCCTGTCCTCCTCCCTGTCCTACGGAAGCGTCGAGGTTCGGGTGGGAGCGGTCCGCGCCCTCGGGACGATCGGAACGAGGGATGCGGTCGCCCACGTCGGAAAGGGGCTGTCCGATCCCTCTCCCATGGTCCGGTATTACGCCTGCCTTGCCTTGGGGGAGAGGGGAGATCCCGCGGTGCTGGAGGTGCTGGGGCGTCATTTCGACGACCCGGACTCCGACGTCCGGGAGGCGGCCAACGAAGCGTTCGCGCGGATGCCCGAAGCCGGGAGCGGGATCCTTTTCCGCTTTCTCCGGGAGGGGAGCTCCCTCCAGAAGATCGGCGCCGCCACGGCGGTGCGGAAGGCGAAGTACCGCCCGGCGGTGCCCCTCCTGCTGGAGGCGATGCGCGACCGCGTGACGGAAGTCAAGGTATCGGCGGTGGCCGCGCTGATCGCGCTGTCCGACCCCTCCTCGGTGGAGGGGCTGGTCGGCGGCCTCAAGGACCCGGGGATCCGGTGGATCTGCGTCATCGCCCTGCGGCAGTTCGGGGACACGAACCTGGTCCCCCTCCTGCGCAGGAGCGACGACCCGGAAATAGATCACTGGAAACAGATCATACTGGAGGGGATGGGCGACCGCGTGCTCGCGGGGTGCCTCGATGCGCTCAAGAAGGAAGAGGACGTCGGGGTCAGGATCTCCTCCCTGTGCACACTGAAGCAGGTCAAGGACACCCGCGCCATCCTTCCGGTGATCCGGCTTCTGGGTGACGAAAAGATCGGAACCGTCGCGGGCTTCGTCCTCTCCCAGATGGGCGAGGCCACGGTGGAGCCGCTCCTGTTCGCCCTCCGGGACGAGAACCCCTCGATCCGCGCCCGCGCGGCGACGGCCCTGGGCGAGATCGGCTGCGCGTCCGGAGCGAAGCCCCTCCGTCCCCTGCTGGCCGACCCGGACCTCCAGGTCCGGAAGGCCGCCGAGGAGGCGATCCGAAAAATCGGAGGAGGCGCTCCTCCCGCAAATTGACCGGCGAGCCGCGGTTGATTCGATGGGTCCGCCCAAGTAGAATACGTTCTTTACGTTTTCCCTTAAGAGGTGCGCCATGAAAGAAAAAAAGAGGAACGTCCTGAACATAGGACTTCCCAAGGGAAGTCTGCAGGATTCCACGTTGAATCTCTTCCGCAAGGCCGGCTTCACCATCACGGTGGGATCCCGCAGCTACATCCCCTCCATCGACGACGAGGAGCTCTCGGGGCTCCTCATCCGCGCGCAGGAGATGGCGCGCTACGTCCAGGACGGCATCCTCGACGTGGGCCTGACGGGGCGCGACTGGGTGCAGGAGCAGAACGCGAAGGTGAAGTAAGTCTGTCCGCTGCTTTACGCCAAGGTGTGCTTGCGCCCCGTCCGGTGGGTCGTCGCCGTCCCCACGGATGCGATCGTGGACCTGACCGAGACGGGGAGCTCGCTCCGGGCCAACAACCTCCGGATCGTCGAGACGATCCTGGAATCGACCACCGTGCTGATCGCCAACCGGGACGCGTGGAAGGACCCGTGGAAGCGGCAGAAGATCGAAAACGTCGCGATGCTCCTGATGGGCGCCCTGCGGGCGCAGGAAAAGGTGGGGCTGAAGATGAACGTCCCGCGGAGCGGCCTCGACGCGGTGCTCAAGGTGCTCCCGGCGATGCAGAACCCCACGATCTCCTCCTTGAGCGAAGCCGGGTGGTTCAGCCTCGAGGTGATCGTCGACGAGAAGACCGTCCGGGAGCTCATTCCGGTCCTGAAGAAGACGGGCGCATCGGGGATCGTCGAGTATCCGCTGAACAAGGTGATCCCGTAGGTTCCCCCGCATCTCTTAAAAGGGCCCTCTCGGCGGCGCTTGCCGCGCACGGGGGGGGGCCGCTCTCCTCGGATCCCGTCGAGTTCGTCCACCGCTACCGGTCCCGCAACGACCGGGAGGCGGCCGCCTTCATCGCCGCGTCGTTCGCTTTCGGCAACGTCCCCCAGCTCCGGTCGTTCCTCGAGCGGCTGTTCGGGGCGCTGGCCCCCTCGCCCCACGCGGCGCTTGCCGGACCGCTTCCGGTTCCGGCGCGCCGGCTTGCCGGCTTGCGCCACCGGTTCATCTCGCCCGCCGGAGTCCGCCGCTTCCTGGGGTGCATGCGCGCGGCCTACCTTGCGCAAGGAAGCCTGGAAAACCTGTACCGGAGCGTGATTGCGGACCCGGGCGCCGGGTCTTGCGAGCGGCTTGCCCGCTTCCTCGATGCGTTTCGCGCCGCCTGGGGCAAGGGGCTGCCCCGCCAGCGGGACTTCCTTTTTCCCGATCCGCGAAAAGGCTCGGCCTGCAAGCGCCACAACCTGTTCCTTCGCTGGATGGTCCGGGGAGGCGACGGGGTCGACCTGGGGATCTGGACCGCCCTTTCTCCGCGGGACCTGATCGTTCCCCTGGACACGCACATGATCCGGATGGGCCGCCGGTTGGGTCTGACCCGCCGCGTCACGCCGGGCTGGAAAATGGCGGAGGAGATCACGGCCGCCTTCCGCGCCGTCTGCCCGGAAGACCCGGTGAAGTTCGACTTCGCGCTGACCCGGATCGGGATCCTGGGGGAGTGCGCCCCGGACCGAGGCGGCGCCTGCGAATGCTGCCCGGTGGAGGGGATCTGCGCGCGCCGCGGTCCGGCCGGAAGAAAATGATATTGCCGTTTCTTCTCCCCCTGCGTTAGATTTGGAGGATCGGTTCCGCATTCCTGCGGCACGGGAGGAACCATGGCCGAAAAAAGGATGAAGATCGGAGAAATTCTCGTTGCGGCGGGCGTTCTCCAGGAGGAACAGCTCCAGCAGGCGCTGACCGTCCAGAGCCAGCTGGGGGGGACGCTCGGAGAAAACCTCATCCGCCTCGGGTTTCTCGACGAGGAATCCCTTCTGAACGCTCTTTCCGAACAGATGGGGATGCAGCACATCAACCTGGAAAAGGTGGAGATCCCCCCCGCCATGCAGCGGCTGGTCCAGCTGGAGACCGTCCGGCTGCGGAGGATCCTGCCCATCGGGTTCGAAGGGAAGAAGCTGGTCGTCGGGATGGTCGACCCGACGGACCTTTCCGCCCTCTCGGACGTGGAGTTCCAGTCGGGACACAGCACCAAGGCGGTCATCCTCTCGGCGATCCATTTCGAGCAGGCGCTCCAGTTCTTCCAGGCGTATGGATACGGCACGACGCCTCTCAATCTCAAGGACGCGAAAGCGGCGCGGAAGACCGCCAAGGTCGAAAAGAGCATGGACAGCCTCCTGGAAGCCCTGGTGTCCTGGAAGGGGCAGGACCTGCACCTTTCCGCCGGCGCGATCCCTTCGATCCGGGTCGACAACGAGATCCGGCGCCTGGGCCTGCCCGCGCTCAAGCCGGCCGAGGTCGAGCAGATGATCTACGGCATCATGTCGCCGGAGCAGAAGCGGATCTTCCAGGAGAACAAGGAGCTCGATTTCGCCTACTCGCTCCACGGGCTGGCGCGCTTCCGCTGCAACGTCTACCGGCAGCGCAGCTCCATCGCGTTCACCGCCCGGCACGTGGTGGAAAACATCCCCGGCGCCTCCGAGCTGGGGCTCCCCGACTTCCTCAGGGACTTCGCGCTCAAGTCGCAGGGGCTGATCCTGATCGTCGGTCCCAACGGCCACGGCAAGTCCACCACGCTCGCCAACCTCGTGGATACGATCAACCGGGAAAGGAAGGCGAACGTCATCACGATCGAAGACCCGGTCGAGTTCACGCACCGGCACAAGAACTCCAACATCAACCAGCGCGAGGTGGGGACCGACACGCACTCCTTCGCCGACGGGCTGCGGCACATCTTCCGGCAAAACCCCGACGTGATCGTGATCGGCGAGCTTCGGGATTACGAAAGCATTTCCATCGCCCTCACCGCGGCGGAAACCGGCCACCTGGTCCTGGGGACGCTCCACTCGAACAGCGCGACGGCGGCCGTGGACCGGATCATCGACATCTTCCCCGCGAACCAGCAGCACCAGGTGCGGGCGCAGCTCGCCGAGTGCCTCCTCCTGGTCTTCTCCCAGCGCCTGCTCCGGCGCGCCTCCGGCAACGGACGGATCCTGGCGTGGGAGAAGATGAGCACCTCCAGCCGCATCCGGAACGCCATCCGGGAAGCGAAGGTCGCCCAGTTGCGCGGCATGTTGCAGGCGAGCGTCGAAGAGTTCGTCAACATCGACTGGACCCTTGCGGACCTGGTTTCCTCCGGCAAGGTGAAATACGAGGAGGCGTGCAAGTACGCCGACAGCGTCACGTACCTGAACGAGCTGCTGAAGGTCCGCGGCGTCTTCAAGTAAGTCCGCGGGGCCGTTCGCGGCGGAAGGGGTGGGGACGATGATCGGAAAGAAGATCCGCCTGGAACGGATCATGGACCGGAACACGCGGAGGACGGTGATCGTGCCGATCGACCACGGGGTGACGGTCGGCCCCATCCCGGGGCTGATCCAGATCCCCCCGGCCGCGAACCTCATCGCCGAGGGAGGCGCCAACGCCGCCGTGGTGCACCGGGGAGCGGCGATGTTCGGGCACCGGGGGTACGGGAAGGACCTGGGGCTCATCCTCCACCTTTCCGCCAGCACGAACCTGTCTCCCGATTCCAACCGGAAGGTCCTGGTGGCGACGGTCGAGGACGCCCTGCAGATGGGCGCCGACGCCGTGTCGATCCACGTGAACCTGGGCGCCGAGGACGAAGCACAGATGCTCCGGGACTTCGGCGCGGTGTCCAGCTCCTGCCAGCGTTGGGGGATGCCGCTTCTCGCCATGATTTACACCCGCGGCCCGAAGGTCAAGAGCGAGTACGACGTCCGGTACGTGCGGCACGCCGCCCGCGTGGGCGCGGAGATGGGGGCGGACATCGTCAAGGTCCCCTACACGGGATCCCCCGAGACGTTCCGGGAAGTGACGGACGGGTGCGCATCCCCGGTGGTCATCGCCGGGGGGGAAAAGATGGAGAGCGACGAGGAAGTGCTGCGGATGGTCCGGGACGCCGTCGCCGCGGGAGGAGCGGGGGCCTCGATCGGCAGGAACGTTTTTCAGCACAAGTTCCCGGCCGCGATGGTCAAGGCGATCGTGGCCATCGTCCACGGCGGGGCGACCGTCCCCGAGGCGATGGGGATCCTCAAGGCCAAGGGGAAGTGATGGCTCCCGTCCTCTGGGCGCGGGTGATCCCGTGGGACAAGGAGATCGCGGTCGCCGCGCTGGAGTCCGGCATCGAAACGCTCTGGATACCGGACGGATGCGCCGGACGCGCGCAGGAGCTGGGAAGGGTCCGGACCGTCTGCGCGGAAGGCGACTTCCGCGAGGGACGGGACTTCCGCGTCACCGGGATGGAGGGGAAGCAGGACGAAACGGCGATCCTCTCCTCGTCCGGGGAGACGATGTGGGTCGTCTTCCCGCAGGATCGCGAGGTGATCCCACTCGAGAACCTCGTGGCCTGGCGGCGGAA
>JACRMU010000068.1:16895-43454 GCA_016219515.1 Deltaproteobacteria bacterium
CGCTTTACCGGGGGGTCCTCGAACGGGGCGTCCACGGAATCGTCCTCATTGCGGACTCCGCAGCCGGCATGCGCCTCCTTGCCTCCGCCGCGCGGAGGGAGCCGGAAAAGACCGCGCTCGTCGAGGGGAGGGTCGCGGAAATTCTTCCTCTCGGCATCGGCGACCGGGTCTGCGTCGACACCTGCACCCTGATCGAGGGAAACCGGGGGATGCTGGTGGGCAATTCCAGCGCGGGGATGTTTCTCGTCTGCGCGGAAAACGTTCCCAACCCCTACGTTCTTCCCCGCCCCTTCCGCGTCAACGCAGGGGGGGTGCACTCGTATTGCCGTCTGCCGGGCGGCCGCACCGCCTATCTTTCGGAGCTCGCCGCGGGCTCCGAGGTCCTCCTGGTCGGCGGGACGGGGGAGGGGGAGACGGCCTCGGTGGGACGTGTCAAGGTGGAGCGGCGCCCGCTTCTCCTGGTCCGCGCGCAGACCCCTTCCGGGGCGGTCCACTCCGTCATCCTTCAGAACGCGGAGACGATCCGCCTCGTGGGTCCGGGGGGCGCGGCCGTATCCGTGGCGAAGCTTGCCGAGGGGGACGCCGTCCTCCTGGCGGAAGAGGCGGCGGGAAGGCACTTCGGCGTGGCGGTCGAGGAGACGATCCGCGAAAAATGAGGCGTATTTTTTCGTCGGCGAAGGTATAAAATAAGAGTACCGGTTGAAGCTGGCGGTTCGCCAATTTCTTGCTGATCGCCCGCAGCGTAGCCGGTGCGAAGTTGGATTTTCGTCACATAGGAGGGTGTATGTTCGGACTCGGATTGCCGGAGCTTCTGGTCATACTCGTCATCGTGGTCCTGCTGTTCGGGGCGGGGAAACTGCCGCAGATCGGCGCCGGCCTCGGGGAAGGGATCCGCAATTTCAAGAAGTCGATGAAGGACAAGAACGAAGTCGACGTCACTCCCGCCAAGACCGACGAGCCGAAGAAATAGCTCCGCAGCAAGGCCCGAAGCCGCCGTTCGCTTTTATTTTTATCAGTCCCCTTCCTTCGCCTCCAGGCGGTACGCGCTGATCCCTTCGGGGGCGTTGAAGAATACCGCCATGAACGGAATGGATTTCCCCGGGGGGACCTCCATGTTGATCAACCGTTCGCCGAACCGGTTGGAGAGGATTTCCTCGATTTCCCCACGGGGGGCCGTTCGCAGCGTCTCGCCGGGGAGGACGTTTCCCGCGTAGCAGGACGTCTCCACGATCGTCTGGTCCTTGTCGTTGAGCAGCGCCGCGTGGATCCGGATGCCGCTTTTTCGCGACCGCCCCGCGTTCACCACCTGTCCCTTGATGACGAACAGGTTCCCCGATGTCGCGTTGGGCTCGTAGTAGCCGATGAGGTTCCGGACGTCGAACTGGGGACCGGGCTTGCCGCCGCGTAGCCAAAGCGATTCCATCCCGGGAAACCAGCTCCGCAGGAGGTCCTGTCCGCCCTTCGTGAATCCAAGGTACCCCCCTCCGCCGGCAAGGGCGAGGAAAAGGAGGACGAGGGCCGCCAAGGAGGGCCGGAACCGCGGAGAGGCGGCTTCCTGGCGCTCCGGCGGTTTCGGAGAAGGGGGTTCTTTCTCGGGCGGCGCTTCCGGCATGGGGGGAGGGGGAACGAGCTCGTCTGCCCCGGCCGCCGCTTCCCGGATTTGATCCTCGTAGTCCTGCGGGGGGAGAGGCGCCGGTTCTTCCGTCGCTTCCGGGAAGGAGGGGACGGGAAGAGGCGCTTCGGGGACTTCCGGGGAGGACAGCGGGATCACCGGCTCCGGCCGGAGGCTCCCGGAGATGTCCAGCTCCCGTTCCGGACTTCCTTCGCTTTCTTTTCCGTATTCCCTTTTCAACAGATCGAGTGTGTCCGCGTCGCTCACCAAGAAATCGGGAAGCGGGGAGGGCGGAGGGGTTTCCTTTTCGATGGCCTCCGGCGGCGCAGAAAGGTCGATCTTCTCCTCCGGCCGGAAGTCCACCGCCAGATCCGCCAGTTTCCCGGGCTCCGTTTCTCCCGCCGGTGCGGATTTCTCCTCCCTGCCGGAGGAGAGGAATTTTTCGAAGGCGAGGTCGATCTCGTCTTTTTCGAAAGAAGGGACCCCCTCGGAAGGGGGCTCCTGCACGGCCGCTTCCGGGGCGGGGGGCTCGGGAGAAGCCGCCGCCGCGCCTTTCGGCGCTTCCGGTCGTCCTTCCGCGGTTTCCCGAACCGCCGATCGCAGGTCGAAGGTGTCTCTGCCGGTTTCCGCTGCCGGCGCCTCCTCGGGCTTGAGGACCACGATGGCGTCTCCGCACCGGCGGCATCGCACGCGCGCCCCCCTTCCCTTGATCCTGTCTTCGTCCAGCCGGAACTTCGTGCGGCACGAGGGGCACTCGATGATCATCCGCGTCCTCCGTCAGGTCGCTTCCGGCAGCAGGTGAGCGGGAAGTCGTAGATCTGGGGGAGCTGCCGGTACTGCTCTCCGTAATCCATGCCGTACCCCACGACGAATCCCTTCTTCAGGCGGAACCCCGCGAAGTCGATGTCAAGAGCGGCTTTCCGCCGTTCCCGCTTGTCCACCAGGACGCAAAAGCGAATGGAGGCGGGCCTCCTCTTTTCCAGGTGCCGCCGCAGGAATGCCGCCGTGTTCCCCGTATCGACGATGTCCTCCACGATCAGCACGTCCTTCCCTGCGACGTCGATCTCCACGTCCTTGGTGACCTCGATCCGCTTCCCCGGATCGCTTCCGCCGCCGTAGCTTCGCACCCGGACGAAATCGATCCTCGCGGGGACGGCGAGCTCGCGGGCCAGGTCGGCGAGGAACGGTACCCCCCCGTTCAGCACGCCCACGAGAACGAGATCGGAGCCGCGATAGGCGCGTTCGATCCGCCGCGCGAGGGCGGCCACCTTCCCGCGGATCCGTTCCGCCGTGTAGAGAGGCCTTCTTCCGACTATAGTGAATTTCGCCGGGGGCCTCAAGTCTGCGCCTGCGTTTTCCGGCCCCGCGCGCCGAAAGCGCAAAGCAGGATGCCGACCTCGAAGAGGCCGTAGAGCGGAACGGCGATGAGGAGCTGGGAAACGACGTCCGGCGGCGTCAGGACGGCGGCCAGCAGCAGGGTCCCCACGACGGCGATCTTCCTTCCCTTGCGCAGGAGCAGGGGAGTGAGGATTCCCGCGCGCCCCAGGAGGAACATGACCAGCGGCAGCTCGAACATGACGCCGAAGATCAGCAGCAGCCGGAGGATCAGGGAAAGGGATTCCTTCATGGACGGCATGGGGACGATGACGGAGCGGCCGAAGGAGAGGAAAAAGGCGAACACCTGGGGGATGGCCACGAAGTAGCCGAACGCCATGCCCGCGAGGAACCCTGCCGTCGACCAGCCCACGCATGCCAGCACGACATTCCGTTCCTTCCGGTAGAGCCCCGGAGACACGAAGCGCCACAGCTGGTAGAAGATCACCGGGCTGGCGAGAACGAACCCGCCCCACAGGGCGACCTTGAAGTAGGTGAGGAACGCCTCCGTGAGCTCGGTGAAGATGAGTCGTGAGCTGCCGGGAAGGCTTTGGAGAAGCGGGCGCAGCAGGGCCTTGTAAATGCCTTCCGCCCAGTTGTAGCAGAGCCCGGTTCCGATTCCGAGGGCGATGAGGGACCTCACCAGGCGGGTGCGGAATTCCTCCAGGTGCTCGGAGAGGGGGAGCCGTACCTCCTCGGCGTTCCGGGCTTCCTCGGCGCTCATGCGGCTGGGGAGACTTCCGGGGTCATCCCTGGGAGGAGGGCGGCGTCGGCCCTTTCGCCTCGCCGGGCGGCTTCGCCGGCTCGGCATAGGGGAGGGCCGGCTGGACGGACGCTTCATCCTTCCTGCGTGCTTCCGGCATCGGGGCCGGGGCTGCTTCCTCGGCGGTCATTTCCTTCGGAGGTTCTTCCCTGGCGATTTCTTCCTTCATGGCGTCGTCGATGCTTTTTTTCACTTCCTCCGAGGCCTTCTTGAACTCGGCGATCCCCTTGCCCAGGCTCTTGGCAAGGTCCGGAAGGCGCTTCGGCCCGAAGAAGATCAAGATCACCACCAGGATGATGAGCATCTCCTGAAAGCCGATACCGAACATCCGCATCCTCCCCGATCCGCCGGTTCTAACCACTTAATATACTCCGGGCACCGTTCCAAATCCACGTTATCCGATCGGATAATGCGCCTATCCGATCGGATGCGTCCGGCGGGCCCGGTTGCGGGGGGGCATGCGCAGTGCCCCGTTTTTCCGGGGATTCCGAAAAGGCACGACATTTGTAAGGTATATTTCCTGAATTTCCGGACATCACGTTTGCGGGAGGATGAGGCGTGTTCCTCGGCGTCGACATCGGATCGATCAGCGTCAAATTCGCCCTGTTTGTGCCGCACGGGGAAGATCCGGTCCCCGGGGAGGTCCGTGCCTCCTTCCAGGACCCGGAGGCCGTGGCGCTGGAGGACGGCGGGGTTGCGCACATCCTGTCTTACGACCGGCTTTTGGGCGATCCGGACCGCAAGGTCCCGGAGCGCCTGCGGGAGTGGATCGATCGGTTGGGCGCCGCCCGCCTGGAGGGGATCGCGTTCACGGGGAAGGCGGGGAAGCGTCTCTGCGAGAGGCTCGGCGCGCACTATGAAAACGAGTTCCGCTGCCTGGTGAGGGCGGTGGCCGCGACGCACCCCGACGTCCGGACGATTTTCGAGATGGGCGGGGAGAACGCCAAGGCGATCCGGCTGGAGCCCGGGGGGAACGGCGAGGCGGTCCGCATCAAGGATTACGACACCAACGGCGACTGCGCCGCCGGCACCGGATCGTTCATCGACCAGCAGGCGAACCGGATGCGCCTCTCCGTCGAGGAAATCGGGGACCGGGTCGCGCGCGCCGCGACCTCCGCGCGGATCGCGGGCCGGTGCTCGGTGTTCGCCAAATCCGACATGATCCACGCACAGCAGAAGGGGTGCTCCCCGGAGGAGATCCTGAAAGGGCTGTGCGAGGCGGTGGCGCGCAATTTCAAGAGCAGTATCAACAAGGGGAAGGACCCCGTTCCGAAAGTGGTCCTTGCCGGAGGCCTGTTCGCCAACCAGGGGGTGGTCCGGGCGATCCAGGACATGTTCGGGTTCGGGCCCGGCGATGTCGTCGTCCCCCGGGGCTTCGCGCATCTGGGCGCCATCGGAGCGGCCATGGCGGCGGCCGACGTCCCGCAAGCGGCGCGGAAAACGGCCTGCGGGGAGCCCATCGCCGACGCCGGTGCCGCCGAGCGGGAGAAGGCCTTTCCTTCCCTGCTGCCCCTTTCCACGGAAAACGTCGTGTTTCTGCGGGACCGTGTGGTCCCTCCGCCGAAGATCGAGGGGAAGCCCGAAGTTTTCCTGGGGATCGATATCGGCTCGGTGAGCACCAACTTCACGCTGGTCGACTGGGAAGGGAATCTCCTGAAGGAGATCTACGTCCGCACGCAGGGCCGCCCCGTACAAGTCGTGACGGACGGTCTGAAGGAGCTGCAGGAGGAATTCGGGGACGCCGTGACGGTCCGGGGAGTGGGCACCACGGGCTCGGGCCGGGAGCTCATCGGGGAGCTGGTGGGCGCCGACGCAGTCCAGGACGAGATCACCGCCCACAAGACCGGCTCCACGTTCATCGGCCGGCGCTACTTCGGGCAGCCGGTGGACACGATCTTCGAGATCGGGGGGCAGGACTCCAAGTTCATCGGCCTCGAAAACGGGGTCGTGACGGATTTCGCCATGAACGACGCCTGCGCGGCGGGGACGGGATCGTTTCTCGAGGAGCAGGCGGAGCGGCTGGGGATTCAGATCAAGGAGGAGTTCGCCCGGCTGGCCCTCTCCTCGAAGGCGCCGCTGAGGCTGGGGGAGCGGTGCACGGTGTTCATGGAGCAGGACCTGAACAATTTCCTTCACCAGGGGGCGGACAAGGTCGACATCGTGGCGGGGCTCGCCTACTCCGTGGTCCTCAATTACCTCAACCGGGTCGTCCGGGGCCGGAAGATCGGCGAAACCATCTACTTCCAGGGGGGGACGGCGTACAACGACTCGGTGGCGGCGGCCTTCACCCACGTGCTGGGAAAGAAAATCATCGTCCCGCCGCACAACGGGGTGATCGGCGCCATCGGCATGGCCCTCCTGGCGCGCGACAAGGTGAAGGCGCTCGGCGTTCCCACGCGGTTCCGCGGCTTCGACCTCCGGAAGGTGGACTACAGGCGCCGGGAATTCGTCTGCAAGGGATGCAGCAATTTCTGCGACATGCAGGAGATCCGGATCGAGGAGACGAGGACCTACTGGGGCGACAAGTGTTCGGAGAAGTACCGGAAGGCCGCCCGCACCGATACGCGCCCCGTGATCGAAGACCTGCCGGCGCGCCGGTCGGAATACCTCGACCGGCTGGCGGAGGGGGCGGCGAGCGGGCCCCGCGGGGTCGTCGGATACCCTCGCGCCATGTACTACTTCGAGCGGTTCCCGTTCTGGCTGGGGTTCCTCTCGTCCGTCGGGTTCGGGGTGAAGGTCAGCCCGCGGACCGACAAGGCGATCGCGCGGGAGGGGTTCGAGCTCACGGTGGCCGAACCCTGCTATGCGATCCAGGTCTCCCACGGCCACGTCGCGGCGCTCCTGCGCGACGGGATCGACTTCCTCTTCGTCCCGAACGTCATCAACTCGGAGACGGAGCACACGCACACCGAGTCGCACTTCTGCCCGTGGGGGCAGACGCTGCCGTTCGTCCTGGGCGCCGTCCCCAAGTGGGAGAAGGAGCTGCGGCAGAAGATGCTGTCCCCGACCCTCCGCTTCCGGGACGGTGAGAAGCACTCGCGCCGCGAAATCCGGGAAGGGATCCGCGCCGGCTACCGCGAGCAGCGGAAGTTCCACGAGTTCCTGATGGGCGCAGGGGCGGTCGCGACGTCCGAGGTGGAGAAGGCGGGGGCGGATGCCATCGTCCTGTTGGGGCGCCCGTACAATCTTTACGACCGGGACGTCAACATCGACATCCCCGCCAAGCTACGCGACCGGTACGGAGCGAACGTGATCCCGGTCGATTTTCTCCCCGTGGACGATATCGACATCCGGGACATCCACGATAATATGTTCTGGAACTACGGGAGGAAGATCATCGCGGCGGCGCGGTGGTGCCGGGCCCGGCCGAAGTTCCACCTGATCTACATCACGAACTTCAAGTGCGGCCCGGATTCGTTCATCCGGCACTTCATCACGCGCGCCTCGGAGTCGCCGTACCTGAGCCTGCAGTTCGACGGGCACGGCAACGACGCGGGGTACATGACCCGGTGCGAGGCGTATCTCGACAGCAAGGGGGTATTGCGCTGGTGGGCGGAAACGTGAGCGGCTCTCCCCTCGCGGGGCGGACGGTGTTCTTTCCCACGATGGCGGAGGCGGGGTCCCGGGCCATCGCATCGGCGTTCCGGTCGGTCGGGATCGACGCGATGCCGATGCCTCCTTCCGACGAGGAGACGCTCGTTCTGGGAGGGCGGTATTCCTCCGGCGAGGAGTGCCTTCCCCTGAAGGTGACCCTGGGCGACGCGTTGAAGATGCTCGTGCACAGCGCCATCCCTCCCGAAAAGATGGCGATCTTCATGCCGACGTCGGACGGGCCGTGCCGGTTCGGACAGTACGGATCCTTCATGAAGATGGTCTTCCGGGAGATGGGGTTCGGCGACGTGCTGCTGGTGTCCCCCACCTGCGCGGACGGGTACGCCGGGGTCGGGGAGCACGCCGGCGAGCTCATCCGGACCTCCTGGCGCGCGCTGGTGGCGAGCGACCTGCTCCAGAAGCTTCTCCTCCGGATCCGGCCGTACGAAACGGAGAAGGGGGCGGCGGACCGCGCGTACCGCGAGGCCGTCGACATCCTTTGCCGGGCGGTCGAGTTCCCGGGGGACCCGCAGAAGCGGAAGCTGGCGCGGATGGTGCAGGGCCTGCGCGAGGGGCGCGCCCTCCTGCGCGGGGTACCCGCCGATTTCTCGCGCCCCCGGCCGCTCGTCGGGATCGTCGGCGAGATCTTCTGCCGGCTGAACACGTTCAGCAACGACGACGTGATGCGCAAGGTGGAGGAAGCCGGCGGGGGGTGCTGGGTCTCCGACGTGGCGGAATGGGTGTGGTCGACCAACGCGGAGCACGTCCGGCTGCTCAAGCGGTTCGGAAAGCACCTGACGATGGAGATGTTCGGCGCGAAGCTGAAGTGGCACTGCCAGCGCAAGGACGAGCACGCGCTGGTCGAGGCGTTCCACGGCGATTTCGCCGGCTACGAGGAGCCGCAGGACCCCTGGGTCGTCTACGAGCTGGCGCGCCCCTACCTGCCGCCGGAGGGCGCCCTGGGCGAGATGATGCTTTCCGTCGGCAAGACGGTCTACCTGCACCGGAAGGGGGCCGACGGCATCCTGGACATCAATCCCTTTTCCTGCATGAACGGGATCGTTTCGGAGGCGGTGTACCCCCGCGTTTCCCGCGACTGCGACGGCCTCCCGATCCGGGTGCTTTACTTCGACGGGACGCACGTGGACCGCGGCTACGAGCTGGAGATCTTCATGGACCTCGTTCGGGCCTATTCGGCCCGGAAGAAGACGGTCCGCCGTCTTCCGGAAGGCATGGGGACGCCGGCCGCGCGCGCGGGTGCCGTTTGAAGATCGCCCTGTTGTCCGACATCCACGCCAACGGCGACGCACTCGACGCGGTCCTCCGGGAAATCTCCGGCCGCGGGGTCGACCGGATCTACCATCTCGGGGACCTGGTCGGGTACAACGCCGAGCCCGAGAAGTGCGTCCGATGGGCGATGATGCACACGGCGGGCGGGATCCTCGGAAACCACGACGCCGTCGCCTGCGGGAAGACGGGGGGGGAGACCTTCAACGCTCCCGCCCGTACCGCGGCGCGGTGGTCGGGCGAGCACCTCTCCGACGGGTCGCGGGAATACCTGCGTTCCCTTCCCGACCGTCTCGTCGTGGAGAAGGAGATCCTCCTCGTGCACGGCGCCCCCTCCGATACCGACCGTTACCTCTTCACGCTCGACGACGCGGCGGAGGAACTGGACGGCCTCGACGGCGTCCCGGATGTCCGGGTCGTCTTCTTCGGGCACACGCACGTCCCGGCGGCGGTCGTCCGGCGAAGGGACGGCAGCACCGTTTCCGTTTCTCCCGGCGCGTACCGGCTGGAGGAAGGGGAGCGCGCCCTGATGAACCCGGGAAGCGTCGGCCAACCCCGGGACCGCGACCCGAACGCCTCCTTCCTTGTTTTCGATACCCGGCTGCGGAGCGCTTCCTGGATCCGCGTGCCGTACGACATCCCGGAAGTCCAGAAGAAGATCGTCGCCGCCGGCCTCCCCCGTCTCTTCGCGACGGGCCTCCCGGACGGGATGTGAAAGAGCGGCAATACCGCCTCCTGCCGCACACCGCGGACATCCGCCTGGAGGTCCGCGGGAAAGACCTGCCCGAGCTCTTCGCGGCGAGCGTCGAAGCCCTTTTCTCCCTCATCGTCGACCGGCGGCGGGTACGCCCCGTGTCGTCGAAGAGCTGGAACGTTTCCGGCAAAGACCCGGAGGAGCAGCTCTTTTCCCTCCTCCGGGGGGCGCTGTTGCTCTTTTCCTCGGACCGGTTTCTCGTGCGGACCGCGCATGCTACCATGAAGGTGCCGGGAGTGGAGATGAAGGTCGCGGGTGAGCCGTTCGACCCCTTGCGGCACGCCGCCGACCGGGAGATCAAGGCGGTCACCGCCCACGGGATGACGATCGAAAGAGTACCCGGCGGTTACGCGGCCCGGTTCATAGTGGACGTTTAGTCAGGGCTTTCGGCGGTCCGCGGACGAGGAGGGCCCGCCATGAAATTCCAGGACATATCCTTAAAAAAACTTTCCGAGACGATGTGGGAGATCCCGCGGGAGGGAGGCATGCGGGTCCCGGGGCTGATCTTCGCTTCCGAGGCGATGATGGGGGAGATCGTGCGGGACGAGGCCGTGCGCCAGGTCATGAACGTGGCGCATCTTCCGGGGATCCTCCGCTACAGCATCGGCATGCCCGACATTCACTGGGGGTATGGTTTCCCCATCGGCGGCGTGGCGGCGATGGACCTCGACGAGGGGGTGGTGTCCCCCGGCGGGGTGGGCTACGACATCAACTGCGGCGTCCGCCTCCTTCGGTCCGACCTGACGGCGTCGTCGCTGAAACCCCGGCTCCCGGAGCTGCTGGCGGCCCTGCACCGCGAGGTCCCCTCGGGGGTCGGCTCGACGGGTCCCTTGCGCCTCTCGCCGCAGGACGAGGAGAAGGTGCTGGTCGACGGTTCCCGATGGGCCGTATCGGCGGGATTCGGCGCGGCGGAGGACACCGCGTTCACCGAGAGCGGAGGGAAATATCCGGGCGCGGATCCGGACGCCGTGTCGGACGTCGCGAAGAAGCGGGGGCGGGACCAGTTGGGAACGTTGGGGTCGGGGAACCATTTCCTGGAGATCGACGAGGTGACGGAGATCCATGACGAGGCGGCCGCGTCGGCGTACGGCCTGTTCCCGGGGCAGGCGGTCGTGCAGATCCACTCGGGGTCGCGCGGCCTGGGGTACCAGGTGTGCGACGACTACCTGGGGGACATGGCCGATTACATGCGGCGGAACCGCATCGAGCTTCCGGACCGCCAGCTCGCGTGCGCCCACATCCGCTCCCCGGAGGGGGAACGGTATCTTTCCGCCCTGGCCGCTGCGGCGAACTTCGCCTTCGCCAACCGCCAGCTCCTGGCGCACCGGGCCCGGGAGACCTTTCTCAAGGTGCTCAAGACGGGACCGCGCGACCTGGGGATGCGGCTGGTCTACGATTGCGGGCACAACAACGCCAAGTTCGAGCAGCACGAGGTGGAGGGACGCAAGAGGAAGGTTCTCGTTCACCGGAAAGGGGCGACGCGGGCGTTCCCCCCGGGGGACCCGGAGATCCCGGCGGCGTACCGGGGCGTCGGCCAGCCGGTGTTCATCCCCGGCGAGATGGGAAACGCCTCCTATGTCCTTGCCGGCCAGCCCGGCGCGATGCTCCTTTCGTTCGGCTCCACCTGCCACGGGGCGGGGCGCCGGATGAGCCGAACGGCCGCCAAGGCGAGCGTCCGCGGCAGGTCGATCGCCCAGGATATGGAGAAGAGGGGCGTCCTGGTCGCCTGCGCCTCCTGGAAGACGCTGGCAGAGGAGATCCCCGAGGCGTACAAGGACGTCTCCGCGGTCGTGAATGTGGTGCACGACGCCGGGATCGCGCGGAAAGTGGCGCGGCTCAAGCCGATCGCGGTGGTCAAGGGGTAATCGAAGGAGGACACGGTGACACGGCCCTGGTTCGAGACGATCTTCGACGAGCGGTACCCGGACCTGTTCGCGCCGCTGGAAGGCGACGCGGAAGAGGAGGTGGAAGGGATCCACGGCTTCCTGTCCCTCCCCGCCGGGGCGGCCGTGGTGGACCTGGGGTGCGGCCGCGGAAGGCACGCCGTTCCGATGGCCCGCAGGGGGTACCGGGTCACCGGAGTGGACATCTCCGACACCATGATCCGGATGGCCCGCAAATACGCCGAGCGGGAAGGGGTCGAGGTCGAATGGGTGCAGGAGGACATGCGGACGTTCTGCCGGCGCGGCGCGTTCGACCTCGTCTTGAGCCTGTTCACCTCCTTCGGGTATTTCAGCGACGCGGAGAACCAGGCGGTGCTGGACAACATCGGCAACAGTCTCCGGAAGGGAGGGACGCTGCTGCTCGACCTGCGCAACGCCGGCAAGGGGTTGTCGCGCCTCGAAGACCAGGACAAGACCATCGGGGTCCCCTTGGGGCGCCTGCGGATGTCGGTGCGGTTCGACCGGCGCACCATGCGGGCGAAGGCGGAGCACACCCTGGAGAGAGCCGACGGCATCCGGATCTCCTCGGCGTTCGACGTGCGGATCTACTCGATGGAAGAGCTCATGGAAATGCTGGGCAGGGCCGGGATGGAGGTCAAGGATTTCTACGGCTCTCTCACGGGGGACCCGTTCACCGACGAATCCACCCGGATGGTGACGCTGGCCATCCGGACCGGATTCTAAAGCAGATCGTCCGGCGCCTGGCGGCGCGGGGATCGCTGCTTTCCCGCGGGGCCCGTCTCGGGGACGGTCCCCATCTTGAAAGGCAGGGAGATCCCTTCGGACGATCCCGTCGGCATCGCCTTCCCGGTGGCCGGGTCGACCCGGGCGAAGGTGATCTCCGGAGGAACGGGGAAATCGCGCAGGGGAACCTGCTGCAGCGCCTTCCCCATGAACTGGATCCAGATCGGCAGCGCCACCGCGGCGGCCGACTGTCTGCTTCCCAGGGGTTTCGGCGTGTCGAAGCCGAGCCACACTCCCGCCAGCAGATCCGGAGAGAATCCGATGAACCACGCGTCCGTGTTCTCGTTCGTGGTCCCGGTCTTCCCCGCGATGGACGCCCCGAGGCCGCGGGCGGACGTCGCCGTTCCGCTGCGGATCACCTCCTGCATCAGGCGCACGGCCAGGTAGGCGGTCTCCGGCGGGACCGAGCGTTTCACCTGCGGCTCCGTGCTCTCCAGGACCTGTCCCGCCGCGTCCCGGATTTCCCGGATGAAGTAGGGCGTCGGACGCTCCCCGCCGTTGGCGAAGGTCGCGTAGGCCGCGCACATCTCCAGCGGGGTGACGCCCGAGGAGCCGAGGGCGATGGACAGGTTCCGCTCGATCGGCGATTCGATCCCCAGCGACCGGGCCATCTGGATCGCCGACTCGACCCCGATCTCGTTGAGCAGCCGTACGGTGGCCAGGTTGCGGGATTTCGCCAGCGCTTCGAGCATCGGGATGGGGCCCAGGAACGTCCCGTCGTAGTTCTTCGGCTTCCACATCTCGTTCTCGTTCCGTTCGAACTCGATCGGCGAGTCGTCCAGCGTGGAGACGACCGTCTTTCCCTTGTTCAGCGCCGCGGCGTAGATGATCGGCTTGAATGCGGACCCCGGCTGCCTCCTTGCCTGGATCGCCCGGTTGAACTGGGACTCCGCGAAGTCCACTCCCCCGACCATCGCCAGGACCCCGCCGGTGTGCGGGTCGAGGGCCAGGAGGGCCCCTTGGAGGCCCTTGTACTTGTTCCGCTCCTCGGTGTTGCGAACTCCCTGGATGAGCGTGTCGTGGGCCGCTTCCTGCAGGCGCCCGTCGATCGTCGTGTAGATCCGCATCTCGCTCCGGTAGAGCGCGTCGCTGCCGTACTTCTCCTGGATGTAGGAACGGACGTATTCCATGAAGTAGGCGGCCCGGGACCGGAAATTCGACGGCGGCGCCAGCGTGATCCGGGACTGGTAGGCCCGCTCCGCATCGGCGGCGGGGAGGAACCCGACACTCGCCATCCTCCGGAGAACGTATCGCTGCCTTGCCTTCGCCTGGTCGAGGTGGTTCCTCGGGGAATACCGGGTCGGCGCCTGCGCGAGCCCCGCCAGGAGCGCGCCTTCGGCGACGTTCACGGTGTTTACTCCCTTTCCGAAGTAGGCCTGCGAGGCGGCCTCCACCCCGTACGCGCCGTCGCCCAGGTAGATCTGGTTCAGGTAGAGGAAGAGGATCTCCTCCTTGGTCAGCTTCTTTTCGATGCGGTACGCCAGGATGATCTCCTTGAGCTTCCGCCGGATGCTTTTCTCGGGAGTGAGGAAAAGCGTCTTGACCGTCTGCTGGGTGATGGTGCTCGCCCCCTGCGCGAAGCCGCCCGAGAGGATGTCCTTCAGCACGGCCCGGCCGATGGCGACGTAGTCCACCCCCCGGTGCTTGAAGAAATTGGAATCCTCGGCCGCCAGGAAGGCGTTCACGACGTGTTTCGGGATCGTCTGGTAGGGGACGACCGTGCGTTTTTCGAGATAGATCTCCCCGACGAGGCGGTTGTTCCGGTCGTAGATCTTCGAGGAGACGCTCGGCCGGTAGGCCTGGGCCGATTCGATCGAGGGGAAGTCGCCGAAAAGCGCCAGCAGGCCCAGCGCCGCCGCCGCCCCCAGGACGAAACACAGGCCGAGGACGATGCCCAGCAGGAGGAGCTTTTTCCAGGGGGATCCTTCGGATTCCTCGAACGTCCGGCGGTTCGCCAACGGGGCTTCTTTCTCCAATGGAAAATCCCGACCGGCCTGTCGGAGGATCGGGCGAATCCCATTGATTATATCAGCGGGGCGCCGCTCCCGCTTGCCCATAGAGCGGAGGAATATTTTTCACGAAACCTTGGATGCATGCCGGGGTTGAATATCTTGCGGGCGGCGGCGTCGAAGGAGAAAGAGAGCCGGGCGGCGTTCGAACGTCATCCTAACTGCGGGACGTTGCGCGAGCGGCGGGGGGAAAGCGATGAAGAAGTTCCTTCTCCTGGGAATGGCGGCAATCCTGGCCGGCTGCGGCGGGGGAAGCGTCGCGTCGACGAATCTCTTCGGCCAGACCCTGAGCCAGCAGCGGTCCGACGGGGACGTCTCCTTCGACCCGGTGTCGAGCACGTTCACGATCGCCCTTGCGACGTCGACGGGAAACGTCATCTTCGGCATCAACGATGCCGTTCCGGACCCCAATTCGGTCGAATTCCGGGCATTTCTGGACTTTCCCCTCGACGGCTCGAACGGGGGAGACGCCATTCCGCTCAGCGCCACCATCGTGTCGGCGGACATCGAGGTGTTCGTCAGCAGGGTGGATTTCGCCTCGACGGTGCCGACGCTCCTGGACCTGGTCACGTACGATCCCGTTGCGGGGCCGGCTTCAGCGGATTACATCAATCCCACGCCGTTGGCCTTCCGTTCGCTCGATTTCTTCGGAACCGACGCGGGAAATTTCGTGAGGATCGACGTGACCTCCCTGATGGTGGAGGCGCAGCGGCGGGGTTTGCGGAACTTCCAGGTGCGGTTCCTGCTGGATTTCGTTCCGGGCGCCGCCGGGCTGGTGACGCTTGCCGACGCGGGCACCGGCACCGCCCCGCTGCTCACGGTGGAATATTTCTAACTCTCCCATTTGTTGTACAATTCCCTCGTGCCGATCATGGGGACGAAGAAGCAGCTGGCCGATCTGGGGGCGGTCGCGTCGGGCCTGGCCCACGAGATCCGCAATCCGCTGAACTCCCTCCACATCAACAGTCAACTCATTGTGGAGATGCTCGACGCCCTGCCCGACGGGCAGCAAAAAAGCGAAATCCTCTCGATGGCGCAATCCAATCTCAAGGTCACCAAGCGCCTTTCCGACCTCCTCAGCGATTTCTTGCGGTACGCCCGCCCTCCGTCCATGGAGCTGGTCGTGTCGGACCTGAACCGGATCGTTTCCGAGACTCTCCGTTTCCTGGAGGTCGACTTCTCCCGCCGCGGGGTCGAGCTCGCCGCCAGGCTGCATCCGGAGCCCGTTCCGCTTTTCGCCGATGAGAAGCAGCTCCGGCAGGCGCTTCTGAACCTCCTGCTCAACGCCGAGGAGGCGATGGACAAGGACAGGAAACGGATCCGCGTGTCGACGGGGTTCTCGGGCGGCAGGCCGTTCGTTCGGGTGCAGGACAACGGACGCGGGATCCCGGCGGCCGACCGGGGCCAGATCTTCCGGCTCTTCTTCACGACAAGGAGGAACGGAAGCGGGCTGGGACTCCCCATCGTCCGGCAGATCGTCAGGAACCACGGCGGAAAGATCTCCATTCGCAGCCGTCAGGGGATGGGGACGACCGTCACCGTCACCCTCCCCTCGGAGGCCCAGTCCAAGGCGAAACTGTCCGGCAGGTCCGGAAGGGGCCTTCTGCCGGAGAAGGTCCGATGAAAGATCGGGCCAGAGTGATCGTCATCGACGACGATCCCGACAGCCTCGGGAGCGTCGCAACGGCGCTGCGGCGCGACGGGTACGACGTCCACCCCTTCGCCGATCCGTCGGCGGGGCTGGCGCACCTCGCCTCCGAGGGGGCCGACGTGGTGGTGACCGACCTCAAGATGCCGGGAATCAGCGGGATGGAGGTGGTCGCGCGCGTCGTCGCCGATTATCCGGGAGTGTCCGTGGTGGTGCTCACCGCCTTCGGGACCGTCTACAACGCGGTGGAGGCGATGCGGGCGGGGGCGTCGGACTTCCTGGAGAAGCCGGTGGGGATCCCGCAGCTTCGCGCGGCCGTGTTCAAGGCGGTCAAGGACCGGGAGCGGAACCGGGAGCTCGAGCAGCTTCGGGAAGAGATGGGCCAGCGCTACGGCCCCGAGGGGATCGTCGCGTTTTCGCGCGAGATGGAGGAGGTCCTCCGGAAGATCCGGCTCGTCTCCCCCACGCGGATGAACGTCCTGATCCAGGGGGAGGGCGGGACGGGTAGGGAGGTCGTCGCCCGCGCCATCCACGCCATGAGCCCGAGGCGCGGCAAGCCGTTCCTCCCCTTGAACTGCGCCGCCATCCCGGAGACCCTCCTGGAGTCGGAGCTGTTCGGCCACGAGAAAGGGGCCTTCACCGGCGCCGTCGCCGCCCGGCAGGGGAAGATGGAAGCCGCGGAGGGGGGCACGCTCTTTCTGGACGAGGTCGGCGACACGGCCCTGTCGCTGCAGGCCAAGCTCCTGCGGGCGATCGAGCAGAAGGAGATCTCGCACGTCGGCGGCTCCCAGGTGATCCATGTCGACGTGAGGATCCTGGCGGCGACCAACAGCGACCTGAAGGCCAAGGTCGCCGGCAAGGAGTTCCGCGAAGACCTCTTCTACCGCCTCAACGTGTTCCACATCGTCGTTCCCCCGCTGCGGGACCGCAGGGAAGACATTCCGAAGCTGGCCGACCAGTTTCTCCAGGAGATCGCCCGGGAGAACCGGATGGAGCGGAAGGCCGTCTCCCCCGAAGCGCTCAAGGCGATGCTGGCGTACCGCTGGCCCGGGAATGTGAGAGAGCTCCGGAACGGGATGGAGGTGGCTGCCCTCGTCACCAAGGGGGAGGCGATCGAGCCGGAAGATCTTCCCCCGGAGGTCACGGCCGGGGCCATCCCTCCTTCGACCGCCGGGCCGATCCCGCTGCCGGGATCGCGTACCCTGGAAGAGATCGAGCGCGACGCCATCCGCACAGCCCTCAAAGAAACGGGCGGGAACAAGACGCAGGCAGCGAAGATCCTGGGGATCGGTCTGCGCACCCTCCACCGGAAAGTCAAGGAGTACGGGATCTAGTGCACCGTCTCACAAATACCTTGGCATTCGGGCGCCGCTGCGCCTGTCCCCCGAAGCCTTGGCGAAGGGGGATCCGCTCCCGCTTCGTTGCGCTCTTTCATCATGAATGAGTATTGCATGACATTGAATGGAGGCATGTAGTGGCGGACATACCGGTTGCCACGAGTTATATCGAGTCCTTCGATTCGGTTCGTTACGATGGGGAAGCTTCATTTTCCGAGGAAAATTATATACGCACTGAGCTTGAGCTGTTGGTGTCTCTCCTGTTCGGTCAACCCATAATATTATCGGAGCCGATGAGTTTCGATTCGGCCGCTTTTTTATGTATCGCCAGCGATATATTGGATGCGCGCGGGAAAGTTCTTGGCAACAAGAAGAGCTCGGAATTGAATCTGATGAAATGCTCACCGGTTATGCATCCGTTTTTACTTGCAAAAAGGGGCCAGGAAAGTTTTTTAAAGAGAATGGCCGGTTATGTAAAAAATAAGACCTTTGTATGTTCCGCATGGGAAATTATACCGAAGGACCGTGACGTCGCCGCCGCATTGCTTGAAAAGGGATACCTTGGAGAATTCGAAGAAAGATTTGAAAATGCGAATGGTACCCAAAAATTTACGAATTTCGATGAACAAGTCGAATGCTTGGTGAGAGTAGCGAACTACTTCGATGAAATTGATCGGATCGGCGGAAACCTAAGAAGGAACGCAGACTTTCCGATTGCCTTTTTGGAAAAATATCTCCAATGGTTTTTGAAATACAATCCAGGCGATATTGGAAAAGACGAGGATATTGCCGGGAAATTAAGGGCAACGCAGAAAGCGCTATCGGGGGCTCTGAAAAAAGGAATATCCGATAAAAACAGGAGCGATATCAGAAATCGGAGAGATGAAGTAGATGTCGACACAGATCGTAATCGTGACGAAATCGTCAAGGCTTTGTTTGATTTATATGACTCATCCTATAATGCAGTGGTATCCGACTCTGTGCGGGCATCGACAAGAATACTGTCGTCTGCCCAACCGGGCAAACTTAGTTCCGTATTCGATCCAATCTGCACAAAAGCATACGAACATATGAAAGATCAAAACGACCACGTCAAGGCGGATGACGAAACCGGAATCGGTGAAGCTTTGTTGGAGATAAAAAAAACGAACACAGTAACAAACAGCTTAAGCCAAAGGTCGGATTGGAAAGGGATGCGAATAAATTATTGGGAAAAAGTATGGGAAGAGATATTGCTTGATCAAAAATGGATAGAATCTGCCGGTTCATTCCATCGGTCGCGAATTACGGCACAGGGAGAAGAGATACCCAGGGGGCCTTTTGAAAGTCATGTTCAGTTCATTTCGGCGGTCCTTCCACGAATAATGACAAAAGAACCAAGAATGGGTAAGGAGATCCGGTTGTATGGGCACAAATTGTCCAATCCTTTGGTCGTGGCGGCGGTGCGGATTGGAATAACGCATACGTTCGAATTCGGGGTTGATGTCGACCCATTCCTTGAGACCGTGGAATCTATCGATTCTCCACATACAAGGCTTGGCGCGTTCAATAGTTGGCTCCCGGCGTATCTCCATAAAAAGAAGGAAAAGGATTTCGCAGGGGTCATATATCGCGATTTGTTAGGTGCCGCCAGTTTGAAAAAGAGAGGGCAATGAAATGGATTCGAATCATGGGTACTTGCGTATCCTTCCGGATTGGGCGAGATATTCCGGCAACAGCGGAAGGGAAGAAATAGAAATTGTGTCGGATGAGATTTCCGTAAACAGGATCGGAAAAAAGAGGGAATCGTCCAAATTTTCGGGTGTCGATGAACGTTTTACACAAGTTGGGACTGTGTTTGAAGATGAATATATCGTCGTCGTACGAGATCCCGTGAAATTTCCGAATGGTTCCGCAGGGACTTATTTGCGAATTTTCGAGCGCCCCTCTCTTTCCGGTGCATCCGGCGTCGTGTTGTTACCCGTATGGAGAGGGAAAATCGTGCTCAGAAACGTTTTTCGTCATGCGACGCGCCGTTGGGAGATCGAATTGCCGAGAGGTTACCGGGAAGAAGGTCAGTCGGAAATGGAAGCGGTGAAAAAAGAGTTGGCGGAAGAAGTCGGGCTTGAACCCGAAAAAATCGAACGACTTGGGTCGATCTGGCCGAATACCGGATTGCTGGCAACGGAGGTGGCGGCGTATTACGTTTTGGTCGGAGGCGATATCCCGGAGCCGAGACCGGAACCTACGGAAGCTTTTTCCTGGTTCGTCATGGAACGGTATGATCGGTTAAAAGATCGTATATCGCTCGGGGAAATACGTGACGGTTTTACTCTTGCCGCATTCCAGCTTGCCTTTGCGAAGGGGATACTCGTATGACGAATGATCCTGCTTCCAGGCCCCCAATCCTGGAAGGGATCAAGAAAGAGTAAGGGATTTCTTAAAGGGGCGGGGCCCGGGGCGCCCCGGGCGGAAGCGCTTCGGGCCATTTATTTTCGGCAGTCGTTTCCTCCGTGGCATTGCGGGGCAACCACGGGGAATTCCATGAAACCATGTTGATATGCATGTTATCTTACCGGCAATTCGCAGGCGGGTCCCCGCCGGATTCGGAGACACATTGTCGATCGAGCCACGCAGGACGGCGAGCGCCGTTGCCCTCATCGTGCTCCTTGCGGCCGGGGAAGCCCCGGCGCACCACCCTTCCGCCGGGTTCGGAACGGGGTCCGCGGGTCCGATCACCACGATATCCGCGGTGCCGGTTCCCAGGAAGCAGTGGAGCTTCGACCTGCGCGGAGACTATCTGAAGTTCGACAGGATCTCCAACGGCAGGTTAGAGGAACTGGCCGCGGCGGGGATGGAAGTCCATTCCATCGACGACGAGCGCACCGTTTTCTTTGGAGCCGGCTACGGCCTCACGGAAGATTTTTCCCTGGGCTTCCACATCCCTTACGTCGTCCGCCGGGGGATCCGCGAGGGTCACATGATGGAGGATGGGACGCCGGAAGTCCACGTCCACGGAGACTCCGAGGGGATCGGGGACCTTTCCCTGTTCGGAATGTACCGCTTCGCGCGTCAGGAGAAAGCGGGCGCGGACCTGTCGCTGCTGTTCGGGCTGAAGATGCCGACGGGGACCACGCGGGAAAAGGACCTTTCAGGGGCGCGGTTTGCGACGGAATTCCAGCCGGGATCGGGATCCTGGGACCCCCTGGTCGGGTTATCTGCAACCCGCAGGTGGGGACCCGCCTCGCTGGATGCAAGCCTCCTGTACGCCATCGCGACGAAGGGGGCGCAGGGGACCGACCTCGGGGACATGCTTCACTACGGGGCGGCGATTTCCTGCCGGTTCGTCCCGGGCCGCCACGATTCCCACGATGCCTCCCCGGCGCAGGAACGGAAGCACGCGGCCCTTCACAGGCACATCGCCTGGGATTTCATCCTCGAGGCAACGGGCGATTGGAAGCGGAAGCAGACGGTGCAGGGGATCGGGGACGACAACAGCGGCGGGACGACCATCTTTCTCTCGCCGGGGGTGCGGTTCAATTATCAGGACAGATGGAGCGCATATCTTTCGACGGGCTTCCCGATCCTTCAGGATATGAACGGCACCCAGCACGACGTCAGCTACCGCATCCTCCTCGGCATCAGCGCGGGGCTGTGACCGTCCTCCCCGCCGCCCGCCGCCGCTTCCCTCGGCCATCGATGGCCGAGCCCCGCTCGCACCATTCCCTCGCATTCCGGAACATCGTCAGCCACGGGGATGCTTTGAGCGTTTTTTTCCATTCCTCGGGCATCCATCCCCATTGCCATTTAAGGAATGTCCGTTCGGGGTGAGGCATGATCGCAAGGTGACGGCCGTCGGGTGAGCAGAGGGCCGCGATGCCGTCGGCCGACCCGTTCGGGTTGAAGGGGTATTCCATCGTCGTTCTCCCCTTGTCGTCGACGTACCGTACCGGTGCGAGGGAGAGGGATTCCACTTTTTTCAGGATCTCTTTCCCGGGGAAATAGGCCCTCCCTTCCCCGTGGGCGACCCAGATCCCCAGGGTGGAGCCCTCCATCCCTTTCAGCATAACGGAGGGGCTCGGGAAGATCCGGACGGTCGAAAACCGGGACTCGAACCGTCCCGAGACGTTGTGAATGAATCGCGGCTGGTGCCTGTCCTCGATCCCGTGCCATGGGACCCAGCCGAGCAGCGCCATCAACTGGCACCCGTTGCACACGCCGAGGCTGAACGTGTCGGGCCTTTCGTAGAACTTCCGGAACCGGTCGTAGATGTTTTTGTTGAACCGGATGACCCCCGCCCACCCTTTCGCGGAGTCCATCACGTCCGCATAGCTGAATCCTCCGACGAAGGCCACCCCCCGGAAATCGTCGAGGTCCACCTTCCCTTCGAGGAAGTCGGTCATCGTCGCGTCCCAGACGTCGAACCCCGCCTGGAAGAACGCCGACGACATCTCCCGGTCGCTGTTGCTTCCCTCTTCCCGGATGACCGCGACGGACGGCTTCTTCCTCTTTTTCATGACGGCCGCCGACGAGGGTTCCGGCCGGAACGCGAGCTTGTAGGAGGGCCCCGGCCTGTCGTGGATGTTCCCTTTTTCCTCGGCGACGCATGCGGGATTCGCCTGGAGCATTTCCAGCCGGTGGCTCGTTTCCTCCCAGACGCTCCGGAGCACCCTCATGTCTTCGTTCAGGACCGGCCTGCCGCCGGACCGGATCCGAATGCGCTTCGCTATTGTCGTATTGCCGATGATCCGATGCGGGACCTTCGCCTTCGCCAGCCGGGAGACGATGCGGCTCTCGTGTTTCGGAAGATATTCGATCGCCAGGCCGAGCTCCTCGGAGAACAGGGCGGATACGGCGTCGGCTTCTTCCATGCGGATGTCCAGCCCGCAATTTCCCGAGAATGCCATCTCCAGCAGCGTCGTGACGAGCCCCCCGTCGCTTCGATCGTGCCCGGACAGCGCCAGCCCGCCCGAAATCAGGCCCTGGACGGCGTTGAAAGCGCGCCGGAGCAGTGCCGGATCGTCCACGTCCGGGGATTCGTCGCCAACCTGGCCGTACGCCTGCGCAAGGGCGGATCCGCCGAGCCGGTTCCTTCCGCTCCCCAGGTCGATGAAAAGGATCCGGCTCTTTCCCGGCATCTTGATGTCGGGCGTGATCACCTTCGTGATGTCCGGGCACGGCGCATAGGCGGAGATGACGAGCGTCCCGGGGGATTTTACGGTTTCGCCGCTTCCCCCGGAGACGACCTTCGCCGCCATCGAAAGGCTGTCCTTCCCGCCGTCGACGGCGATCCCGAGCTCGATCATGATGTCCCGCATCGCGACCGCCGCGTCGTAGAGCTTCGCCCCTTCGCCGGGGAGCTTGGCGGCCCACATCCAGTTCCCGGAGCACTTGATGTCCTCCAGCGCGCCGATCTTCGCGAATACGATGTTGGTCAGCGCCTCTCCCACGGAGAGCCGCGCCATCGCGGCGGGGTCGATCAGGGTCTTGATCGGCTGCTCGCCGATGGAGATCGCTGCGCCGGTCAGGCCGAAATGGCTCTGGGCGATCACGGCCACGTCGGAAACCGTGAGCTGGAGCGGGCCCGCGCACTGCTGCCTCGCGATCAGTCCCGTTACGCTGCGGTCCACCTTGTTCGTGAGGAACCGCTTCGATCCGACGGAGACCAGCCGCAGGACCCGGTCGAGCGCGTCCCTGGCTCGAAGGCCCTCGGGAAGCGAAAGCGGCGCAAGGGCCGGCCGGGTCCTGTCGAGCCGGAACGTCTTCTGCGGCATGTCGCCCAGGATCTTTTTCAGGTCGAGGTCGACCGGCGCGCTTCCGTCGGCTTCGTCGTGCAGGACGATACGGCCGTCCCCGGTGATTTGCCCGATGAAGGCGCAGGGGACCTTTTCCCTGCGGCAGATCTCCTCGAACAGGAGTGCGCTTTCCGGCCGTAGGAGAAGCGCGTTCTGCTCCTGGTATTCGGCGCCCCACAGCTCGAGTACCGAAAGGGTCGCGTCCCCGCTCTGGATCTTCCGGACCTCGATCTTCGCGCCGGCGGGGTAGACGATCTCCTTGACGACGTTGCAGTTCCCCCCGGCCCCCTGGTCGTGGATGCTGACGATCGGATTGTCATACCCCATTTCCACGCAGGCGCGGATCACGCGGTTGACCTTCTGCTCCATCTCGGCGTCCCCGCGCTGGACGGCGTTGAAATCGAGCTCCGCGATGTTCTCGCCCTGGATCATGCTCGACGCGGCCCCGCCGCCCGTGCCGATCCGGTATGCGGGCCCCCCGATCTTCGTGACGAGCATCCCTTTTTCGGGCGGCTCCTTTTCGGCGTGCCTCGCGTCCATCTGGCCGACCCCGCCGGTGAACATGATCGGCTTGATCCATTCCCGCCGCTCGCCGCCGGGCAGCTTCAGTCCGAAAGAGCGCGTGAACCCCTGGATGAGGGGCTCGCCGAACTTGTTCCCGTAGTCGGACGCTCCGTTGCTCGCCTGGATCTCGATCTGCAGCGGCGTGGCGAGGTTGCCCGGATATTCGAACGATGCATCTTCCCAGGGAAGGGGATAGCCCGGGATCCGCAGGTTGCCGACGCAGTAGGCGGCGGTCCCCGCGACGACCAACCCGCCCTTTCCCGTGGCCTGCACGTCGCGGATCCTCCCTCCCGTGCCGGTTTCCGCGCCGGGGAACGGGGCCACTCCGCTCGGGAAGTTATGGGTTTCGGCCGTGAAGATCAGGTCGTATTTCACCGCGGTCTTTTCGAACCGTGAATACCGGCCGGGGTTTTCGGGGAGGATGGTTTTGATCCTGTACCCTTCGATGGCGCTGGAATTGTCCCTGAAGGCGATCACGCTGTTGGCCGGATGGGCCTTCAACGGCTCCTTCACGATCCGCATGAGGGTGTCGGGGATTTCTTTCCCGTCGACGATCAGCTTCCCCTTGAAGAACCAGTGGCGGGAATGCTCGCTGTTGGACTGGCTCAGGTCGAAGCATTCCACGTTGGTCGGGTTCCGCTTCAGATCGTTCACGAACAGGTCGTGGTAATACCGAAGGTCCCAGTCGTCGAGGCCGAGCCCAAGCGTTGCGTTGATCTTCGCGAGCGCGGGGATCCCTTCTTCCCTCAGCGGCACGAGAACGACGGACTCGGGCCGAATCCCCGTTTCGAACGTCGAAAGCGGCCGCGGGTAGGGGCATTCCGTCATCCGGTCGTGGACCTCGGACAGGAACCGCTCCGCCTGCTCCTTCGTAAGCCGGGAGTTTCCCTTGATCCGGTATCTTCGGGACCTCTCGATCCGGGTGATCTTTTTCAGGCCGCAGGCATGGCAGACGGAAACCGCGTTCGTCGACCACGCCGTCGAGAAGTTCATCCTGGGCCCCACTTCCAGGGCATGGTCCGCACCATGAAAACTTGCGGGAGAGAAATTCCCGGGCTCGAAGGTTTCCGACAGGAGCCAGCGGAGCGTGTCGATTTCCGATTTGGCGAGAGGAGCCGTCGCTTCGATGTTGAAGCAGAATTCGGTCTCCAGGTCAACGATGGCGGGGGAGACCCTCTTCCTGGCGATCGAGAGAAGATGGTTCTTCCCCGTCCGGGACAGAATGGGCCTTCTGTAGAAATGGAGTAATTTCATCCGGTTTCCGCGTTATTTTTCCGAAGGATGATCCTGCGAGATCCTGGAAATCTTATCGGGAAATCCATGAATCCTCAACAACAACGTGACACAACGACATGGTAGCACAAGAGCGAGCAACGTATCGTATGACGGACGAAAGCCGCTGCGCCTTACCCCTGTACAGTCGGTGTCGCCTGCGGCTCCCGCGAGGGGGACTCCTGCGGCGTGCGTCTTCCGTCCGTGTGCTCCGCGCATGACTGCGCCTTTATGGCACGAAATGTCGCGCTATGTGTGTCAATATGGCACCCATCTTTTGACCAAGAAGGAGTTATCAGGCCCTCGATAAATCAAATTGCTGTTCAATATCAATCAACTATACTTTATGGTCGGCGGCGGGGAAGATGGCACGGAACTTGGTGTATTTCAGCGCGGAGACGGAGATGGCGACGCACAGGGTAGTGCTGATAGCGGATACGTTGGCGGACGATTTCGGATCGATGGGGTCGCTGCTCGGTTCGTTGTCCGAGGCGGGCGCCATGACCGAGATTTTCACGGACGGGACCGTCGGGCTGCAGAGCGTGGTCCGGGGGGGGACCGATCTCCTGGTGGTCGACCTCGACACTCCGTCGCTGGGAGGGGTGGAGGCGTTGCTCGAGATCGGGCGGATCGCCACGCGCATCCCCGTTTTGCTTCTGACCGCCGAGGACAGCCGGGCCCGCAGGATGTGGGCGGTCGGGGCGGGCGTCACGGGGTACGTGACCAAGCCGTTCGACGGACAGGTGCTCGTGCGTTTCATCGCGAAGGTGCTGAGAGAGAGCTGAGAGAGAGCTGAAGCAGAGAGAAACCATACCAGGAAGGAGCGAAAAAGCGATGGCGAAAATCATCGGGATCGACCTCGGGACGACGAACTCGGTCGTCGCCGTCATGGAAGGCGGAGAGCCCAAGGTCATCATCAACGAGGAAGGAAGCCGCCTTACGCCCTCGGTGGTGGCCATTGGAAAGGGCGGCGAGATTCTCGTCGGCCAGGTGGCGAAGCGCCAGGCGGTCCTGAACGCCGAGAACACCATCTTTTCCATCAAGCGGTTCATGGGCCGCAGGGTCGACGAAGTCAGCGAGGAGATGAAGCTCGTCCCCTACAAGGTGGTCCGCGGCCCCAACCAGGACGCGCGCGTTTCCGCCGACGGGAAGGAGTACACGCCCCCGCAGATCTCCGCCATGGTGCTCGGCAAGCTGAAAAAGGCGGCGGAGACCTACCTCGGCGAGGAGGTGAAGAAGGCCGTCATCACGGTGCCGGCATACTTCAACGACTCCCAGCGGCAGGCGACCAAGGACGCAGGGACGATCGCGGGGCTCGAGGTCCTGCGGATCATCAACGAGCCCACGGCGGCGGCGCTGGCGTACGGCCTCGACCGGAAGAAGAACGAGCTGATCGCGGTCTTCGACTTCGGCGGCGGCACCTTCGACATCTCCGTCCTCGAAGTCGGCGACAACGTGGTGGAGGTGAAGTCGACCAACGGGGACACGCACCTGGGCGGCGACAACCTCGACCAGCGGCTGATCGAATGGATCGTGGCCGAGTTCCGGAAGGACCAGGGGATCGACCTGTCGAAGGACCGCACCGCGCTGCAGCGCCTGCGGGAGGCGGCCGAGAAGGCGAAGATCGAGCTCTCCTCGACGATGGAGACCGAGATCAGCCTGCCGTTCGTGACGGCGGACGCCACCGGCCCGAAGCACCTGCAGATGAAGCTGTCGCGGGCGAAGTTCGAGCAGATGGTGCAGGACATCCTGGACCGTACCCTCAAGCCGTGCGAGGTGGCCGTCCGGGACGCCGGCATCACGGTCGGGAAGATCGACGAGGTCGTCCTCGTCGGCGGCTCCACCCGCATCCCGAAGGTCGTCGAGATGGTGAAGGCGTTCTTCGGG